>CP062007.1:2732500-3065000 GCA_022749295.1 Flavobacteriaceae bacterium GSB9
AGATTTACTTTTTTACCGTTTGAAGTAGCTTTAAATTCTTCGGATTTAGAACAACTGAACACAATACCGATGACTAATAAACAGATGGCATATTGTATATTTTTGCTGAAAGAAAGCATTATATGCCACTTTTTCTGACAATAAACAATCCTCTGTTGATGTCGCTAATTATAATGTTTCCGCTGTTGAAATAAGGATACACACTCCATGCGCCGTTAAAACTCGTGCTGTTGTTTTCGGGGTGCGTGTCAAAATAGCCAATTTCGGTTATGGTTTTTGATTCGATGTCCGAAATATCTAAAACCCGCATGCCTGCAGTGTAACTGGCTTGTAAATACCAATTATTTTTAACGTAGCCATTATGGTCGATAGCGGCCGAATCCCCTAGGTAGTCCATATAGAATTTAGGGGCATCAAGATCGGTAAAATCAAAAACCAAAGTGCGTGTATTGGTGCCAAAATTAATTTCATCCAGTTCGTCTCCTAAAATAAAATATTTCATGTCGTTGGTGAACCATCCTTGATGGGTGTAGCCCACATTGTTGTAACTAATTTTTGAAATTAGAATGGGGTTTGCTTTGTTGGAAACGTCAACAATAACGAGTTCCATTTCATTACTGCCAATTAAAATTTCCTTACCGTTGTGCTCGGTGTCTGGACCATTGTAGGTTACTACTTGTGCGTCATGGGAATACCCTGGAAATCCACCGGCATCAACAGGAGTTGTAGGGTTGTTTATGTCTATAAACAAAGGTCCTCCCGCATAAGTTTCAAGGCGGCTGGTTCCAACAGCATAAGCATAGCCACTACTTTCATTAATTACGATGTTGTGCGCGCTACCAAAACCAGTATATTGGGCGTCGGCGATGAACGTTTCAGGAGGGTTGGTTACATTCCGTAATTTTGTGAGGTCGAATACTTGCATTCCGTGTGAATTAGCATTATCGGCAACAATAAATGCATGGTTGTTAAATACTTTTACATCGCGCCATGGAGAGCTTATTGTTGCCGTTGGTAATACGCCCAAAACACGTGGTGCGTTAGGGTTGCTGATATCGACAAACGCTAGGCCGCTAGTAGTACAAAATAATGCATATTCTTTTTTGGTCATTGGGTCTGTCCACCCCCAGCAATCATTTCCTTCAGAACCAGGGCCTCCAAGTTGTTCAATCGGCACAAAGCCCATTAAATTATAGTCTTTACAGGGATAAATATCTGCAAATCCATTTTCGCAAAATGCTAAAGGTACCGTAACATTGTCATCACAAACATCGCCTATATTATCTTTATCTAGGTCTTCTTGTTCTGGGTTAGGGGTGTTGGGGCAGTTGTCATTACCATCGGTAATACCATCGTTGTCTGCATCAACAGCCTCGTTTATGTTTTCGGTAGGAACAGGTTCAACATTGCACGCAAGGTTTGTTAATAATGCCATTGTTAAAAGCATTGCAACGCACAAAAGTTTTTGGTTTTTCATAGCAAGATTTATAATAAAAACTAAATATAAGTTGTTTTAGTATAAAAATAGTAAAAACAAAAATAGCTTCTTATTTTTGCACCATGATAGAAGACAAAAATCAATCACGGACCCCTTTAAGTGAATATGGCGAATTTGGACTGATAGACCATTTGACCAAAAATTTCAAAATAAAACACAAATCGACTATAAAAGGTATTGGAGACGATGCGGCGGTATTGCAATTTGAAAACAATAATGCTATTGTTACAACCGATTTGTTGGTAGAAGGTGTGCATTTCGATTTGAGTTATATGCCTCTTAAACACTTGGGGTATAAGGCGATAATTGCTAATTTGTCTGATGTGTATGCCATGAATGCCAAGGCGACGCAGGTAACGGTTTCAGTCGCTGTTTCTAATAGGTTCCCGGTAGAAGCCTTGGAGGAATTATATGCAGGCATTGAAATGGCTGTTTCTATCTATAACATTGATTTGATTGGTGGCGACACTACGTCGTCTACAACGGGTTTAATGATATCGGTGACTGCAATAGGAACAGTTGAACCTAAGACTGAAGTTTACAGGAGTGGGGCAAAGCCTAACGATTTGTTGGTAGTAACAGGAGATGTTGGTGCCGCTTACATGGGGTTGCAGGTTCTGGAACGCGAAAAAGAAGTCTATAAAGTGAATCCAAACAACCAGCCCGATTTAGAACCTTACAGCTATATAATAGAGCGGCAACTTAAGCCGGAGGCCAGAAAGGATATTATTAAATTGTTAGAAGATTTGAATGTTAAGCCTACATCTATGATTGATTTGAGTGATGGGCTTTCTTCTGAAATTATCCATTTGTGCAAACAGAGTAAGGTGGGTTGCGATTTGTATGAAGCAAAAATACCTCTTGACCCTCAGGTAATATCTGCTTGTGAAGAATTTGATATTGATAGTACAACCGTAGCCTTAAATGGTGGTGAGGATTATGAGTTGTTGTTTACCATTTCACAAGACGATTACAATAAAATAAAGGCCAATCCTAATTTAACGGTTATTGGTTATATGAAAGAAGCGCAGGAAGGTATGCATCTCATAACTCGGGCGGACACCAAAATTCCAATACAGGCTCAGGGATGGAAAAACTTTAATGCTTAAAAACCAGTAAATCTTCTGGTTTTATTAGGTCTTGTTCGCTAAAGGATCGCATAAGGCGTTTGTTGTGAACACGCTCTAAAACCTCATTAATTTCTTTGAATTTAGGAGTAAGTACTGTTAAACGGCCGTTGCTGTTTGTTGTGAATTCTTTATTGCAGACTTTGCATTTGTATTCTTTAACGTGGTAGGTTACTTGTTTGGTTACTATAATGTCGTGCCCAAATACTTTACATTGAATGCTTCTCATTTTTTTTGCATATTAATTTAATTTTTAGAGAGAGCATTAAATTATTAAAAAGCAATCGAAATGTTAATAATGCGGTTAATAGATCGACGAAGCGAGCGTTTTTTTCTTTAAACGTTCGGTTCGAGCGTGGTAAATTCGTTCTAGGATACTGTTAATTTCCCTAAATTTTGGTGTAAGTTCAATTAAATTGCCATTGCTGTTTGTGGTCAATTCTTTTTTGCAGTATCTGCAGGTGTACTCCTTTACATGGTACGTTACCTTTTTTGTTACCTGATAATCGTGCCCAAAAAGGTTGCAATACATTCTCGGTATGAGTGTAGGTTTGTTAGTAGATTTTTTCATGTTCATTCGATTTAACAGGTTAAATTTAAACAAAAAAATCAAAAACACGATAAAACGCTATATATTTTCGATGAAATGCATTATGTTAAGTAGGAATTTGTCCTTGTTTTCAATATGACTCATATGTCCGTCGGGAAATTCTACAATTTCTACTTCGGCATTTTGTGTTTGGCTCATCAAAGCCTCGTAATCTAATACGGGGTCTCTTCTGCCCAGAATAAGCATTTTTTTAAATGGTGTAAAATGCAGCAGTGCCTCACGATCTTCCCTAATTTTCATACCCTCTAGAGCAGCAACTATACCTTGTAATGGTGTTTGTTGCGCTTCTTTGGTGATTTGTTTTATGGTTTCGCGAAACAACTTTCTGTTTTTAGGTCTAAATAAATTGGCAATCGCCAATCTTATAAAGGTTTTATGGTTTTGCTTCACGGCCAAAATGGCACGGTCTCTGTTTTTCTTTTTTTCGTCAGAATCAGCCCTAGCTGTAGAATTCATCAAACAAAGTCCCCTTAAAGCATCTGGGTTTTTTTCCGCGAAAGCGAGTGCTACATAACCTCCCATAGAATGGCCAATAATGGTGGATTTGCGAATTCGTAACGTTTTAAGAACTGCACCCACGGCTTCTGCCATGAGTTCCATGGTATGCACGTAGCCTAGGCATTCTGTTTTGCCATGGCCCAGTAAATCGATACAAATTACCCGATTTTTTTTGGAAAGCTCTTCCAAAAACGGAAGCCACATGTTGGAGTTTTCTAAAAAGCCGTGCAGTAAAACAAGGGCTTTACCTTTTCCGATATCGGTGTAATAAATGTTGGAGCCTTTGTATTCTAGAATCATGTTGAAATTATCTGATGCAAAGATAAAATCAAGCTGATAAAAAAGCTAAGATTTCACCTTTTTAATGGCGGTAAATGCTTTGTCGACAAACTCATCTTCTACCAAAATAGTAAACTCGTTGGTCGTTGAAAGTACTTCGTAAAGCACAACGCCCTCCCAGGCCAAGCGTTTAAAAAAGTGATAATAGAGCCCTGCAATTTTCGAGTTGTCTTGCGGTAAATTAATGCTAATGGCCGATAGGCCATCTTGAACAGCCAAAAACCGTTCGTTTTTAAGGGAGTCTTTTATAAACTCGTTTAAGCTGCTGGAAACAATAATATTGCTTTCGTGTATGCCGCGGGTAAAGGTGTAAAAAAGTTTTGATTCTTGGTTAATACGTTCTAAAATTTTAGCATGGTTATCAATAATGGTTTCAGAATTTTTAACGGTAAAATCGGTAAGGTTCGAGCGTACCGTAATGTCGCCTAAATTCTGGATAACACGTTTCATTTTTACCGAATTTGATAACGAAGGTGGTGGGTTGTATCGCCTAAGCGCCATCATAATAGCGCCGGGTTTTACCTCTTTTTTCAGCATTTTGCTAATAGGTTCGGTAAGTTCTATCGCTAATGCGCTAAAATTTATAATATTTCTGGAAAGGGCTTCTTCCAAATAAGGTTGAGCAATTAATATGTCTTCAACACAATTTGATACCGTTTTCATGATTAAAACTAAGTGTTAAATATTTAACATTATGTGTAAAAATAAACAATTTTTTTAATAAACATCGATGGTATGCAAATGAATTATAGTTTTGCACCACAAATTAATGAAAATGAAAGTATTAAAGTTTGGTGGAACCTCGGTTGGTTCGGTTGAAAATATGGCTAACGTCAAAAGTATTATTAACGATGGCGATAAGAAGATTGTGGTGCTTTCTGCTATGTCTGGAACCACAAATCATTTGGTGGCTATTGCTGAAGCGATAAAAAATGGAAATGCTGTTGAAGCTGAAAACATAATAAACGAACTTCAAATAAAATACAGTAAAACAATAGATGATTTATTGGCTAATGCCAATTTGAACGCTGATGTTAAGGCATATGTTTCTGGAGTGTTTGATGTATTGACTGAAAGTGTGGGGCAAACCTTTTCAGAAGTCTTAGAAAATAAAATTGTGGCTCAGGGCGAATTGCTTTCAACTTATATGTTCAATGCGTTTTTAAAACAAGAAGGTTTAAGTTCTGCCTTATTACCGGCATTGGATTTTATGAGAATAGATGCCTATAAAGAGCCTAATATTGATTACATTAAGGATAAGCTTGCCGTTGTATTTAACAGCACTGAAGATGCTGAAATTTATATCACGCAAGGCTTTATTTGTTTAGATGATAATAACGATATATCCAACCTCCAAAGAGGTGGTAGCGATTATACAGCAACCATAATAGGGGCGGCGATTAAGGCCGAAGAAGTTCAGATTTGGACCGATATTGATGGGATGCACAATAACGATCCGCGTTATGTAGAGAACACTAATCCAATCTCGAATTTATCGTTCGATGAAGCTGCCGAGCTTGCCTATTTTGGAGCCAAAATATTGCATCCGCAAACGGTAACGCCAGTAAGAGTAGACCATATACCTGTTAGGTTAAAAAACACCATGGATCCAGGTGCGCACGGTACTTTAATTTCGAGTGCCACTACCGAAAATGGCATTAAAGCCATTGCCGCTAAAGATGGTATTAC
Organism: Flavobacteriaceae bacterium GSB9; assembly: GCA_022749295.1. Lineage (NCBI taxonomy): Bacteria > Pseudomonadati > Bacteroidota > Flavobacteriia > Flavobacteriales > Flavobacteriaceae > Flavobacteriaceae bacterium GSB9. Next base: position 2,738,262 of record CP062007.1, read on the forward strand.
GGCTATTAAAATTAAGTCAGCACGAATGCTTCAGGCCCACGGTTTCCTAAAAAGGGTTTTTGAGATTTTTGAAACGCATAAAACCTCAATTGATATGATTACGACATCGGAGGTTGCGGTTTCTTTAACTATTGATGACGATAAGAACCTGGATGCTATTTTACTTGAATTAGACAAAATAGCGATGATTGAAGTCGATAAAAACCAAAGTATTGTCTGTTTGGTAGGGCACTCTGTGGTTAACCATCAAGATACTTACAGATTGTTTCAGATTTTACAGGATGTAAAAATTAGAATGATTTCATATGGCGGTAGTAAAAACAATATATCGCTGTTGATTGACTCAAAAGATAAAATAAACACGCTACAAAAACTAAACAATTATTTATTTGAATTAGTCACTCTTTAAATTACGATATTAGTATTTTAGCGAAAAAGGGCCGTCAACTGACGGCCCTTTGTTTTTTATTAAGCATTCATAAGCTCTTCAATTTCTTCAACTTCAATGGGTATATTTTTCATCAAATTAACGGGCTCACCGCTTTCTTGAATCACGACATCGTCTTCTAGCCTAATGCCAAAGCTTTCATCTGGAATGTAGATGCCAGGTTCAACGGTAAAAACCATATTGGCTTCCATGGGGTCGGTTAAAATACCATAGTCGTGGGTGTCCAATCCAATATGGTGCGACGTGCCGTGCATAAAGTATTTCTTGTAGGCCGGCCAATCGGGGTTTTCGTTTTGTACATCTGCTTTGTCGAGAAGACCTAAACCGAGCAGTTCGCTAGTCATTAGTTTGCCAACTTCAACATGGTAGTCCGCCCAAATTGTCCCTGGAACGAGCATTTTTGTGGCTTCATTTTTCACCCTTAAAACAGCATTATAAACCGCTTTTTGTCTTTCGGAATACTTTCCAGAAGCAGGTATAGTTCGGCTTAAATCACTAGAATAATTGGCGTATTCGGCTGCGGTGTCAAATAAAATCAAGTCGCCTGATTTGCATTGTTGGTTGTTTTCAACGTAATGCAACACATTGGCGTTATTGCCCGAAGCTATTATGGGAGTGTATGCAAACCCTTTAGATCGGTTTCGTAAAAACTCATGCATAAGTTCGGCTTCAATTTCGTACTCCCAAACGCCTGGTTTTACAAAGTCCAAAACACGACGAAAGCCTTTTTCGGTTATGTCACAGGCCTGCTTCATCAGGTCGATTTCAATATCTTCTTTTACAGATCGTAATTTTTGTAAAATAGGATTGCTTTTTGCTACGCTATGGGCCGGAAATTTTGCTTTTAGCCATTTTGTAAAACGGGCTTCGCGGGTTTCAACTTCTGTGTTGGCCCTGTAATGCTCGTTGGTGTTTATGTAAACCGTGTCGCATTGAGTCATGATTTCAAAAAGAATCTTCTCCATGTCCTGCAACCAATACACCGTTTTGATGCCACTGGTTTCAAAGGCTTTTTCTTTGGTTAGTTTTTCACCTTCCCAAACGGCAATATGTTCATTGGTTTCCTTTAGAAATAAAATCTCTCTGTGTTTTTCTTTAGGGCAATCGGGAAAAATAATCAGAACACTTTCTTCTTGATCTACACCGCTCAAATAAAAAATATCACGATGCTGCTGAAATGGCATGGTACTGTCTGCGCTAATAGGGTAAATATCATTAGAATTGAAAATGGCCAAACTTTTGGGCTTCATTTGTTTAGCGAATTTTTTTCTGTTTTTTATAAAAAGTGAACTATCAATTGGAGTATATTTCATTAAAATGTATTTTTTCGAATGTTATGAGTTCTTTAAATGTAGCAAAATTAAATAAAACCTCGTTATATTTCCCTATATTTGGTAAGGAGCAAAATACAAAGTCTATTTTCAAAAAATATTCATTGCGTGAAAAATAAATTAATCTTACGGCCATTTTTTTTGGTGGCATTATGCTTGTTTGTGGGAAGTGGTGTTTATGCACAGGGTATGCTTCGAGAGATGCCTTTGGAGCGACAGGTAAACAATGCGAGTTTAGTTATTGAAGGTAAAGTGGTAGCAAAAAAGGCGGTTTGGAATGCCGAAAAAAATAGGATAATGACCGTCAATACCGTTGAGGTTTACAAGGTATTTAAGGGCAAAACAAATTTACAGATTGAAGTTATTACGCCCGGAGGGACCGTGGGCGACATTAGCCAGACGGTAACGCCTAGTTTGAGCTTAAGAGAAGGCGAAATCGGGGTGTTCACGCTCTACGATAATAACAATGTGCTATCATTTAAGGCTGATTCCAATTTAAAAAAGTATAAGCCCTTTAGCTCTTTACAGGGGTTTTATAAGTATGATCTTTTAAACAATTCTGCGGTCAATCCGTTTGTGAGAAAGAAAAATATTTCAGGAGGTCTATATAACCAGATAACAAAAATTACTGGAAAGCCGTACAGGGAATTGGCGTCCTTCAATGTTGAAGTTAAAGTTGCCAATCTACAGAATAAAAGGGCAATGGCGCCTTCAATATCGGGGTTCAGTCCAGCAATGGTAAGTGCCGGTAGTGAAGACCCTTTAACGATTGCGGGTAGTGGTTTTGGGGCAACCAAAGGAGCCGTTGAGTTTAAAAATGCCGATGATGGCGGCGATACTTACATAATGGCGCTCGATTCTCAAATACTTTCGTGGTCTGACGATAAAATTGTGGTTAAGGTGCCTTCACGTGCTGGCACCGGTTCTATCAGGGTCACAGATAATAATGGTGCATCAGTGGTTTCGTCAGGTGATGAACTATTGGTCTCATATGCCTTAACCAATAATGTTCATTCAGGTATTGCGGTTTTGATACAGCACATGGGGGTTAATGGTACGGGTATAACTTGGAGGATGAATACAGCTTTTGATGCAAATACAATGGCAAAAGAAGCGTTTTTAAGAGCCTTTAACACTTGGCGATGTGAAACTGGTATTAATTGGAATATTGGTTCTACAACATCTATAAATACTGGCGGTATGGATAACAATAATGTTGTTCTTTTTGATAACAACGACCCTTTGGATGAAGGTGTTTTAGGTGAATGTCGTACAACCACTGGTTCTTGTGGAGATACAAGAGATGTTGTTGCCGAATTGGACCTCGTGTTTAATAGCAATATTGACGACCCTGATACGGGAGCACAAGAAAGTTGGTATTTTGGCACAGGTTTGCCAGCTTTTGAGCAATATGATTTTGAAAGTGTAGCTTTACATGAATTGGGGCATGGGCATCAATTAGGGCATGTTATTAATACCAACGATGTTATGCACTATGCCATTTCAAATAGTGAAACGCAGCGGTTTTTAAGCGGAAACAATGAAACGGCCGCAGGAATTATCCAGAACTATAGTACAACAACGCAAATGTGCGGTCAAACTTTAATGACAGATTATTCTGGAAGCGGTTGCAGCTTGAGGGTGCAAGAGGAGGTTTTTGTAAATGAGTTGCGTGTTTATCCTAATCCTGTTAGTGATATATTGTATATAGAAAATAGCACGTCAATACCTTTGGAAAATGCAGTGCTCTACGATTTAAGTGGGAGAACGGTATTGAATATTGATATGTCTAATGCTCCAAGAGTGAAAAGTGTTAATCTAAGCCATATATCAAAAGGGGTTTACTTACTAAACATTATTTCGAATAATACCGTAGTTGGAAAAAGAATTGTTTTAGATTAGTGAAAATCCAAACCAGCCAAAACAAGTGCCCTAAAAAGCATAGTTTTTAGTGGGTTTTATTTATTTTAAAACCATTCTAAATAATAAAAACTACGTGTTCTTATTTGCCTAAAAGACGTTGCTAACCTACATTTGCAATAAATAACTAACTTTATTAAAATGAGCGGATTTTTTAAATCTTCGATAGGAAGAAAAGTAGCCATGGCGCTTTCTGCTTTCTTCCTTATGTTTTTCTTAATTATACATTTAGCCGTTAACATTATGTCACTTTTTAGTGAAGACTTGTTTAACGAAATGTCGCACTTTATGGGAACAAACCCTTTAGTGCAGTTTGCTTTACAACCTGTTTTAATTTTTGGTGTTGTGTTCCATTTTGTTATGGGATTTGTGCTTGAAATTAAAAACAAAAAAGCAAGACAAGTAGCTTATGTGAAAAATAATGGCGCTGCCAATTCTACTTGGATGAGTAGAAACATGATTTACAGTGGGCTTGTTATCCTTGCTTTTATTGTACTTCACTTTATCGATTTTTGGATTCCAGAGATAAATACTAAGTATGTTTTAGGAGATATGTCTGGTATGCACGATGGAGGCTACAGGTATTACCACGAATTAGTGGCCAAATTTCAAAATCCGCTTAGGGTAGGTGCTTATGTTTTAGCTTTTATTTTGTTAGGGTTGCACCTAGCTCACGGGTTTACTTCTGCATTTCAGTCCATGGGATCTTCAGCTGGTCGCAAAAAAACAATGCAAAACATAGGCAAGGCATATTCTATTATCATTCCGCTAGGGTTTATAATAATTGCCGTAGTTCATTACTTTAACCATTAATATTAAAAAAAATGGCTTTAGATTCAAAAGTACCAAAAGGTCCAATTAAAGATAAATGGACAGATTATAAAAATAAAATTAACCTTGTTAACCCAGCAAACAAAAGGCATATTGATGTTATAGTTGTTGGTACTGGTTTAGCAGGAGGGTCAGCAGCAGCAACATTAGCTGAGTTGGGCTATAATGTAAAAGCATTTGCTTACCAAGATTCACCAAGAAGAGCGCACTCCATTGCAGCTCAAGGCGGTATTAATGCAGCCAAAAACTATCAAGGCGATGGCGATTCTACATACCGATTATTTTACGATACCGTAAAAGGAGGCGATTATCGCTCTCGTGAGGCCAACGTTTACCGTTTGGCCGAGGTGTCTGCTAATATTATCGATCAATGTGTGGCGCAAGGCGTTCCTTTTGCAAGAGATTACGGTGGATTGTTAGATAACCGTTCGTTTGGTGGTGTATTGGTTTCAAGAACATTTTATGCCAAAGGGCAAACGGGGCAGCAATTGCTGTTAGGAGCGTATTCGGCGATGAACCGCCAGATAGCACGTGGTAAGATTGAAATGTTCAACCGCCACGAAATGCTAGATGTTGTTAAAGTTGATGGTAAGGCAAGAGGTATTATTGCACGTAACTTAATTACAGGCGAAATAGAAAGGCACTCGGCGCATGCGGTTGTTGTAGCCTCTGGGGGTTACGGAAATGTATATTTCCTATCAACCAACGCCATGGGAAGTAATGTGACGGCTGCTTGGAAAATACACAAAAAAGGAGCCTATTTTGCTAATCCCTGCTATACGCAAATTCACCCTACATGCATACCGCGGTCTGGAGATTACCAGTCTAAATTGACATTGATGTCTGAGTCGTTGCGTAACGACGGACGTATTTGGGTGCCTAAAAATATGGACGATGTAAAGGCCATTCGTGATGGTAGAAAGAAACCTACCGATTTGTCTGAAGATGAAAGAGATTACTACTTAGAAAGACGTTATCCAGCTTTTGGTAACTTAGTACCTCGCGATGTAGCATCGCGAGCAGCTAAAGAACGTTGCGATGCCGGTTATGGTGTTAATGCTACTGGCGAAGCAGTTTATTTGGATTTTGCTTCAGCTATTGAACGCTATGGAAAAGAGCAAGCTAAAATTCATAATATCACCAACCCTTCAAAAGAAAAGATTATCCAACTGGGAGAAAAAATTGTTGAGGCTAAGTATGGAAACTTGTTCCAGATGTATGAGAAAATCGTTGACGAAAACCCATACAAAACACCTATGATGATTTACCCTGCCACACACTATACCATGGGTGGAGTTTGGGTTGATTACAATTTAATGACAACCATTCCTGGATGCTACTGTATTGGAGAGGCTAACTTCTCAGACCACGGAGCAAACAGACTTGGCGCATCAGCCCTAATGCAAGGTTTGGCCGATGGCTATTTTGTGTTGCCATACACTATTGGTGATTATTTGGCCAACGATATTAGAACTGGAAAAATATCTACCAATACCAAAGAATTTGATGAAGCTGAAAAAGCTGTAAAAGAGAGAATAGATTTCTTTGTAAATAACAATGGAACAAAATCTGTAGACCACTTTCACAAACGTTTAGGAAAAGTAATGTGGGACAAAGTAGGTATGGCGCGTAACGAAAAAGGTTTAAAAGAGGCTATGGCCGAAATTAAGCAAATTCGTGAAGAGTTTTGGAAAGACGTAAAAGTACCTGGAACCGCTAACGAAATGAATCCTGAATTGGAAAAAGCCGGTCGAGTGGCCGATTTCCTAGAATTAGGTGAGCTTTTTGCTAAAGATGCCTTAATGCGTGAAGAATCTTGCGGAGGGCATTTCCGTGAAGAATCGGTAGAGCTTGACGGTGAGCAAAAAGGAGAAGCAAAACGTAATGATAAAGATTTTGCTTTTGTAGCGGCATGGGAATACAAAGGAGAGCCAGCAGATGCCGTTTTACATAAAGAACAATTAGAGTTTAAGGATATTGAACTAAAGCAACGTTCGTACAAATAGTTGATGGTTGTCAGTTATTAGTTTTTGGATAAAAACTAACAACGAGCAACTAACAACCAAAAACTAAAAAAACATGAATTTAACACTTAAAATTTGGAGACAAAAAGACTCAAATGCAAAGGGTCAAATGGTCGATTATAAAGTAACTGATATTTCAGAACATATGTCTTTTTTAGAAATGATGGATGTTTTGAATGAGCAACTGGTAAGTTCTGGTGAAGAACCCGTAGCATTCGATCACGATTGCCGCGAAGGTATTTGCGGTATGTGCTCTATGTACATTAACGGTGAAGCCCATGGGCCAGATCGTGGTGTAACAACATGTCAATTGCACATGCGCATGTTTAAAGATGGCGATACCATTACCATAGAGCCATGGAGAGCAGCAGCATTTCCAGTGGTTAAAGATTTAGTGGTTGATAGAACGGCGTTCGAGCGTATTCAGCAAGCTGGTGGATACATTTCTGTAAATACTTCAGGAAATACTCAAGATGCCAATGCTATTCCAATCTCAAAGCATGCTGCCGATGAGGCCATGGATGCAGCAACCTGTATAGGTTGTGGCGCTTGTGTGGCCACTTGTAAAAATTCCAGTGCCATGCTTTTTGTTGGAGCTAAGGTGTCGCAATATGCTTTGTTGCCACAAGGACAAGTTGAAGCCGCCGACCGTGTACGCAATATGGTAGAGCAAATGGATCTAGAAGGTTTTGGTAATTGTACCAATACTGGAGCTTGTGAGGTGGAATGTCCTAAAGGAATTTCTTTAGATAATATCGCGCGCATGAACAGAGAGTTAATGAAAGCAGAGTTTTAATCGTCTTATAAGATTAAACTATACATATTTATTATAAAGCCCAGATTGAAAAGTCTGGGTTTTTTTATGCTAAGATACTTAAGAAGACTTATGTTAAAATAATTTAAAAATGGGAAAATTTTAATACCTTATTAAAATGAATACCCCAATTGTAGACCTTCAAATAGTAGAAGATGCCATTTTTGGTGCCTGTACTGTCGTAAGTCATAAATCTGCGGCAACAATGCAGCACCTATTTGCCTTCGACCACAGTTATATGGTTTTCGATTTTGGTGATATGCGTTTGATGTCACCCAAAGGAAAAGTAATTTCACCGCCCAAAATGTATATTAAGCCAGCACGAGACCATCATTTTTTTTATTCAATCAAGGAAGGAGGCTTCTATATTGTGTTACGCCTCGCTCCAGCAGGTTTTTACGAACTAACGGGAAGGTCGGCGAGTAATTTTCAGCGTGATTTTTTATCGCTATCCGAGTTGTTTAACCCCGAGGCATTGGCGGGGTTAGAAACCAAACTGGAAGAACACTTAACTTCGAAACAAGTAGTACCTTTAGTTAGGAACTTTTTTAATGAACATTTAGAAGATACTTATTTTTATCCTCTGCAAACAGTGTTAAAAAACATACATACTAGTCAGGGCAAACTTGTGCTAAGCGATTTAGTAGGCGTTTGTGGCTGTTCTACAAGCACATTGGCTCGTTATTTTAAAATGTATGTTGGAATGACTCCTGCTTTATATTTAAGATTAGTGAGGTTTTCCAACTTTTTTCATAAACTTAATGGACCAGAGCCTAAGTTAAATGAGTTGGCTTTTGAGTTTATGTACTACGATCAAAGTCATTTTATTCGTGATTTTAAGCGTTTTGCAGGAATAAAACCTTCCGATTATTTTGGGGATAATTACAAAATGTTACACGAAGCATTAGGAAGATATATCCCCTCAAAGTAAAAGCCTTGTGATATTTATATCCAATTGAATTTGGAGACCTTAACTAGGGTTAAATGTTATTTTTGACGATTTTTTACAATTTTATCTTATAAAAAATTCTGAAATTTGAACGTTGCTATGCTTCTTCCAATTAAAATTATTTAGTTGGATTACAACATAAAGTTTAAATTAAGACTCGATATAATGGGCCTTAAATAAGGTAAGAGCTTTTTTTAAACTAGGGGATTTTTAAAGGTTTGCTATTAATCTATAAAAAAGGTCAGAATGTTAACATTTTGACCTTTTTTATGCTTAATCTCTTTCGTAAACAGCAAACATAGTAATTCAGGTCATACATAATTATACATATCCTGTTTCGCAAAATTTTATAATTAGTGCGGTGCTATTGTTTTTTTATTTAGCTTTAGAGGCCGAATTTTAATAATGAAAATACAATTTTATATCGCCTTTGTTGCTAGCCTGTTTGTTTACACAGGCATAGCTCAAACAGCTACTAAAAGAGCTGATTGCTTTACCGAAAAACAGCTTTTAAGACATATTAAAAGTTTATCTGCTGATGCTTTTGAGGGTAGGCGAACGGGCACAAAAGGCGCCATCGGTGCCAAAAAATATATCGTCAACCAATTTTATAGTTTGAAGGTTTTACCTTTAACCGAGGGTTATGTACAGCCATTTTACTTTGTAAACAAACGAAAAGGTTACAATGCCACAAATATTTTGGGGCTTATAAAAGGGAGTACATTTCCAAAAAAGTATATTGTAATAAGCGCTCACTACGATCACGAAGGTATTAAGCAAGGCAAAATATACAACGGTGCTGATGATAATGCATCGGGTATTAGCGCATTGTTTGCTTTTGCCGAATATTTAAAGGAAAATCGCCCAAAGCATTCTGTAATCCTAGCGGCTTTTGATGGCGAGGAGTTAGGTCTGCAAGGCTCGAAGTATTTTGTTGAACACCCAGTTGTTCCCCTAAAGAATATAGTGCTCAATATGAACATGGACATGATAAGCCGAAGCGATAAAAATGAGTTGTTTGTAGTTGGGACTTCAGAAAACGTAAGGTTAAAGAACTTGGTTAAAAGTGTCGATTACCCTAAAGAACTAAAGCTGATTACGGGACATGATGGTTCCGATGGTTTAGATAACTGGACCTTTGCATCAGACCACGCCAACTTTTACAAAAAACAAATCCCCTTTCTGTATTTTGGCGTGGAAGACCATAAAGATTACCATGAGCCAACAGACGATTTTGAAAATATACATCCGCAGTTTTATATAGCAGCAGTAAAAAGCATCATCTCGGTTTTTAAAACCCTCGATGAGGCATCGCTTTAGCCATTTTGTTAATGCGAATGGCCTCCTCCTCCGTTTAAAAGCATAAATCCGCCTCGTGTTAAAACCTGCTTTCCTTTTAGAACCTCAGGATTTATAACCTCGATATGTGTTTCGGTTTGTGCGCCAAGTTCCAGTTTTACCTTTTCAAAGTAGAACCCATCGTTCTTTTTTTTCTTTAAAACCAAAGCAAAGTTATTGCCGTCGTTTTCATGAATGGCTTCTTTTGGAATTCCAGATCTTTTTCTGGATTCTGTTAAAATGTTGGCCTCTACAAACATACCCACTATAAAATTGGCTTCGGCCTCGTTTAAAATATGTCCGTGCACTTTTACTGTTCTAGAATTCTCATCAATGTTAGTGCCTACTAAATGCACCTCGGCTTTAAATGTTTTGTTAGTGGCTTCAGGGATTTTAAATAGAATTTTTTGCCCCTTTTTTATGTTTAAAATATCCTTTTCAAAAACCGATAATTCCAGATGAATATGGTCGGTATCAACAATTTCCATAATAACGTCGGCCGGAGAAACGGGCATACCATTACTTATGTTTACTTTGCTTATGGAACCGTCTATGGGCGAATACAGATTAATGGTTTCTGTTATATTCCCTTTTTCTACTTTACTCGGATTAATATTGAGCATATTAAGTTTTTTACGCAAACCGTTGTAGTGGGCCAAGCTGCTTTTGTAAACACTCTCGGCCTGCAAAAAGTTTTTTTGAGAGGTAATGTTTTCATCAAATAATGTTTTTTGTCGGCTGTATTCGGCTTTTAAATACGTGAGTTTTTCAGCAACTTCAAGGTACTGTTGTTGTAGTTCCACAAATTCTGGGTTTTCAAGCGATACTAAAACTTGTCCTTTTTTAACTTGGTCGCCTATCAATAGGGGTGTTTTTGTGATGTAACCGCCAATAAACGTGCTAATAACCGCTTTGTTTTTTGGAGGAACATCAATACTACCAGTTGCTCTTATGCTTGTGTTAAAATCATAGGGTTCTAGGCTTCCCATTTGCATGCTTTCGCTATCAAATTGCGATTGGGTTACCACAATATCGTCGTGGTTGATAGTTTCTGTGTTTACCGTTTCATTGTTTTTTTCTGAATTTCCGCAGGCTACTAATACCAACGAAGATATTAGGATATATAGATGTTTCATTTTTTATAGAATTAAATAGTTTATAGCTATAATGGTTTGATTGTAGGCGTTTAGGTTTTCAAGGTAAGTCAATTCAATGTCTGTAGCCGTTTCAATACTTTGTATGTATTGGAAGAAATCAATCTCCCCTTCTTTAAAGGTGCGATTGGCGGTTTTTAGAATTTCTTCTGAAAGATGTTTGCCTTGATTTTCGTAGTAATTTATAGCGTCTTCGTATTGTCGAAGTTTTGCTAACAACGATTGTTGTTTTGCCTTTAATTGAAGCGTATAATCTTGCTTTTCGGCAACAGAAGCTTCTTTGGCTAGTGACGTAGCTTTAATTTTTGAAACGTTACCACTGAAAAACAACGGAATTTTAATTCCAAATTGATAGCCTATTACATTGCCATTTAATGTACTGTTGGTACCCTGAAAATACTCGGCACTTAAATCGGGCAACAGGTTTTGCTTTTCTCTTTGGTTTTTGGCTTTATAATATGAATTCATGTTGTCGTAAATGGAAACACCAACATTGTTTTCCAACGAAATACGTTTTAATTCCAGTTTACGAGACGCTAAATCTGGAACCCATACCGAGTCGGTTTGTAAAACCTTTTTTAATTGCTCTCTTGCTAAAACCACGGTTTGCTGCGATTGTTTTAAAAGCGTTTCAAGTTGCTTTTGCTTAGAACGGGCACTGATCATTTCTAAGTAATTAGTTTCTCCCAATTCAAACCGGCGTTCAGAAGCGCTGGCAAATTTTTGATATAAACTGTCTAGAAATTTATAAGTCTTGGTTTTGTTTTTAGCGTAGTTTAGATTGGTGTACGCTATATGGACATCGCGCTTTAAGGCTTCCAAGGCTAAGTTGTATTGCGATTGCCGAAGTCTGTACTTGGCTTTATTCACCTTTTTTTCTGAATAATAAACGGTTGGAAACTTAAAGTCTTGCGATATACCAAAAACCTTTAAAGGCTGGTTGTTAACCGCCATGTTGTTTTCGTCATAACTGTAGTAGATGGATGTTTTGTCGAAACTAAATGCGCTTCCAATTAAAGCTTTTGATTCATCAGTTTTTAATGATGAAGCTTTTAAGCCAGCATTGTTTTCAATGGCAATTTTTATGGCGTCATCAACCGTTAGCAGTTTGTCTTGCGCAGGTAATTGTAATGAAAACAATATAATAATGATGGGCACTATCGATTTTTTATTCATTTTTAATTCTGATTTTTCTTCAAACCAAGCGTAAAGCACTGGCAATACGATTAAGGTTAAAATAGTAGCTGTTACCAATCCGCCAATAACAACGGTTGCCAAAGGACGTTGTACTTCGGCCCCTGAATTAGTTGAAATGGCCATGGGTAAAAAACCTAGTGCTGCAGCAGCAGCAGTTAATAAAACAGGTCGTAAACGTTCTATTGTACCACGTTTTATGCGTTCTTCTATGTTGGTAATGCCAGCATCTTTTAATTCTTTAAAGTGTTCGATTAAAACAATACCATTAAGCACAGCGATACCAAACAGCGCAATAAAGCCAACGCCAGCAGAAATACTAAAGGGCATGCCTCTAAACCATAGTAGAAAAACACCGCCAACAGCAGCCAAAGGAATAGCAGAATACACCATGGCAGCTTCTTTTATAGAGCCAAAAGCGAAATGCAATAAAATAAATATTAAAATTAAAGCTACTGGAACAGCAACCAGCAATCGGTCTTTAGCACTTTGCAGGTTTTCAAACTGACCACCATAGGTTACACTATAACCAACGGGGAGCTTTACTTGGTTTTCAATAATCGTCCTTACATCATCGACTACCGATTGTAAATCTCGATTTCTAACATTAATGCCCACAACAATACGTCTTCGGGTGTCGTCCCTCGAAATTTTTGCTGGGCCTGTTGTATATTTTATATCGGCCAATTCGCTTAGTGGAATTTTTATACCGTTCGGCGTATCAACATATAGGTTTTGTAAGTTTTCAATGTTTTGGCGGTGGTTTTTATCCAATCGTACCACCATATCAAAACGTTTTTCACCTTCAAAGACGTTTCCAACGGTTTTTCCCGCAAATCCCATAGATATGAGTTGGTTGACGTCTGAAATATTCAAACCATATCTTGCAATTTTGTTTCTATTGTAGTTAACGCTCATTTGAGGCAAGCCTTCAACCTTTTCGATGACGATATCTGATGCGCCTTCAACATTTTCTATAAGCGATTTAATTTCGTCTGCCTTACTTGCTAAAACCGATAAGTCTTCACCAAATATTTTAACGGCAACATCGGCTCTAACACCTGTTATCAATTCATTAAAGCGCATCTCAATAGGTTGTGTAAATTCGACTTCCATTCCGGGTATAATGCTAAGCGCTTCTTTAAATTTATCGGCCAATTCATCTTTACTATCAGCTGAAACCCACTGGTCTCTAGGTTTTAATTTAATGATAACATCACTGTCCTCCATACTCATGGGGTCGGTAGGAACCTCGGCAGCACCAATCCGGCTAACAACCTGATCAACCTCTTGGAAGTTTTCTAACAGTGTTTTTTCAATTTTGGTTGTAATTTCTATGGTTTTTCCTAACGATGTTCCTGTTTTTAAAACCGGTTGGATAACAAAGTCGCCTTCATCGAGTGTGGGAACAAATTCACCACCCATACTAGTGAAAATCCATATGCTTATGGCCAATAAGCCGCCCGCAAGACCAATAACAAGTTTTTTATTGCCTAAAGCCCAATGGATTGAAGGTTTGTAAAGCTTATTTAATAAGCGCATGAGCCGAACCGATATGTTTTTTTCAGTTTGTTTATTAGGTTTTAAAAATAGTGATGATACCACCGGAACATAGGTTAAGCAAAACATCATAGCACCCAATAGTGCAAAACTAAAGGTAAGCGCCATGGGTTTGAACATTTTCCCCTCAACGCCACTTAATGATAAAATAGGAATGAAAACGATAAGAATTATAAGCTGTCCAAAAATGGCCGAATTCATCATTTTTGAAGCACTTTTTTGTGTAATGCCATCGATGGTTTCTTGCTGTTCAGATTTTGAAAGTGAACTTAGTTTTGCGCTTTGCGAGGTAATCCTGAAGGCAATAAATTCTACAATAATAATGGATCCGTCGATTATGATTCCAAAGTCTATGGCACCCAAACTCATTAAATTGGCATCAATACCAAAGATATTCATCAATGAAATGGCAAACAATAAACTTAACGGAATTACTGAGGTCACAACAAGACCAGAACGTAAGTTGCCCAATAGTAAAACAACTACAAAAATGACAATAAGCGATCCGAAAATTAAGTTTTCGGCAATGGTAAAGGTGGTTTTTCCAATAAGCTCGCTTCGTTCTAAAAAACCATTAATATAGACACCCTCTGGCAATGAGTTTTCAATAGAAGCCACGCGCTCTTTAACGGCATCAATAACTTCTTTTGAGTTTCCGTTTTTAAGCATCATGACTTGGCCTAATACTTTTTCACCTTCGCCGTTTCCAGTAATAGCACCAAAACGTGTGGCACTGCCATAGCCAACTTCAGCGACGTCTTTTATGTAAATAGGTACGCCTTGGTTTTTAATAACAATGTTTTCAATGTCTTTTAACGAGTCTACCAGGCCTTCGCCTCGAATAAAAAAGGATGTATTGGTTTTTTCGATATACCCACCACCAGCAATACTGTTGTTTTTTTCTAAAGCGTTAAAAATATCCATGTAACTAATGTTCATGGCATTAAGTTTTTTGGGGTTTATGGCGACTTCGTATTGTTTTAAATAACCGCCCCAAGTGTTTACTTCTACCACGCCTGGAATACCGGAAAGTTGGCGTTTTACGATCCAATCTTGAATGGTTCGTAATTCGGTTGCTGAATATTGGTCTTTAAATTCGGGTTTTATATCTAAAATATATTGATAAATTTCGCCCAGACCTGTGGTAATGGGGCCCATTTCTGGCGAACCAAATCCGTCTGGGATTTTTTCGGAAGCCGATTTTATTTTTTCAGCAATGAGCTGTCGGGGTAGGTAGGTACCCATATTGTCTTCAAAAACAATGGTAACTACCGACAACCCGAATTTTGAAACCGACCGAATTTCTTCAATGCCCGGGAGATTGGCCATTTCCAGTTCAATAGGATAGGTGATAAATTGTTCTACATCTTGGGTCGATAAATTTCTTGATGTGGTAATAACCTGTACTTGGTTGTTGGTAATATCGGGTACTGCGCCAATAGGAATTTGGGTTAAGGAGAAAATTCCGAAACCAACAATAAAAAGTGTAATAAGCAGTACAATGAGCTTATTCCTTAAGCTGGATTTTATAATATTTTCTAGCATAATTCATAATTGAAAATAATTAATATAGACTGTTCAATTTTTATTTTTTTGAACAGTTTAATTTTATAATTTAAATAAATTATGCCAATTTGGGCGGTTGAAAAACAGAAGGTTTCTCGAATAAAGAAGTCGATTCTTTATAGAAAAAATATAAAGGAATAAGTTGAAATGATTGGTATTGTATTTGGAACGATAATTCTGGAGCCAAAATAAAAACGTGGTTTACATGGCAGAGCATGTGGTGGTGATTTTTAAAAGGTAAATCCTCATGGTTTTTATGGTCGTTTGGATGCGATGCTTTTTTATCACCATAATGTTCCGATAGGAAATCGAAAAACGTATCGCCATACATATCTTTATGAAACTGGGCATGCTCTATCAAAACACTGAATTTCGATAGATCTTCAACGTTAAGATTGAAACTTTGCGCAAGAATCAAAAACGAATAGAATAATACCACAAGTTTACTCATACCATTAACAATATTACAAAAAATAATAATTAATAAGTGTTAAAAGTAAGCTTTGAGTTGCACAGAACCTGTATGAATGGTTTTACTGGTCTCGGTTTTTCTTCCAAAATAACTGAGGTTTAAATCTAAAAAGTCGGTCAGTTTTTTTTGGGCCAGTAAGGTCCAAGTGAAATTTTTACCAGGCTGTAAACCTTCAAGAATTTGGTATGCTACAGGGGTGTTTACATTGCCGTTATAAGTATTGGAAATGTAATTTAACTCGCCATTAATAGCACTTTTTTGGCTACTCGCCAAGCTAAACGATATACCATATTTTTGTTGTTTTAAAGATTCTTCGGCACCAATAGTGTTGGTTTTGTTAGCATACTGATAAAACATGTCAAAACTAGAATTTTCATTAAATAAATACGAAAGTTTGGGGTTAAAACGTGATTCATCAAAATTGTAGTTTTTGCTTGTAAAGTTCTCACTAATACTCTCGTTGTTTTCAAAAGCTGTAAGTAAGTTTATTAACCAGTTTTCGGCAATTTTATGGTTAAAGTTTAATTGATGGCTTTTTAAACTGTTTTCCGTAAAGCCTACAGTTAAAAGATTTCGAGTCGTGTTGCTTAATAGTGTGTAAGACGTGGTATAGCGCTGAAGGCCGCGATTGAAAAACAATACATTTCTAAAATTAAGTTGAAGCCCGAGTTGGTCGTTTTCATTACTGTTAAACGGGTTTAAATTAAAAGCGTTGCCTTCGCGTTTTGTTTTGCGGTCTATTAAAAAACTTGTTTGGTTGTAAAAGTGCGACCAGAATTTTTTTAATTTTTTTTCGGAAACCGACCACTGCGTCGGGTTGATAGTTAGCGTTTGGCTCAACCTATTTTGATGTGTTTTTACAAACACACGGTTGGGCAGTAATACTCTTATGTATTTACCTTGATCTCGAAATTGGGCGATTTCAAATTCTTCAAGTTCTTGTATGCCATTTTCGTTGTAATCGTTCCAAGTGTAAGCGCCTTGTCCAGCTTCAACTTCAACGTAGGTGTAATCTTGTTGAGGTAGTGTGCCCGAATTGGTTTCAAAAATTGTATTCCAATTGATAATTTGATTGAACAGTTTTTGGTTAAACTGTAATCTGGAATTTATGGACCGTTCGTCATCAACGCCTTCATCTTCACTTTTTAGTGTCCGGTAGTTGGCATATAAAGATAAATTCGTGTTTTTGTTTTGAATTAATCTGGAATCTAGATAAAAGGTGTTCGAAGTATTTACTTTTTTTAGTTCATTATTTCTGATGCTATCGTTAACTCTGTTTTTATAGCCTATTTCAGTAAATATTTTGGTGCTATCTCCAATACCGTAAAACACTTCGTACGATGTGAATTTTTGACTTAATGGTGTTAAGTTTTGCGAACCTTTTTCGCGTTGTTCGTTATCTTCCACAGCCAATTTTGTGCCCAGCCAACTTTTGTTCATATTAAATGTAATTTGGTTGTAAGACCTTAAAAACGTAGATGTATTTACCGTTGAATTGGCATCTAAAAAACTAGAATACGATGTAATATTAAACCTCTTCAAATTAAGATTTACATTGGCTATATGCCGGTTTCCGTTAAACCCTTCCGAAAAGTTTAAATGCTCAAACTGGTAGTTGATAAAACCTTTTTTTACGTGGTGCAATTTTAAACCGGAATAGACCAAAGCTTGATTCCCTAGCCCAAAGCCAATACCGTTAATGTTGTTTGTGTCTAAATTCCAATCGCGGTTAAACTCTGGGTTGTAAAGCCCTTCAATATTTCGGTAATTTTTGTTGATGTAATCGCTATCTAAAAAGGCATCTAAATTCCAAAGGCTATCCGTTTTTATCAATGTATGGTTGGCGGTTATTTTTCCGGTAAAACCATTATTGTTGCCGTCGTCAATATTCGAAAATAAATTCAAATCGTTTTTGCTCGCTGCCAACTCAAAGCCAAAATCTGTTTTTTCAGAAGGTTTATAATGGCCATTAACTACTGCAATTTGAAGTTTGGTTGGGGCTACCAATTGCACAATAGGGGCATAGCTACCTTGATTAGGACCAATATATTCATAAATATTGTTTATGGCGTTTATGTTACTAAGAGCATAGTCGCCTTGGTTTTGACCAACAAACGAAAAGGTAACCCGGTAAAGCTCGTCGTCTGGGTTGTTGGAAAACACAAAGGCTTCGTTGCCATCGATCAGTTCTTTTTTATAGAGAATGCGGTTATCGTTTTGGGTTTCTTTTACTGCCGAAGGTGCTACCATTTGCGAACGGTCGTCGCCAGCATTGCTTAAAATTTCAATTTGTTCTTCCGATAGGTTTTGTTGCAGGGGTTGGTTTTTGGCATCATTTTCTGAGTAAACCGAAACGCCAATTTTTAACTTTTCGGTTTCATGATTAGCGCCACCATAGGCCACAAAGCGCGAGTAGTTGCGGTCGCTAAACTGGTAATCGACGGTAATGCGCATTTCGGACGTTATAGGAAAGGTAGAATTGAAAATAATTTCACCAGCATTATAATCAATAATATAATCTTGGTCTTCGCCACGTTTTACGGGCGTTCCGTTAACGTAAACGGTTTCACTCCCCGACACGATAAGCACAAAAAGCTCTCCGTTATCACCTTGCAGTTTGTAAGGACCTTGATTGCCCTCTTGTGCCGTAAATTGACTCGTTGTAAACTGCCCGCGAACCAAAGCACCAGCGGCAAAAACATTGGTTTTTGAATCGTCTTCACCTAGATTCAAATGAAAGTTTAAACCCTGTACGCGTTTTGAAAAATTGGCAAAATAAGAATTGGTATTTACCAAATCAATATCTCCTGCACGCACATTCCAGCGGTCGCTAAATAATTCAATAAACACTTGGTCGAACTCATCTAAACGTTGGCTATAACCACTTTCCTGTAACGGGATATTGGCATCTTGAATGGAAGCTCGAAGCGATACTTTGTCGTTTAGTTTTCCTGTAATCTGTAAATCCAATTCACTGTTTAATACCGAATTTTGATTGTTTCCAATAGTAACGCCTCGCGAAATACTACCCGATGTCGACAAACCGTCAAAAGGGGCAAAATCATTAGAAACATTCGATTCCTGAAATTTGTAAAGCGCTTGGTTAGTACTGTTGTTTTCAACAACAATACTATCGCTTAATTGTTGGTAGGTTTTGGTTAAAAAATCAGGAAACTTTAAATAGTTAATAATCACAGAATCGGTTTCAATGGGTTTCTTAAAGACTAAAATGGCTTTGGAAAAGTCAACGGAATAGTCAGTGGTATCAATTTTTGAGCTATCTTTTTTTTGGACTGAGAATTTGTGGGGACTTATGCTTACACTTTCAATTTTAACGGTATCGTGAACAGCCATTTTTTTAGTTCTGAAATTCCCATTAAGGCTTTGCGAAAATCCACTAAGCCCTAGCAACAACATCAAAATGTATAAAATGTTCCTCATCGGATACTTAAACTAATATTCGGTTAAAATATTTTGTTAATAGCTTCGTTAAAACTCCTGTTGACTAATCTAGCGTAAAAGTAGCTTATTATTTATTTTAGCCGAAATATCTTTAAAAGAGCTATAAAGTTTCAGAAACGATAAGTCTAAAAAAAATCAATGAAAATTATATCCTATAACGTAAACGGTATTCGCGCCGCCATAAATAAAGGTTTTATCGATTGGCTAAAAGCCGCAAACCCCGATGTAGTTTGTTTACAGGAAATTAAGGCCATGAAAGAGCAGTTGGACTTAAGTGTTTTTGAAGCCGCTGGTTATAAATACAACTATTGGTTCAGTGCTCAAAAAAAAGGGTACAGTGGCGTGGCGATTTTAAGTAAAATGAAACCAGACCACGTTGAATACGGCACAGGAATAGAATCAATGGATTTTGAAGGAAGAAACTTAAGGGCAGATTTTAATGGCATCTCTGTAATGAGTCTGTATTTGCCATCGGGCACCAACGATGCCAGGCTTGACCATAAATTGGAATATATGGATATGTTTCAAGAGTATATTGATAACTTAAAAAAAGACTTTCCTAATTTGATTATTTGCGGCGATTATAACATTTGTCACGAAGAAATTGATATTCATAACCCAAAGGGATTGAGTAAGGTTTCTGGGTTTTTGCCCGTTGAACGTAAATGGATAGGAAACTTTATTGACAGTGGGTTTATAGATTCTTTTCGATACTTAAATCCAGAGTTGCAACAGTACAGTTGGTGGAGTTATCGCGCCAATGCCCGAGCCAATAATAAAGGTTGGCGTTTAGATTACGCCATGGTGGCACAACCTTTGCAGGAAGACATCGAGCGAGCAGTAATACTAAGTGAAGCTGTACATAGCGACCATTGTCCTATACTGTTAGAAATCAAAAAATAAATACAACAAACCCAAACAAACCTATAAAAAAATGATTAAAAAAAGTGTATCAATAGTATTTGCCTTAATGTTTTTGGCTTCCTGTGTTTCTCCAAAAATTTACAAAGATCTAGAGGCCAAATATGCAGATCTTAAACAGGAAAACCGAAATCTATCAAGAGAAAACCGGTCGTTGTCTAAGGCTAAGATAGCGGCAGAGAATGAACTGAAACAATTAAAATCAGCTTACGATGAAGCTGTTGAACAGCGTGATAACCTGCAAGCCGAATACAACGCCACAAAAGCGAGTTTAGATAATTTAAAAGCATCTTACGAAGCCTTAGAGAAAAACAGTTCGCGAGCGATTGCTGAAAACTCTCAAAAAAATAGGGAGTTGCTGGCGCAATTAGAAGCCAAAGAGCAGGCTTTAGAAGCTGAAAATGCGCGATTGGAAAAACTTAAACGCGAGTTGCAAAATCGCTCTGAGCGTGTTGCTGAACTTGAAAAGCTAATTGCCGACAAAGATGCGGCCATGACGAGCTTGAAAAATGCAATCTCTAGTGCGTTAACCGATTTTGAAGGTAAGGGTTTAACAGTTGAACAACGTGATGGTAAGGTTTATGTTTCTATGGAAAATAAACTGTTGTTCAGTTCAGGAAGTTGGTCGGTAGGTTCTGAAGGAAGACGTGCAGTAGAGCAATTGGGTTCGGTTTTAGGTGAAAACCCAGACATCGCCGTATTAATTGAAGGCCATACCGATAATGTACCTTATTCTGGAAACGGGCCGTTAACTAGTAACTGGGATTTGTCCACTAAACGAGCGACTTCCATCGTAAATATTTTACGGGAAAACCGAGAAATAAACCCACAAAACCTTACAGCAGCAGGTCGTGGAGAATATGCTCCAGTTGATACAAATGAAACTCCTGAAGGGCGTGCTAAAAACCGTCGAATAGAAGTAATCTTAACACCTAAGTTAGACGAACTTTCTAAGTTGTTGAACGAGAATTAGTAAGATGGAATACACTTTCAGTCGTTAATCTATCTTATGAAGGCAAAAGCTTCTAGGATAGCTAAAAAACCGTTAAAAGCATTAATGCCTTTAACGGTTTTTTTATCTTTAAACTTTATTAAAAGTCAAAATTAAAGCGTTCTAACAATCTGTTATGAAATACACAACATTACCAAAAACCGAAATAAAAGTCAGTAAAATATGTTTGGGAACCATGACTTGGGGCAACCAAAATACCGAAGCTGAAGGCCATGCGCAATTAGATTATGCCATTGATCAGGGCATTAATTTTATAGATACTGCAGAGATGTATCCTGTGCCCGCTACACCAGAAACGCAGGGAGATACCAGTAAAATTATTGGCACATGGTTAAAAAAAACAGGTCATCGCGATAAAGTAATTTTAGCCAGTAAAATTGTGGGTCGAATAAGCGATTACACCAAACATATTAGAAGTGGTGGCTTAACAGCAGAATCTGTTGAAACTGCAATAAACAATGAGCTTAAGCGATTACAGACCGACTATATAGATTTATATCAAATACATTGGCCCGAACGCGATACGAATACCTTTGCAACTAGGGATTATAAGCATAATCCTGATGATGAATGGGAAGATAATTTTAACGAGGTGCTTCATGTGCTCGACAACCAAATAAAGGCTGGTAAAATTCGGCATATTGGAATCTCTAACGAAAAGGCCTGGGGCGCCATGCGTTTTTTAGAAGAATCTAAAGCACATGATTTACCAAGAATGATTACCATACAGAATGCGTATTCTTTAATAAACCGGATTTTTGAAGGCGATATGGCCGAAATTTCAATTAGGGAAGACTTAGGTTTGTTAGCCTATTCGCCGATGGCATTTGGTGTGCTTTCGGGTAAATATATAAAAGGTACTGCAGCTGATAATGCCCGGTTAAAATTGTTCCCGAGGTTTGCGCGATATAGTAGCGAACAATGTACCGAGGCTACGAAACGGTATTTAAAAATTGCTGAAGACAACGGTATGAGTTTAGCACAAATGAGTTTGGCTTTTGTAACGCAACAGCCGTTTGTAACCAGTAATATTATTGGGGCCACTTCTTTAGATCAACTCAAGGAAAATATTGGTTCCATTAACATTACTTTAGATGATACTATTTTAGAGCAGATAAACAAAGTGCACAAACAAATACCTAATCCGGCAGTTTAAGCTTTAAAAATTGAAACTGCCTAAAAACAAAAAACCCGCCATTTATAAAAGTAGCGGGTTTTTTTTATTTAATTTGATTACCATTTTTGTCGAAAAAGTGGTATTCTAAGTATGTGTAAGCATCTCTTGGTAAAATCTTTACCCATTTTTTGTGCTCCAAAAACCATTTTGAGCGCACAGATGGAAAACCTTTAGTTAAAAAGGCTGCTATAAAAGGATGTGTGTTTAAAGTCAACTTTTTATAGTCTTTTTTAAATAGTCTTTCAAGGTCGTGGTTTATTTTTTGAACCACGCCTATAGGTGCTTCAATCTCAGAGCCATTAGCGCCGTTGGGGTTTTCCTCGCGGGTTTTAATGTTCATTTCTGGACGAACGCGTTGCCTGGTTATTTGTATTAGTCCAAACTTACTTGGCGGCAGTACTTTGTGCTTGGCTCTGTCATCCTTCATTTCATCGCGAAGGTGATTAAACAGCTTTTGCCTGTTTTCTGCCGTGGTCATATCAATAAAGTCTATCACAATAATACCGCCCATATCGCGCAGACGCAACTGTCGGGCTATTTCTGTGGCAGCAATAAGATTGACCTCTAATGCTGTGTCCTCTTGGCTGTTGGCTTTATTTGAACGGTTGCCACTGTTTACGTCTATAACATGGAGGGCTTCGGTGTGTTCAATTACCAAATAGGCCCCTTTGGCCATAGAAACGGTTTTGCCAAACGAGGTTTTAATTTGTCGTTCAATTCCGTATTTTTCGAAAATAGGAACTTTAGACTGATACAATTTGACTATTGATTCTTGTTTTGGTGCAATTTCTTGCAAATAATCTTTAATTTGAATGTAAAGCTCTTCATCGTCTACAGTAATTCCGGTAAAGGTGTCGTTGAATATATCTCTTAAAATTGACGAGGCTTTATTCATTTCACCCAATACTTTACTGGGATGGTGTGCTTTATGTAGCTTTTTGCACATTGCCGTCCATCGACTAAGCAAATTTTGCAAATCTTTATCTAGTTCAGCTACTTTTCTGCCTTGAGCTACGGTGCGCACTATAACGCCAAAGCCTGGCGGTGTAATGCTTTTAACGAGCCGTTTTAAACGGTCTTTTTCTTCGCGGTCTTCTATTTTTTGAGAAATAGAAATACGGTTCGAAAAAGGAACCAGAACAATATATCTACCGGCGATGGAAAGCTCAGAGCTTATCCTTGGGCCTTTGGTTGATATAGGTTCTTTAACGATTTGCACTAATAGCGATTGATTAGATTTTAAGGCGTCGGTAATTTTACCGTCTTTCTCAATATCTTTTTCAAATGGGAAGTTTTTTAAAGAAAAATCTTTTAGTTTACCTGTGCTTACACGTTTTGTGAATTTTAAAAGAGAAGGCAGCTTTGGACCCAAATCATGGTAATGCAAAAATGCATCTTTTTCATATCCCACATTTACAAATGCGGCATTTAGTCCAGGAACGGTTTTTCGTATTTTGGCTATAAACACATCACCAACAGAAAAGTCGTTACTGTCTTCGTCTTTCTGTAATTCAATAAGTTTTCCATCTTTTAATAAGGCAAAATCAACATTTTCGGAACTAGATCGAATGATCAATTCTTTATCCATTTTGTTAATTTTTATCCATACGGTTTAGTTAAAAGTTAAAAGTTTTAAGTTAGAAGTTTAAGCGTAACATGCTTAAAAAACCAATAACTGTAAACCAGTAACTAAAAACCAAATGGTACAGATGGATTATACATTATTTTTTTCACAGGATTTTTTTAAATATCCGTGGAGTTCATTAGCATTAAGCAGAGCTTAAAAAGAACGAACTCATTTCAAAGAACTTTGTTATTTTTAAATCAAAAAAAGTAGCTTATCTAACTACTTTTTTTGATTTATTTTTTCTTTTTGTGACGGTTAGCGCGTCTACGTTTCTTACGTTTATGCGTCGCTACCTTATGTCTTTTACGTTTTTTACCACTTGGCATAAATAGTGTCTTTTTTAAATTAATGATTTATTTTAAAGCCGGAACGACTCCGGCATATGTTATTATTTAACGTCTACATTTGTTTTTACGCCTTCTACAAAAACTTTTGCAGGCTTAAATGCAGGAATGTTATGAGCAGGTATTTTAATAGTTGTGTTTTTAGAAATGTTTCTACCTGTTTTTTCTGCTCTAGTTTTAATGATAAAACTTCCAAAACCTCTTAAATAAACATTGTCTCCACTTTCTAATGAAGTTTTTACTTCTTCCATAAATGTTTCAACAGTTGCTTGAACGTCACCTTTTTCAATTCCTAACTTCTCAGAAATTTTTGCTACTAAATCAGCCTTCGTCATTTTAATATTTTATTTTTTGTTACTATTAATTCTAAAAGGGATGCAAATATAGGAATTAAATATTCAATATTTCAAACCTAATTAATTAAAATTTAATATTATAAAGGTTTATTTTTGTTTGTTTTATTTAATGAATAGATGAATTTTTCAAAAATCATAACAAACTGGTACTCAGTAAACAAGAGGGTTTTGCCGTGGCGTGAAACCAACAATCCGTATCAAATATGGCTATCGGAAATTATTTTGCAGCAAACCCAAGTTAAGCAAGGCTTACCATATTATGAAGCATTTGTTGCCAAATACCCAACCGTTTTTGATCTTGCCAAAGCCGAAGAAAGCGAGGTATTAAAACTTTGGCAAGGACTTGGTTATTATTCGCGGGCCAGAAATTTACATGCCACAGCAAAATATGTAGCCAACGAGCTTAATGGAGAATTTCCAGATACATATAAAGGACTGCTAAAATTAAAAGGTGTTGGCGACTACACGGCCAGTGCAATTGCTTCAATTTGTTTTAACGAAACTGCAGCTGTGGTCGATGGTAATGTGTACAGAGTACTTTCTCGTTATTTTGGAATTGAAACACCCGTTAATTCATCAAAAGGCTGCAAAGAATTTAAAGCTTTGGCTCAAGAATTAATTGATGAAAAGAATCCTGCCGAATTTAACCAAGCGATTATGGAATTTGGTGCCATTCAATGTAAACCTAAAAATCCAGATTGTAATTGTTGTCCGTTTCAAAACAGTTGTGTGGCCTTAGCTCAAAACAGAATCGATATACTACCTGTAAAAAACAAATCTGCGAAAGCGAAAAAAAAGTATTTTAATTTTTTGGTATTTGTTTCTGGCGATGGAAAAACCATTTTACAAAAACGAGAAGGGAAAGGAATTTGGCAGAACCTATATCAGTTTCCTTTGATAGAAACTAATAAAAATGTTGATGTAAACGCCTTTAAAACGATTGTTGAAAATCACGATTTAATACAGGGGGCCGATTTTACGTTTACGCCATATAATAAGGATGCTATTGTGCATAAACTATCGCACCAACATCTTTATACTAAATTCTGGATTGTGAATGTTGAAAAGTTGCCAGTAAAAGGGGTTCCTGTTGCTAAAGTTCACGATTATGCAGTGCCTATATTAATTGGAAACTTTATTGATTCATATAATTTTTGACCGTTTATTAATAGCAATCATATTTTTTTATTAATTTTAAAAAAATGGAGAGCAAATAGTTACTTTTGCTCTCTTGAAAAAAGAAAACTATGTCTGGAACTTTAAATAAAGTAATGCTTATAGGGCATTTGGGAGATGAGGTAAAAATGCACTACTTTGAAGGAGGAGGTTGCATTGGGCGTTTTCCTTTGGCAACAAACGAAACCTATACCAATAGGCAAACAAATGAACGTGTTACAAATACCGAGTGGCACAATATTGTAGTGCGAAATAAAGCTGCCGAAATTTGTGAAAAATACTTAAGTAAGGGCGATAGAGTTTATATTGAAGGTCGTTTAAAAACCAGAAAATGGCAAGACGATAGCGGAAACGATAGGTACTCAACCGAAATACAATGCACAGATTTTACTTTCCTTACTACTAAACAGGAGAGTGGAAACAATGCGGTTTCTTCAAATGCCCAAACGCCACAAAAGCCTGTTGAAAACCAAAAACCGGCCAACGAGCCTATTGAAGATGAGAATGATGATTTGCCGTTTTAATACCCTAATTGGTGGTTTATCGAAAACCCTATGTTTAACTAAAATACTGTTAGTTGGATCCTGACCCTGCCAGTTTTATTACATTAGTAACAACGGTAGATTATTCTGTTGTTTTTGGTTTGGCATTGCTGTTTTTGCTCTTAGTGTGTTCTGCGCTAATATCAGGAGCGGAGGTAGCTTTGTTTTCGCTTGCTGCTGAGCAAATAAAAGAAGGCTTAGAGCAAAAATCAAAGCGCATTGAGATTATCGCCAAACTTCTGGAACGACCGAAAAAATTATTGGCTACCATATTGGTTGCCAATAATTTTATAAACATTGCTATTGTAATTTTATTCGCCTTTTTGGGTGATTTTCTTTTTGGAAATATTATTAGCCCAGAACTAAAATTTGTTGTAGAAGTTGTTCTTATTACCTTTTTAATATTGTTGTTTGGTGAAATTTTGCCTAAAATTTACGCTAGTAGAAACAATTTAAAGTTCGCCACTTTTATGGCCTATCCGCTTCGAGTGTTAGATGTGTTTTTATCGCCAATAAGTTTACCCATGCGTGGTGTAACTTTAGCCATCCATAACAAGTTAGGAAAGCAAAAACCAGGTATAAGTGTCGATCAGCTCTCGCAAGCGCTAGAATTGACCAGTGAAGAAGATACCACTAAAGAAGAGCACAAAATATTGCAGGGTATCGTGTCCTTTGGCAATACAGACACCAAACAGGTTATGCGTCCGCGTATTGATATTTTTGCCCTAAAGATAGAGCAAAAATATTTGGACATAATGCCCGAGATTATAGAAAATGGCTACTCCAGAATTCCAGTTTACCGCGATAATATCGATAAAATAGAAGGCATCCTTTATGTGAAAGACCTTTTGCCCTATATCGATAGAAAACAATTTGACTGGACCACCCTAATAAGAGAACCGTTTTTTGTTCCAGAAAACAAAAAACTTGACGATTTAATGGCAGAGTTTCAGGATAAAAAAGTACATCTGGCTGTTGTTGTTGATGAGTACGGGGGCACATCTGGCTTAATCTCATTAGAAGATATTATTGAAGAGATTGTAGGTGACATAAGTGATGAGTTTGATGATGAGGATTTAACATATTCCAAACTCGATGAAAACAATTATGTATTTGAGGGAAAAACAGCCTTAAAAGATTTTTACAAGATTATTAAAATTGAAGACGATACGGTTTTTGAAGCAAATAAAGGTGAGGCAGAAACCGTTGCAGGTTTCGTTTTAGAAATTTCGGGTAGTTTTCCAAAGTTAAATAGTAAAATAAATTTTGAAAATTACGTTTTTACTATTGAGGCTATGGACAAAAAACGAATCAAGCTTGTTAAATTCACGATGCTGTAAACGAGTAAGGCACTATCAAAATTAAACGTCATGACTAATAAAATTACGAGTGTATTTTGTGTGAAGGTTTTGTTTGTATTCACATTTTTTATGGCAGTGTCATGTGGAGATGATTACTTGCCTAAACCAAAAGCATACTTAAGGCTAGATTATCCAGAACCCAAATACAATCAAGTAGATTTAGGTTTGCCTTTTGAGTTTGAGGTCAATAAGTTAGCGGAAAACATTCAAGTTAATCAAATAGGAGGCCCTTCAGAAAGTTACGGGGTGAATCTAGAATATCCTTTAATGAAAGGGACTATTTTTTTAACTTACAAAACGGTTAAGGACAGAGAAAAAGACCTTAGGGATTTTATACGAGATGCTCAAAACTTAACCCAAAAGCATACCATTAAAGCAGATGAAATTCCAGTAACGGCCTACGAAAATAAAAAACGTAAAGTTTATGGGGCATTTGCAGAAGTAAAAGGCGATGTGGCATCAATGGCACAGTTTTACGTAACAGATAGTGTTAATCATTTTTTAACGGGTTCGCTGTATTTTTACGCAAAACCCAATTACGACTCTATTTTACCTGCAGCACATTATTTGCAGAATGATATTAAGCACATTATGGAAAGTGTAAACTGGAAATAATCGTCAAAGAGCATGCAAAAAAGATTTTGCCCATTGTTCAAGTTTAGGTGTTCTGTGTTGTTTCTAGAAAAACGTATATTGCATGCTATATATGATGTCGTTTTTATGAAGAATAAAAATATATAAAACTTTGGGAGCTTATAGGAACGCGGTTAAAGAAGAATTGTTAGAGCTTTTTAGCCAAAAGAAATTAGCTAACATAATGTTTTTTGGAATCGTTTTTTTAGATGCTTTAGGTGCTATTTTTCCTGAGTATTTAAATAGAAAAATAACCCTATTTGTCCCTTTTCCTCTTATTTTGGTTATTTATATGTCACACACTCGCAAGGTCAACAGGTGGTTTGTGTTGGCTTTGGTACTTAACTTTTTTGGCATTTGTTATTTTAACAATCCTTACCTGCGATACGATTCCACTGGTTTGGTTTTCCATGCTATGGCCTACTTGGTCTATTGTTTTATTTTGTTTAGACCATTCAAAACCATTGGAGTAAAGAAAATTTTGTTCGTTTTGGTTCTGCTATCGCTATTGGTGTTGGTGCCCTTAGCGTTTTATTACGATGGAATAAAGCAAACAGTTGTTTTTAATGCCACTATTCTTTACGTATGCCTAACGGCTCTATATATTCTTTTGGCAGTATTGGTTTATATTTCTCGAAAAACCGAAACCCATCGTTTTCTCTTGTTTTCTGCAATTTCAATACTATTGAGTTCCTATTTTCAGGGATACAATCTTTTTATGGATAAAAACGATTTGCTTAATTTTTTTGCCGTAATATGCTTTAATCTTGCCCACTATTTAATGTGTTGTTACTTAGTGCGGCGTTCTAAAGAAGTTGGGTGATATTATAAAATAAAAAAGCTTTTCTTTTTAGATGTTTTTTTGACTATTTCGAAAAGGTTTCAACCGTTTTCATGTCTCTCACCTCGTAGGTTTCAGAAACCCCAGTTACTGTTTTTGTTAATGATGTAGGGTTTACTGTGCCTTCGTTATATTCAACCATAGCCAGTTTTTTATCAAAATCTACCGTGGCCGATTTTACACCTTCCATTTTAGAAATTTCCTTTTGGATGGTGGCAGCGCAACCCATAGCGCAGGTCATTCCGTTAATTGTAAACTCTACTTTTGCATAGGTGGCATTTGGGTCTAACTTTTTAATGTTGCTTGTTTCAGTGCCAACGGTTTTAATCTCTGGTTTAACTTCATTTTTACAACTAAATACCAATGTTGCAATGGTTGCAAGTATTAAAAATTGCTTTATGGTTTTCATTCAATGTGAATTTATTTGTTTGTTGCAAAATTACTAAATATATGTTTATGAGTGTTGTGGAAAGCAAATTTTAAACTGGTGACAGTCAAGGTAAAAAGATTGAAATTTGAAAAATTGGGGGTGAAATTATTTTTTTTGCAGATTTTTTCCGAAATTTAAGTAAATAAATTATACCAACAATTATGAAAAACATCTCCCTACCACTTCGTTTTGGATTAGTAACAAGCGCGGTTTTAATCGCCTATTTTTTGGTTTTAGCCTTGGTTGGAAAGCATACGAATCCAACGTTCAGTTTTTTTAATGCCATCATAACAGGTTTAGGTATTTATGAGGCCGTAAAGCTGAAAAAGATGGAAAACATTAACAGTTTTTCTTATGGAGAGGGGTTTAAAACGGGCATTATTACTGGTGCAGTGGCCACAATACTCTTTACTGTTTTCTTTTTGTTTTACGCCACTGAGGTAAATACTGGTTTTTTGCCTGAATTGCTCCAAACCGTCAATGGTGGTTTTAACGCCGATATCGGTATGGTTTCCTTCGTTGTGGCTGTAATGGGCTTTGCTACTACGGTTGTGGCATCATTAACGGTAATGCAAGTTTTTAAAAAAACAGGAAATATTTCTCAATAATTTTTAAAACGTTTGTAGTTTAATTAATTAGCAGTATATTTGCACTCATTTTTTGAACAAATTAATTAATAAAAACGTTACGCTATGTACGCAATTGTAGAGATAGCAGGGCAACAATTTAAAGTTGAAAAAGACCAAAAAGTTTTTGTTAACCGTTTGCAAACTGAAGAAGGAAAACAAGTATCTTTTGATAATGTACTTCTTTTAGGAGACGGTAACAATGTAACTGTAGGCGCCCCGGCTATAGACGGAGCTCAAGTAGGAGCAAAAGTCTTAAAGCACCTAAAAGGTGATAAAGTTATAGTTTTCAAGAAGAAAAGACGTAAAGGTTACCGTGTAAAAAATGGTCACCGTCAAGCGCTTTCTGAAATCGTAATTGAAAGTATTGTGGCTTCAGGAGCTAAGAAATCGGCTCCAGCTAAAAAGGAAACTAAAAAAGCAGAACCAAAGGCTGAAACTAAAAAGGCCGCACCAAAAAAATCAACGGCAAAAGCAGATGATTTAAAGAAAATTGAAGGTGCTGGACCAAAAGCAGCTGAAGCTTTAGTGAACGCAGGACTTGATACTTTTGCAAAAGTAGCTAAGTCGACACCAGAAAAATTAAGTAACATTCTTTCTGAAGCAAGTTCAAGATTATCTCACATCGTTACCGAAACTTGGCCAAAACAAGCTGGTTTGGCAGCCGAAGGTAAATGGGATGAGTTAAAAGAATTACAAGACAGATTAGACGGCGGAATAGAAAAATAATTCCGTTATTTATTAACAATATAAAAACTTAAGACAATGGCTCATAAAAAAGGAGTAGGTAGTTCTAAGAACGGTAGAGAATCAGAATCGAAACGCTTGGGCGTTAAGATTTTTGGTGGACAAGCTGCCGTTGCCGGAAACATTATCGTAAGACAACGAGGAAATACACACCATCCAGGTGAAAACGTATATTCTTCAAAAGACCATACTTTACATGCTCAAGTTGATGGCATAGTAAAGTTTACCAAGAAAAAAGATAATAAATCTTATGTTTCTATAGAGCCTTTTGAGGCTTAAGAAATAGTTTTCTTAAAATAAATTTAACCCTTTCTGGAAGCAGAAAGGGTTTTTTTATATTTTTATATCATCAAAATCTTACAATGAATAAATTTAATTTTTCTTTTTTTATAGGGGTTCTATTTAGTTTATCTAGTCTTTTTGCCCAAACCAATTTTAAAATTGGAGCAAACATAGGTGGGCAGATATCAAGTTTAAGGGGTTCAGATAACGAAATCGACAATAATTTTCAGCCAGTCCCAATGATAGGACTTAACGTTGAGGTTGCTTTTGGACCATCTATATCTATAATAACAGGTATTAATTTCGAGCGTTGGAAAAAGGAAAGAGAGTTTTTAAATTATGGTTCATTTGCTGAACCTCTGGAAAAAGTAAACTATAGTGAAGGTTACGATTTCTATAATATTCCATTTCTATTTAGGTATAAATTTGGGAATAAAAAAGATTTCTTTGTTGATGCAGGCGGATTTGTAAATTATTTCAATAAAGGAAGACCCAATAGAAGATATTTTTCGCTATTCATGCAATTTGAGGATTATAATTTTGGAGTATTATTTGGAGTAGGTAAAGTATTTAGGATAACTGAAAAAATCGATATTGCTTTGCAATTAAGAGATGAATTAGGGCTTACTGATGTAAATAAATATGAGTGGGATGTTAGGGGAGAAGTTATGACTAATACCATAAGGATGCTAGCTACCATAAGCTATGAATTGTAGAAAATCTTATTTCAAAATATCCTTGATGATTTTTAAATGATGATTTGTATGCATCGCCAAAAAATAAAGGGTTTGTTTTTTTGATAGCATCCCAAAAATATGATGCGTAAAATAAGATTTTTTAGGAAGCTGTTTAGTACTTTCAATCTGCTTTTTGGCTAGTTTTAGTTGGCTAAATAAATCCTCAGCAGAAAAATGATTGGGTGGTAAAACTACTTTAGGAGCTTTGGCTTTTCCTCTGGGGATATACCTTAAAGGAAACAATATAGCTCGTTTTAAATTGAAATTTCGTTTGTAATTTTCGGGTTTGGTTTTGTGTAAAATGCCACAAATGCCATTAATAACCTGTAAACTATGATGTAAATGCCAGCCAATGTTGCCCTTTGATACTTCCAGGTCCTTTTGTTGAAACATGGGAATTAACTCTTCTAAATTGGACAATTGCTTGTGTAAAATGTTAATTTGTTTGGCTTGCATATTCAAACTTTGTTTAAAAGATATAAATTAAATCCTTAACTTTAGGCAGTTGTCTTTTTATTGGCATTAATTGTTTATTTAAAAATCACTTAGGTATGCTTCCGTTTAGATCAGAAATTAGAAACTCCCCTAAAACACCTACTATTAAAATTTTTTTAAGTGATGAGTCTTTGGATGAAAGAATTAAAAAACACTTAGAGCATTTTAAAGAAATTGAGGCTATTGAAATTCGTGAAAGTGTTGGGCAAAACCGCGCCAATGAAAATATTACCGTGTTTTTAAACGAAGATGTGGATATTGAAAAAATGAAAAAGTCTATAGATTCTAGTCTGTGGTGGTATTTTGAGGAAGATTTGGTTGATTAATAGTTGTACCCTGTAGAAATATAAACCATCACATCGTTGATGCATTGGTTGAGGTTTTGTTTAATTTCTCTGCTCCAGAATCTAAAAACGGTATAATCCATATCGGCAAGTTGCTGGTTTACTTCTTTATCACGCTGTATATCACGCTCTATTTTTGGTATCCAAAACCCGCGGTTACTTTTTATGGTCTGTTTACGTTCGTCCCAATTGTAACCATGCCAAAATTCACCATCTATAAAAACGGCTAATTTGTACTTTTTAATCGACACATCGGGTTTGCCGGGTAATGTTTTATTGTCCACACGAAAGCGTACATCTCGAGCCCATAAAGCGCGTCTGAAAATCAATTCTGGTTTGGTATTTTTACCACGTATTTTACTCATTATTTTTGAGCGTTTTTTGGTGGTATAAAAACCAGAAGCTTCGTTAAAGCGTGGGACTTTTATTTTTTCTTCATTATACGGCACGGCATATTCAATATAAGTGAATCTATTGAAATAAAAAACCCTCACATCTCTAGTAAGGGTTTTTTAGATTGTTGAGATGCTGAATTAACACTTCGACTCCGCTCATTGTGATAATTAATTCAGCACGACAAATATTTATTTAGTATCTATAATACTCAGGTTTGTAAGGTCCTTCAACTTTAACACCAATATACTCAGCTTGGTCTTGCTTTAATTCGGTCAATTCAACACCAATTTTTTCTAAGTGTAGTTTAGCTACTTTTTCATCAAGATGTTTTGGCAGCATGTACACTTTGTTTTCATATTTATCACTATGGTTCCAGAGTTCAATTTGAGCCAAAGTTTGATTGGTAAACGAGTTGCTCATCACAAAACTTGGGTGGCCCGTAGCGCAGCCTAAATTCACCAAACGACCTTGCGCTAAAATAATAACATCTTTGCCGTTAATAGTGTATTTATCAACTTGCGGTTTGATAACGTTTTTGGTGTTTCCGTAGTTTTTGTTCAACCACGCCATATCAATTTCATTGTCGAAATGCCCAATATTACAAACTATGGTTTTGTCTTTCATGGCTTCAAAATGCTCGCCACGAACAATGTCTTTATTTCCTGTTGTGGTAATCACGATATCGGCCTTACCAATTACGGTTTCCAGTTTTTTAACTTCGTATCCGTCCATTGCGGCTTGTAAAGCACAAATTGGGTCAATCTCGGTAACGGTTACGATACTCCCAGCACCTTTAAATGAAGCAGCAGTGCCTTTACCTACATCGCCATAACCACATACTACTACGCGTTTACCAGCCAACATCACATCGGTAGCGCGACGTATAGCATCTACGGCACTCTCACGACAACCATATTTATTATCGAATTTCGATTTTGTGACCGAATCGTTTACGTTAATAGCTGGCATTGGCAAGGTTCCTTTTTGCATGCGCTCGTATAAACGATGAACACCAGTTGTAGTTTCTTCACTCAAACCTTTAATACCAGAAACCAATTCTGGATATTTATCTAACACCATGTTCGTAAGGTCACCACCATCATCCAAAATCATATTTAATGGTTTTCTGTCTTCGCCAAAGAAAAGTGTTTGCTCAATACACCAATCAAATTCTTCTTCGGTCATGTCTTTCCAGGCATAAACGGCAGTTCCTGCAGCAGCAATGGCAGCAGCAGCTTGGTCTTGCGTAGAGAAAATATTGCAAGAGCTCCATGTCACTTCCGCTCCTAAAGCTTGTAAAGTTTCAATTAATACAGCAGTTTGTATAGTCATGTGCAAGCACCCAGCAATACGAGCCCCTTTTAAAGGTTGCTCGTTTTTGTACTCCTCGCGTAAGCTCATTAAGCCAGGCATTTCGGCTTCGGCCAATTCAATTTCTTTTCTTCCCCAATCTGCAAGCGAAATGTCTTTTACTTTATTGGCCACGTAAGGAATTGTTTTTGTACTCATAGTAATTTTCTTTTGTTTTTTAAAATCCAAACTTCATTGCTAATAGCTTATAAAATACTTAAATTCGCTAACGGAAAAAGCTCGAGCTATATTAGGCGGTGCAAAGATAATCAATAACTTTCAGAATACTAAATGCCACTTTATAAAACCATTACGCCAAATTCACAAACTACTGTTAAAATTTGGAAGATTACAGAGTCTTTTGATGATTTGATGCAATCGGTCAATTTAAAACCAGAAAGTTTGAAGCGTGTTTTAGGTATGAAAAGTGAAATGCACCAACGCGGTTTTTTAAGTGTACGGCGCCTATTGCAGGAGTTTGGTTATACAGATTCTGACTTGTTTTATAACGAGAACGGTAAGCCGCATTTAAAGGATGGCAAGCAAATATCTATAACCCATTCTTTTAATTTTTCGGCAGTGATTGTAAGTGATGCGATAGTTGGGATAGATGTTGAAAAGCAGCGTGATAAAATTCAAATAATTGCTCATAAATTTGTTGATTATGAAGCCCAGTATTTGGATAAAAACGCAAAGGGTTACGTTAAAAAATTAACCGTTATTTGGTGTGTTAAAGAATCACTTTACAAATTGTTTGCCACGCCCGGATTGAGTTTTAAACAGCATTGTTTGGTGATTCCCATATCTGATCGAGAACATGAAACTGTAGCATGGATTGATTATGAAGATCAAAAATATCGATTCAACATACAATATTTAGAGTTTGAAGGTTTTACATGTGCCTTTGCCGTAGCCTAATGGAAAACATCTATAAAAATATTTGTGAAGCTTCCAAAAGCGGTAAAAAGCATTTGGCAGTATTAATCGATCCCGATAAGTTCCCAACAGAAAAGGCATTGAATTTCATTCAAAAAGTAAACAGGTCTTTTGCAACACATATATTTGTTGGAGGCAGTACGGTTAGTGAACATGAAACCGATACTTTAGTTGCCGAAATAAAAAAACATACCACACTGCCGATTGTGCTATTTCCCGGTGATGTCACCCAAATTACCGAAAAGGCTGATGGACTCTTGTTCTTGAGTTTAATTTCTGGCAGAAATCCCGACTATTTAATTGGAAAACACGTTGAAGCGGTTGCCAAATTACATGACATGCCACTTGAAATAATCCCCACAGGATATATTTTAATTGAAAATGGAAAAGAAACAACAGTACAGCGGGTTACAGAGACCCAGCCCATTTCGCGAAATCGTGTTCAGTATATTATAGATACAGCAAAAGCTGGAGCACTTTTGGGCATGAAACTTATTTATTTGGAAGCGGGCAGTGGGGCATTGCACCCAATTACCCCAGAAATCATTAAGCGAGTAAAGAAAGAGTTAAAAATTCCTTTGATTGTAGGTGGTGGGATAAAAAAAAGAGAACAATTGAAAGCTGCTTTTAATTCGGGTGCAGATATGGTGGTTGTTGGTACAGCTTTTGAGGAAGATGAAGGTTTTTTTGATGATTTAAATCAATAAATTATTTGTTGTTTTTTGTTTTTACTAAGTAGATATGAGGCTCTTTAGGTTTTTGCATACCATGCCCCAAATAAAATCCGGTATGGGCGGGTTGGTTGTACGCCACATTCTGCCAAGCAATGCTTAACCGGTACACGGGATCGTGCATTAAGGTGAAAATTCTTTTATTGGTTGGGTATGGCGTTGAGAACATAACCAATTCTGTGTTCTCATCATTTCTCCAAATAATTTCTTCACGCCAATCGCCCAGAATATCGGCTATTAAACAAGGATTGGACTTTGTCCAATTATTACTCCTTAATCGCATACCATCATAATTATAAGCACTGAGCAACATACTTGTAGTTTGGGTGTTGGCATTCCATTTGGTAATTACAGTTTTATCAACAATTTCCCGAAGTAAATCACCATCCCACCAAGCAAACATGTTGAAGCTCGAACTTCTTCTTCCAGCAGTAGGATAAGTTTTTGATATAACCTCCCCTTTAACATTGTGTATTCCTGAACCGTTAATGGCCCAGCTTTCAGCGCCAAGATGATTGGGGTCTATATCGGCGGTTACGCCACGACCAATGTCGCCTTTCCCCTTAACGCTCCATAAAATTTCTCCTAAACTAGGGTCTCTAAAATCTATTGCAGGAATTGTAGTGCCATTAGCGATTTCATGAGGCATAAAAAATTCGAGACCTTTGCGTGTGGGGTCAAAATCGCCTAGATGGCTAGCATCGCCATGACCCAAGCCTGTGGAGTAAAGCCCCGTTCCGTCATCATCTATGGCACAAGATCCAAATTGTATTTCATCTTTACCATCGCCATCTAAATCCCCCACACCAAGGTTGTGATTGCCTTGGCCGAAGTATGCCTCGTTACCTTTTTTGTCACTATCAAAAACCCATCGGTTAGAGAGCGTACCGTTTCTGTAATCGAAAGCAGCTAAGACAGTTCGGGTATAATAACCTCTAGAAAAAACCAAGCTAGGTCTTTCTCCGTCAAGATATGCCACACAAGCTAAGAAACGATCCACTCTGTTTCCATAGCTGTCTCCCCAATCTGAAACTTTTCCTCTTTTTGGAATATAGTTGGTTGTTGCTAGAAAGGCACCAGTTTTCCCTGAAAAGACACTTAAAAACTCTGGGCCTCTTAAAATATATCCTCTTTTGTTTCTGTAATCAGCGTTAGCATTACCAAGAATTGTTCCTGCGCCATCAGTTGTGCCATCGGCTGTTTTACAGGCAATTTCAGCCTTGCCATCACCATCCAGGTCATAAACCATAAATTGCGTGTAATGGGCTCCTGAACGGATGTTTTTGCCTAAATCGATGTTCCATAGTACGGTGCCATCAAATTCAAGACCCTGCAAAATAGTACTGCCTGTATACCCACGATGTGCATTGTCGTGTGCGTTTGATGGTTGCCACTTTAATACCAATTCATATTGCCCATCACCATCTAAATCCCCAATAGAAGCATCGTTGGCTCTATAAACATAGTTTTTTCCATCAGGACTCGTACCGCCTAATGGAGCGGAAATTGGAATCTTTTTATAGATATTATTCCAGACTTTGACCGGTTTGCTTGTCTTTTGTTCTTTACCTTTTACAATAGCTGAAACACTATAAACACGATTTTGGGTGGTTTTGTCTACAAAATTACTGGCACCCGTAATGGGTTTGGTGTTCAATTTAACTTTTCCTCGATAGATGTTATAGGAAACATTCTTAAACTCAGGACCAAGTATACGCCAACTTATTAGAACTTCATGAGGTGATGTTCTTACTGCTAAAACTCCGCGATCTAAACTTTCCATTTGTTTTTGAGCTAAGGCAAATAAGGAAAAGTTAAAGGCAATGAGTAATATTAGTTTTTTTGAAAATAAAGGCATAGCTTTTTGTAACTCCTTAAGTAATTAAAAAATCAATTATAATATTAAGACAGTAAAATAGTTTCATGGTTTAAATTGAGCTAAATATAGACTGTTTACATCAAGAAATATATGTTGCAATATTTTAAGTTCTTAGGTAAATTAATTTCTCTTCTAATTGTGAAACTGTGTTGTTTCTAAGTTAATTTTTATTTTAAGAACACTTTGCCTGTTAGTGTTTTGTTATTTTTTTGAACCTTGATAAAGTACATGCCTGCAGAATAACCCTTTAAATCTATGCTTTTAATGTCATTGGTGGGTTTTTGAATTAATAACTCCCCAAGACTGTTATAAACTTCAATTGCTTCTATGTTGTTTTCATTGAAATATACCATCCCTGTTGTTGGATTTGGATATAATTTTATTTGAGAAGCATTGTTAGAAAGCTTGTCGTTTGTTGATAAAGTACCGTCACCGGTTAGATAAATGTTTGGAGCAGACGGTGTTTGCATATTTGTGCCTAAAAAGAAACCTGTATGTGCGGGTTGGTTGTAGGCTACGTTTTGCCAAGCGATACTCGTTCTGTATACAGGGTCGTGCATTAATGTAAAAATGCGTTCTGTTGGTAGGTCTGTAGATGAAACGATTACAAGGTTCGTGTTGTCAGATGTTCTCCAAATAATTTCTTCTCTCCAGTCGCCAATAATATCGGCAATTAAGCATGGATTGGATTTAGATCCATTATTGCTTGCCAATGAAAGGTTGTCATAACTGTAAGCTGTTAGCACCCTATCTGTGCCACTGCCGTTCCATTTGGTTATAACAGTTCTGTCAACCAGTTCTCTTGATAGATCACCATCATACCAAGCTGCCATATTAAATGTTGATCCATTTCCTGCCGTTTGTGGATAAGTTGTAGAAATTACATTGCCGTTAACATCGTGTATGCCTGTGCCGTCGGAAGCCCAAGCTTCGGCCCCTGGATAGTTGGGGTCGATATCAGCTATAAGGCAGCGGCCAATATCAGCATTGCCACTTGGTTGGTTTACTTGCCAGAAAATTTGGCCAAGTTGATTGCCCCTAAAATCTACTTTTGGCACTCTGTTGGTACGTAGTGCCCCAAAGTTGCCTAAAGGGACATGTGGACTGGAACCTGCAGTTTCATGACATGTGAAATATTCTAAACCAGGTTTAGTAGGGTCAAAATCCCCTAGATGGCTAGCGTCTCCGTGTTTATACCCAGTTGAGCTGAAAGGCGCTCCATCGTCATCAACAGTTAAAGACCCGTATATGATTTCATCGTTTCCGTCGTCGTCAATATCACCAACGGTTACACTATGGTTTCCTTGCTGTTCATATTGACTGCCCTCAATATCAGAGTCGAAAACCCACCTTTTGGTGAGTGTGCCATCGCGATAGTCGTATGCCGCTAAAACAGTTCTGGTATAATAGCCTCTGGCAAAAACTACACTAGGCCGTTGGCCGTCTAAATAGGCCACGCATGCCAAAAAACGATCTACTCGGTTTCCGTGATCATCACCCCAACTGGAAACATTTCCTCTTGGTGGGTCGTAAGGCTCATCTTTTATAATAAAAGCTCCCGTTTCACCTGAAAAAATGCTTAAATATTCTGGTCCAGCTAAAACGCGTCCTGAGGTGTTGCGATAATCGGCATTGGCATTTCCTAAAACTTCACCAGTGCCATCTGTTGTGCCATCGGCTGTTTTACAGGCTATTTCTGCTTTCCCGTCGCCATCTAAATCATACACCATAAATTGTGTGTAGTGGGCACCAGAACGTATGTTTTTACCTAAATCAATGGTCCATAAAACGGTTCCATCCATTTCTAAACCTTGTAGGATAGTGTTACCTGTATAACCACTTTGCGCATTGTCTTTTGCATTGGTAGGGTACCATTTTAATACAATTTCATAATCGCCGTCGCCGTCTAAATCACCTACAGAAGCATCGTTGGCTTCATAGGTATAAGTCACATTATCTGGGGTTGTTCCGCCTGAAGGGGCAGTAATAGGTATGGTTTTGTAAATGTCGTCCCATGGGTCTACAGCTTGAGAGCGTTCTTGCTCTTCACCATTAATCACTGCTGCTACGCTGTAAGCACCAGGAAAAAAAGCTTGGCTATCAATAAAATTGCTAGCTCCAGTGATTGGGGTTGGGTTTAATTTTGTGCCGCCTCGGTAAACGTTATATGAGGCGTTTTCAAACTCAGTACCGAAAATTCTCCAACTTATTGAAACGTTTGAAGGCCCAGTTCTTAAGGCCAAAACCCCTCGGTTTAAGCTTTCCATTTGTTTTTGTGCAAATGAGCAGAAAGTATTAAATATTAAGCAAAAAATGAGAATTTTTGAAGCTGTGGTTTGAGAGAGATAGTTTTTTTTCATTTTCTTTTTTTAAAAAGTAAAAATAATTATAAATCAAAATAATACCATCCTGTTCTTCCATGGCTAATAAAATGTTAGTTTTGTGTGCCAAATTTTGCCATTAAACCGATTATAAAAGTTATGGGTTCTATTTTCGATTGGATTTTTTCACAGTACCAAGGTGTGCCAACACATATTGTTTTTTTAGAGTCAATAGGAGTACTTTTTGGCTTTTTAAGTGTTTGGTTCTCTAAAGAAGAAAATATATTGGTCTATCCAACCGGTATCATCAGTACCGCGATTTTTGTATATATTTTGTGGGTTTACGGTCTTTTGGGTGATATGTTGATTAATGCTTATTATTTTGTTATGAGTATTTACGGATGGTATGTATGGACCCGTAAAATAGATGAAACCCATCTAACTCCAATCGCCAGGACCTCATTAACTGAAAAAAAAGTTTTGGTCGTTATATTTCTGACCACACTTCTTTTTGTGTTTTCAGTTTATCAATGGTTTGATAAATGGACAGGTTGGGTTGCCTATATAGACACATTTACAACAGGATTGTTTTTTCTTGGTATGTGGCTTATGGCTAAAAAGAAGCTTGAAAATTGGATATTTTGGATTATTGGAGACATTATTTCTGTGCCTTTGTACTTCTATAAAGGTTTAGTTTTTACATCTATTCAGTATCTATTATTTACCATTATTGCAATTTATGGATATAAGGCATGGAAGAAAACTTTAAACAACAACCTGCAAACTGCATAAAAGTAGTTTTGTTCGGGCCTGAATCAACTGGAAAAACCACGATATCAAGGCAATTAGCCAAACACTATAATTCGGTTTGGGTGCCAGAATATGCTCGAGAATACCTTCAAAATAAATGGGATAATAAAAGAGAAACCTGTCAACTTCAGGATTTGTTGCCCATTGCGCAAGGACAAATAAAACTTGAAAATGAATTGGCTAATGCCACTAATAGTGTTTTAATTTGTGATACCGATTTGTTGGAAACCAAAGTTTACTCCGAGGTGTTCTATTCTGGTATATGTCATCCTATTTTAAAAAAGTATGCGTTGCTAAATACTTACAATATGTATTTTTTAACCTATATTGACACCCCTTGGGAGGCAGATGATATTCGCGACAGACCATTGCAGCGCGATAAAATGTTTGAGGCTTTTCAAAACGAATTAATAAAAGCTAAAAGGCCGTATGTGCTTTTAAAAGGAAACAAAGAGGAGCGTTTTAATACAGCGGTGAAATATATAGATCAATTATTAAAAAAGTAAAAAAATGTTTTCCGATAAGGATATAAAGCAAATAAGGGATAAGGGTATTTCGATAGATGAGGTTAATGATCAAGTTAATCGTATAAAAGATGGCATGTCGTTTTCAAGCTTATTGTCTGCCGCCACTATTGGTAAAGGTATTGAGCGTTATAATGATTCTGATACAGATGGGTTTATTAAAACTTTTGAGGAGAAAAAAGACCAGCTTAATCTCTTAAAATTTGTACCGGCATCTGGAGCGGCCACAAGAATGTTTAAATTTTTATTTCAATTTTTAAAACATTTTAACCCCAAGAAAGATACCATAGAACGCTATGCAGAGCAACGTAACGATACCTTAATTGAAACTTTTATAACAAAACTAAAAGACTTTCCGTTCTATGAGGAAGTCATTTTAAAACTAAAGGGAACCACACCAGATTTAGATGGCTTAAGTGATTCTGAAAAATATTATGAGTTTGTAAAAACCATGTTAGACGACGATGGTTTGAATTATAGTTTCCTGCCAAAAGGCTTGCTGCCATTTCATAAATACGATAGTAAAGCAATTACAGCCTTTCAAGAACATTTGTTTGAATCAACGCTTTATGCTTCGTCAAATGGTCAAGCAAATCTTCATTTTACAGTGTCTGAAAAGCATCATGAGTATTTCAATAAAGAATTTAGGAAAATAAAAGGCGACCTCGAGCAGCGAACAAAAACCACTTTTAACGTGTCGTTTTCTTATCAAAAAGAGGCGACCGAAACGGTAGCTTTGACTACAAATGATGAGGTTTACAGGAAAAGTGATGGTTCAATTTTATTTAGACCTGCAGGTCATGGCGCACTGTTGGAAAATTTAAATGATCTGGAAAGTGATTTCATTTTTATAAAAAATATAGACAACATTGTAGTTGCCGAGCGGAACATTGAAATTTCAAAATACAAAAAACTTTTAGCGGGAGTACTACTAGAGGCTCAAGAAACGGTGTTTTCGTATTTAAACAAGCTCGATCAAGGTGATATTGAGGATACCGATTTAAAAATCATGCTTTTATTTTTACGATACCGATTAAATGTGTCTATCCCAGCTGAAGTTGAGGGTTTTAGCATTGAAGAAAAAGCAGAATTTTTAAAACAAAAGCTAAACAGGCCCA
Source organism: Flavobacteriaceae bacterium GSB9 (assembly GCA_022749295.1). NCBI lineage: Bacteria > Pseudomonadati > Bacteroidota > Flavobacteriia > Flavobacteriales > Flavobacteriaceae > Flavobacteriaceae bacterium GSB9. Next base: position 2,781,041 of record CP062007.1, read on the forward strand.
TGCGCGTTTGTGGGATGGTTAAAAATGAAGGTGAACCTGGAGGAGGGCCGTTTTGGGTAAAAGATAAAGACGGAAAAGTTTCGTTGCAAATTGTTGAATTTGCGCAGATAAACTTCAGTAAAAAAGGACAACAAGAACTTGTTTACAAAGCCACGCATTTTAATCCAACCGATTTGGTATGTGCCGTTAAAAACTATAAAGGTAAAAAGTTTGATCTTACAAAATATGTAGATCCAGATGCTGCTTTTATTACAATGAAAACACAAAATGGCACAGATATTCAGGCATTGGAACTACCCGGCTTATGGAATGGTAGTATGGCACATTGGAATTCCATTTTTGTTGAAGTGCCTGTTGAAACCTTTAACCCCGTTAAAACGGTAAACGATTTACTTAAACCTGCGCATCAAGTTTAATTAGGTATGTTTAATGCAGAACATTTAATAAAAGAATTAACATTTAAGGCGGTTAGAAGCTCGGGCAGTGGTGGGCAACATGTAAATAAAACCTCAACAAAGGTAGAACTGTCGTTTGATTTGAATACCTCAAAAGAGTTAAGTGAAGCACAAAAAAACAGACTTCAAAAAAAACTAAAAAACAGACTTACCAATGATAGTGTATTAATACTGCAATGTGGAGAAAGCCGAAGCCAGTACAGAAACAAAAACTTGGTTATTGTTCGCTTTTTAAACTTAATAAAATCGAATTTAACGACTCCAAAACCCCGAAAACCAACAAAAGCACCAAAATCGGCAATTCGAAAACGTTTAAAAAACAAGCGGTATCAATCACAAAAAAAAGAAAATAGGAAACCACCCCAAGCCGATTAAAATAATTGAAAATATTTATGGCAATTAACTAATTGGTTTTTACCTTTGCCCCGTTCTCATAAAGGGGTGCCAGTATTTGGCTGAGATCATACCCATGGAACCTAGAACAGGTAATGCTGTTTAGGGAGGCGATAATCGCCGTTTTAGAAATAATATCGTGTTTAACAGTAGGGTTTTCAATAGTAAAGCAACCTTTCCGAAATTATTTCAAAAAATCAATAACAACAAAGAATAATTACCTCTTTTTATTCGATTATAAATTCATAATCGTAATGAAAAATTTATTCAAAAATTTGTCATTCCTGCGAAGACAGGAATCCAGTAAGCTAAAACTTGCTGTCATCTTGGTTCTGTTAATTTCAGTCAGTGCTACTGCGCAAGAAAATCAAGTTAAAAGCGATTCAACCAAAACTGAAAATCTAGATGAAGTATTGGTTAAAGCGGTTAGGGTAGATGCCGATTCGCCCATTACACATACCAATGTTTCAAAAGAAGAGTTGGCAAAGCGTAATTTGGGGCAGGATATTCCCATTTTATTAAACTATTTGCCATCGGTGGTAACCACTAGTGATGCAGGAGCAGGTATAGGTTACACGGGTATTAGGGTGCGTGGAACCGATGCTACACGTGTTAATGTAACCATTAATGGAATTCCTTACAATGATCCCGAAAGCCAAGGAACCTTTTGGGTTAATTTGGGCGATTTTGCATCCTCAACCCAAAGTTTACAATTGCAGCGCGGTGTTGGCACATCAACTAATGGTTCTGGGGCTTTTGGTGCCAGTTTAAATGTACTTACTGATGCCGTTTCGCAGGATGCTTACGGAGAAATTTCTAATAGCTTTGGGAGTTACGGTACCCGTAAGCATACTGTTAAATTAGGTACAGGCTTATTGAACGACCACTTTGAGGTTTCAGGCCGCTTTTCAAAAATTGATTCAGATGGTTATGTTGATCGTGCTTTTACCGATTTAAAATCATATTTCCTGCAAGGTGTCTATAAAGATGGGAATACACTCATCAAAGCTTTGGCATTTGGAAATAAAGAATATACCTATCAAGCTTGGTACGGTTTAACGGCTGAGGAATTGGAGGAAGACCGCCGCCAAAACCCATACACTTACGATAACGAAACCGATAACTATTGGCAAGACCATTACCAATTACATTGGAACCAGCGTTTTAATAATAATTGGTCCACCAATTTAGGTTTGAATTACACAAAAGGCAAAGGCTATTTTGAGCAATATAAACCAGAAGAAAGTGCGGAAAATTTTAATAACCTAATAGAAGAAGGGTCTGATGTTATTGTACGCCGATGGCTTGATAACAATTTTTATGTTTTAAATGCCAACGTAACGTATAAAAATACTGGTTTGGAAATTATTTCTGGATTGTCGATGAGCAGTTACACTGGAGATCATTTCGGAGAAGTGATTTGGGGAAGTGATTTAGCAGAAAATACAAGTATTCGAGACCGGTATTATAATGGTGATGCCACAAAAAACGATTTTAGTGTATTTTCGAAGGCAACCATTAAGTTGGATGAAAAACTTACCGGTTTTATTGACTTGCAAGGCCGGTTTGTTAGCTATAAAACTAATGGCTTAAATTCGGATAGGATTGAATTTAAAACCGATGCCGATTTTAGTTTTTTCAATCCTAAATTAGGTCTGACTTATAAGAGTTCAGATTTCAGTAGTTTTTATACCTCGTATGCCCGAGCCAATAGAGAACCCAATCGCGATGATTTTAAAGCTGGTGTAACGGAAAACGAAACTCTTAACGATATTGAATTGGGTTGGCGATACCGAAACAACAATGTTAGTTTAAATACCAACTTATACTATATGTTTTACCAAAATCAATTGGTGTTAACAGGCGAATTAGATGATGTTGGAAGTCCCATCAGGGCAACTAGTGGAAAAAGTTATAGGTTAGGTTTGGAAGTTGATGCCGCCATTCAATTTTGTAAAGCATTTGGAACGTCTACTAACATTGCGTTAAGTAGGAATAAAAACAGGGATTTTAATTCATCCATAAATGGTGAAGTGGTTGACTTAGGAAACACCAATATTTCATTTTCACCAAGTATTGTTGCGGGCAACGCGCTTAATTTTTATCCAGCTGAAAGATTGCAAATTTCGTTTTTAAGTAAATATGTTGGAGAGCAGTACATGGGGAACACAGATAATGAAGACTCAAAACTTGATGGCTATTTTGTAAGCGATTTTAATGTGAACTATGAAATTAAACCTAAAAAGATATTTAAATCGATTGTTTTGTCTGGTTTGGTTAATAATGTTTTCAATAAAGAGTATGTTTCCAATGGTTATTTCGGTTCTTATGATTATGAGGATGCATCAAGCCCGTCTGGTATAACAACTGGGTATTATGCAGGTTATTATCCGCAAGCCACCACGAATTTTCTAGTGGGTGCAACGTTGAAGTTTTAAAATACCAACTTTACAGAAAAATGAGGTTGTCTTAAAAGCATGAAAATATGTCATTCTGAACTCGTTTCAGAATCTCAATCATCAGGTGTTCAGTTTGTATTAAGAATCTGAAACGAGTTCAGATTGACAAAACAAAAACTTTTAAGGCAGCCTTTCTCTTTAGTTATAAATCGTTAAAATATTGCCGCTTCGTTCTATTCTGTAATTTCTTAAAGGACACCGTAAACCAGCATTGCCATCAGGTGTCCCGGTGACAAAATTATAAGTGTTGCCGTCGCCACAACCACAAGTGCCGTTAAGTCCAGAGGGCACTAAAGCCGAACATTCGCTTGGTGCATGGTTGGGGTCGCTGGCGTCCCAAGCATAAAAATCAACACCAGTACTGGCTACAATAATGCCAGCGTTACCAACATTGGGAATATAAACCGAATTACCTGCAAATTGCAGTTGGCTATATGCTGGTAAACTAAGGTCGATGCTTAGGTTTACGTTAATATCCAATAAAAACCTGCAGTTTTTATCGTCAACAACATTGCTGCTACAAGACCATAAAAGGCCAAAGCAGGCTAGGTAGAAAAAATATGTTATAGTTCTCATAAAATAGGCTTGCAATTTAACATAAAAAGTAAACCGACATAAAAATTTTGTATATTTGTAATATAAATCTCGTATGTACGAGATTTTTTTTGTGCTGATGACTTCTTGCTATTTATTTGAAGTTTTTCGGCCTCTTTTTATTAAGTAAAACGATGAAGATATGAGTAAAGTATCATACTACACAGCAGAAGGATTAAAAAAATTAAGAAGTGAGCTTAACCATCTAAAAGATGTGGAACGTCCCAAAGCCTCTCAAGCTATCGCTGAGGCCAGGGATAAAGGCGATTTGAGTGAGAATGCAGAATACGATGCCGCCAAGGAGGCGCAAGGCCTATTGGAAATGAAGATTTCTAAACTAGAAGAAACGCTTTCTAATGCGCGGTTAATAGATGAGTCGCAGTTAGACACCTCAAAAGTTTTGGTCTTATCAACCGTAAAAATAAAAAATCAAACCAATGGCATGGAAATGAATTACACCTTGGTGGCCGAGAGTGAAGCCGATTTAAAATCGGGTAAGATATCGGTAAATTCGCCTATTGGTAAAGGGCTTTTAGGTAAATCTGTTGGCGATGTTGCCGAAATAAAAGTGCCCAATGGTGTTATGAAATTCGATATTATCGAAATTTCAAGATAAACGTTTCCTTTTGGAAACCATATGTTTTCAAAAAAATATTTAATTCCTTTTAGAAGATTCCTGGTTAATTTTACTTGGAATCTTTTATCTTTATAATAGGTGCATCAAAAAAAATAAAAATACTATGGCTTCAATATTCACTAAAATCATTAACGGCGACATTCCGTGTTACAAAATTGCAGAAACAGATGATTTTTTTGCGTTTTTAGATATAAACCCAAACGCTAAAGGACATACATTGTGTATTCCGAAGAAAAAGGTCGATAAAATTTTCGATTTAGACGAAGCGACCTATATAGGGCTCATGGCTTTTTCCAGAAAAGTGGCTATGGCTATAGAAAAAGCGGTGCCTTGTAATCGTGTTGGCGTTTCGGTTATAGGTCTGGAAGTGCCACATGCGCATGTGCATCTTATTCCATTGCAATCTATGGAGGATGCTCGCTTTATAAAAAAAGAGCAGCTAACAGATGCTGAATTTCACGACATTGCGAATGCCATAAAATCACAACTATAGTTCGGTGTAAAATATTGATAGAACAATAATAACACTTAACAGGACCGTCACAGCTATAACCAGCCACATTGTTTTTTTAAAATGTGTTGAGGTTTTTTGGGGTGTGAACGCTCTTTTTTGATATGCTACTACGCGTTCAATATCGTCGGTCCATTGTACGGGATAAATAATAGAATTACAGGTTTTACAGGCTAATTCGTGTTGAATCTCTGGCGTTATAGATTTGTATAAAGCCGTTTCAACAACCCTTTGTTTGAAACTTAAACGCAGTCCGTCGTTGCTGTAGCATTGCGGGCAATTGTTTTTTAAAATAACGGCTTTGTGATCAATAAACTTTTCAGTCATAATTGTGCGCGCGTTTTAGGTTTATTTGTATGGTCGTGCCTTTGTCTTTTTCAGACTCAAGAACACTTATTTTTCCTTTATGGAAATCTTCAATAATCCGTTTGGTTAGTGATAGCCCTAAACCCCAACCACGTTTTTTAGTGGTAAACCCAGGCTCAAAAATCTTATTGAAATCATTTTTATTGATACCTTTTCCAGTGTCTTTTACAGTTATTTTTACATCGCTTTCCAGTTGCGAAATTTCGATGGTAAGCTTACCACGACCTTTCATGGCGTCGATGGCATTTTTCACAAGATTTTCAATACACCAACTATATAATTGCTTGTTGAGTTTTACTGGAATTTCATCATTGGGTTTGATGATTTCAAAAGTTATAAGTTTAGATGATCGGGCTTTTAGGTAGTCGTATGAGTCTATGGTTTCTTCTACAATATCGGCAATTTCAAGGGTTGGTAAAGACCCAATTTTGCTAAAACGTTCTGTTATGGTTTTAAGTCGGTCGATATCTTTTTCCATTTCTGAGATATAATCAGAACTCACATTTTCAGTTTTTAAAATTTCGGTCCAGCCAATTAAAGACGATAAAGGGGTTCCTATTTGGTGGGCCGTTTCTTTTGCCATACCAGACCAAAGCTTGTTTTGTGTTGCGTTTTTGTTGCTACTATAAAAAAAGAAAATTACAGCCCCAAAAAGAAACACGATAAGCAATAAGGCCATTGGGTAATATTTAAGTTTGTTTAGAAGCGGAGAATTGCCATAATATATTGTCGAATAAATCTCTCCCTCAAACATGATGTCTATGGGTTTGTTTTCGCTTTTAAAGGTCTCTATAATTTTCTGTATCGACTGTTTGTCCTTTAATTTTTTTTCATCAATATTGTTGGAGAGGCTCAAGTTACCATCTTGGTCTATTACCAACATAGGCGTAGATGTATTGCTGTTCAATATTTTTAAGGTCAGTTTTAAGTTGGTGTTGGTTTCGGCATTGACGAATTCGGTTTGGGCAAACGACCAATTTTCCATTTTGGTGCGCTCTTCGTCTTTAAAATGCTGAAAAAACTCGTAAGTTTTCCATAAAATAAGGGAAACGATAGCAAAAGATGCAGCAATAATAATCCACTTAACGGCGCTGCTATGTTTTGAGAAAAACATGGATAAATAAATTTTAATCGGTAATATAATGCAAATCTGTTAATATTATTGTTCAAGTTGTTAGTAAATCGGTTTTTAGATGCGTTATAGTTTGGTTACATTTGTTGTTTATTAAAAAGTTTTATGGTGTCAATTGATCCAAAGCACTTATCAACCAGTAAATTACACGGTTATTTGTTAAGTACGGTTGCGCCTAGGCCCATCGCCTTTGCCAGCACGGTTGATGTTCATGGAACCCCAAATTTATCGCCATTTAGCTTTTTTAATGTGTTTAGTGCCAATCCGCCTATTCTGGTGTTTTCGCCGGCGCGAAGGGTTAGAAATAACACTGTAAAGCATACGCTGCAAAACGTTGAAGCAACAAAAGAAGTTGTCATTAACATGGTGAGCTACGATATGGTGTACCAAATGTCGTTGAGCAGTACAGAATATCCGGAAGGTGTTAACGAATTTGAGAAGGCTGGTTTTACCATGCTTAAATCTGATATTGTAAAGCCCTTTAGGGTGGCCGAATCGCCTGTTCAGTTTGAATGTAAAGTGAACGATGTTATAAAGTTAGGAACCGAGGGCGGTGCAGGAAATTTAGTGGTTTGCGAAGTTGTAAAGCTGCATATTGACGATGGGGTTTTAGATGAAAGTGAAAATATAGATCAAATCAAATTAGATTTGGTTGCCAGAGCAGGAGGCAGTTATTACAGCCGTTCAAAAAAAGGTTTTTTTCAAATACCAAAGCCGTTGTCAACATTAGGTGTTGGAGTAGATAACTTTCCAGACCATGTGAAAAACAGCATGGTTTTAACCGGCAATGATTTAGGGATGTTGGGAAATGTAGAAGCGCTGCCAACAGCCAAGAGCGTAAAAGCTTTTATAGAAGGTTTAAGTAAGCGTTACCCCGATATAAAAACGGCAACGCACCGACAAAAACATAAATTAGCACGCAATTATCTAAGTTTTGGCGATGTTGATAGTGCCTGGAAGATATTGTTGTCGTAAAAAGAAAAGGAGTATTAATAAAGAATAAAAATAGAATACATGGAAGTTCAAGGAAGAGTAAAATTGATTGGAGAAACCCAAACTTTTGGAAACAATGGTTTTAGAAAAAGAGAAATTGTAGTAACAACAGAAGAGCAATACCCACAGCATATTATGATAGAGTTTGTTCAAGATAAAACAGAATTGTTGAACAATTACCAAGTGGGGCAGCAAGTAAAGATAAATATCAACTTACGAGGTAGAGAGTGGGTAAATCCACAAGGAGAAACAAAGTACTTTAACTCTATCCAAGGGTGGAGAATTGAAGCCTTGCAACCAGAATCTGCTGCGGGTAATGTGCCACCAGTGCCACCAGCTGATGCTTTTGAGCCTGCTGGCGACTTAAATGAAGATGAGCACGACGATTTGCCGTTTTAAAAATGAATATTTAAAGTTTAGCTAGCCGTAAAAACTTTAAAACAATTAAAAACCTCAACGTTAATTTAAAATGTTGAGGTTTTTTTATTTTTATAAACCATGCATTACTTAACACAGAAAATTTGGTTTCCAGATGTTAACCAAGCCACGGCCGATGGTTTGCTGGCCGTTGGTGGCGATTTATCGATTGAAAGATTAATTTTAGCTTATAAGTCGGGTATTTTTCCATGGTTTGAGAACGAAAGCCCTATTTTATGGTGGTCACCAAACCCACGTTTTGTGCTTTTTCCAGAAAAGCTTAAAATTTCAAAAAGTATGAAACAGGTTATTAAGGCTAAAAAGTTTGAAGTTACTGTTAATAAGGTGTTTAACGAAGTGATTTCCGAATGCTCTAAAATAAAACGATCTGGGCAAGATGGTACCTGGATAACCGAAAGTATGATTAAGGCCTATAATGAACTACACGAAAGGGGTTACGCTAAATCTGTTGAGGTTTGGGAAGGGAGTGAATTAGTTGGCGGGCTTTACGGTATTGATTTAAAAAACGGTGTGTTTTGCGGCGAAAGTATGTTTGCAAAAGTAAGCAATGCCAGTAAATTGGGTTTTATTACCTTTATTGAAAATAGTAATTACAAACTGATTGATTGCCAGCTTTATACCAAGCATTTAGAAAGTTTAGGAGCCGAAGAGATTTCAAGAGATATATTTATTACTTATTTGAAAGATACGAAATGTTAAAATTATATGAAAAAAACTACAACCTTTGTATTTCTGATTCTACTTTACTTTTCGGGGTACTCGCAAATTTTAAAGCATAAAATACCAGATAAGCTGGTTGTTTTAACCTTCGATGATGGTTGCGAAAGTCAATATTCGGTTGTGGCGCCCTTGTTAAAAAAGTTCAATTTTAAAGCCACCTTTTTTATGTGTGAGTTTCCACCAAATTACAAAGACAGTACGATGTACATGACTTGGGCAAAGGTGAAAAAGTTGTCGGAAGATGGGTTTGAAATCGGGAACCATACGCTTTCCCATAAAAAGATGAATCAAATTTCTAAGCAGGAGGCTATTGAGCAAATAAAAGCCATCGAGCAGAGATGTGATTCTGTGGGCATTAAAAAACCAAAATCGTTTGCTTATCCTGCTTATCGCTTGAATGAAACGTCTTTGCAAATCCTAAGTAAACTTAATTATAAGTATGCCAGAGCAGGAGGAGACAGGCCGTATAATCCATTGGTTGATCACCCGTATTTAATACCGAGTTGGGCAATGCAGTCAGATAACAAAGATGATATTCAAAATGCCTTCAATCAAGCAAAAAATGGAAATATTGTGGTTATAACAGTACATGGTGTGCCCGACTTAGAACACCCATGGGTCAATACTCCGCCAAAATTATTTGAGGAACACCTTCAGTATTTAAATGACCATGATTTTAAAGTAATCTCTATAAGTGATTTAGATGATTATATAAATTTAGATGAAGCTCTAAAATCAATACCTCCAGATTTTAATAAGCCTCTTAGGTGAAGTTTTAATCAAAAGAGTTCCTTGATGCTCTGTGTTGGGGATGGTTCGTTTCAAAAAAATTCTTTATTGGCTTAGTGCGTTAACTTCTTCGTATCTAAAACAATCTACTTCATGGTCGTTTACCATGCCAGTGGCTTGCATATGGGCGTAAATAACAGTGGACCCCACGAATTTAAACCCCCGTTTTTTTAAATCCTTGCTAATGGCATCACTTAAAGGTGTATTGGCTGGTGCGTTTTGGTAGTTTTTTAAAGCGTTTTTTATAGGTTTCCCATCAACAAAACCCCAAATATAATTGCTGAAAGAACCAAATTCCTCTTGTATTTTTATAAAGGCTTGTGCATTGGTAACGGTAGCTTTCACTTTAAGTTTGTTTCTTATAATGCCAGTGTCTTCAAGTAACGTGTCTAATTTTTTTGGGTTGTAATTGGCAATCTTTTTATATTCAAAATCATCAAATGCTTTTCTGAAATTTTCGCGTTTCCGCAATACGGTAATCCAGCTTAAGCCCGCTTGGAATGTTTCTAAAATTAAAAATTCAAAAATGGTATTGTCGTCATAAATGGGTACACCCCATTCTTGGTCGTGATAGGTTTCGTAAAGGGCATCGCCAACGCACCATCCGCATCTGTGTTTTGCTTCCATAATATTTAGAAAGTTTTAAAGTAAAAGTATGACAAATATCATCTGAATTGAAATGTTAAGCCCTTAATTTTGAGCTTATCATATTGTCCGATAAAAAATACTATTTATGAATGCTTTAATACAATCAAGTTTAGAACGCGGTTTGTCGTATCAGTCCTATAGAGAATTAATGAAACGATTGGTTGATGAAAAATCTACCACGGGTTTGGAGAAGACAAAAGACAGAATTAATTTCACCAAGCTTAACGATCGCCGCATGAAGCGTTGGGATAAAACCATTAAGGTGGCTAAAAGTATGCAGAAAAAAATTGCCGAATTTAATCACCCTACAACGTGGTTGGTTATTAGTGAAAGTTGGTGTGGCGACGCAGCACATGTATTGCCAGCGATTAATAAAATTGCCGAATTGAATGATAACATTGATGTTAAAGTGGTGCTACGTGATGAAAATCCCGAATTGATGGATGCCTTTTTGACCAACGGAGCACAGTCTGTGCCTAAAGTTATTATTATAGACAATGAAACGAATGCGGTTTTAAACACCTATGGCCCGCGACCAAGTGAGGCGACGTCTTATGTAAATCGTTTTAAAGCTAAATACGGAAAATTAACACCAGAGTTTAAAGAAGACTTGCAGCATTGGTACAATAAAGACAAGGGGCAAAACGTACTTACCGATGTTACTGAAATGCTCTGTAGGTTAGAGCCTAGCGTTTGCCAATAAAATTAAAAGTAATAGAACCTAATTGGCTGCTTTTAGATGCGTCGGCATTAAATTTAGACTGCTTGGCATATTCTATGGCATGCTCAATTAAGCATTCATTATTTGAGTTCGACGATGTATTCAAATAGGCATCTGTAACATTGCCTTGGTTGTTAACCTTAACATTTACAACTATTTTTCCATCTACCTCACATAGATAAACAGGTATAGGTATGTAAATCTTTTTTCGGTTAGCCAACGAATAACTGATAGTGCTTTTATGGTTGTTGTTCTCGGCCAATTGTTTTTTTAAAACTTCGTTGGCTTTATTGAATTGTGATAAGGCATCTTGGTTTAATTTAGAGTTGTCTGGAAGCGTATAATCTCTTTTGGCGGTTAGGCTGTTTTCAGAAAAATCACTGCTTTTTGGTATGTAATCTTCAGGAGGAGCAATACGTTTAAAAGCTTGCGCAAAACGTTTGTTTTCTTGGGCTTCATTAAAAGCTTTGTTGGTTTCAGCCTTAGCTTTATTCGCATTTTCTAAAGCTTCAAGTTGTTTTAACTCTTCTTCTGTGGGGTCTTTTTCGGGTTCAATAACATAGTAGCTTTCTGAAATAAATTCACTGTGTTTTTTAAGTCCAATATTAAAGATAGAAAGAACAACTGTTCCAGAAATTAGAAAAGTTATAAGTAAGGCTCTATGTTGATTTGTTAGGTGCAAATCTTAGTTATTAAATTTGGGTTCAGTAAATATACGTAAAAATACCCAATTTAGCCTTTAAGTGTATTTGTAAAGGCCTCAATAGAGACAGCGTTGCCAACATCAAAGGCACCAATTTTGGTTCGCCGAAGTGCTGATAAATGAGCGCCAGATTGCAAGGCTTTGCCAAAATCGTTGGCTAAAGACCGTATGTAAGTGCCTTTGCTGCAAACTACTCTGAAGTCAATATTTTGACCATTAATTTGAGTGATTTCAAATTCTGAAATATTAACGGTGCGTGATTTTATTTCCACCGATTCGCCCGCTCTGGCAAATTCATAAAGGCGTTTTCCGTCTTTTTTTATAGCTGAAAATACTGGTGGGAATTGTTCGATATCACCAATAAACTGCTTTGTAGCTTTGTGGATTAAGTCTTCCGTAATATGCTCCGTTGGGAAGGTTTTGTCTATTTCGGTTTCTAAATCAAAAGACGGTGTAGTACTGCCTATAGTAAAAGTGCCTGTGTATTCTTTAATCTGTGCTTGAAAGGTGTTGATTTGTTTGGTCATTTTTCCAGTACAAATCACTAAAAGGCCAGTTGCAAGTGGGTCTAACGTCCCAGCATGGCCTACCTTTATTTTTTTGAGTTTGAAGGCTTGCTTGAGTTCCCAGCGCAATTTGTTAACCACCTGGAAGGAGGTCCAATTTAAAGGTTTATCAATGAGCAAAACCTGTCCGGAAAGATAATCTTCAGCAGTTAGCATATTAATTAAAAAAAGTAAATATAATCGCGATAAGGCCTACAATTGCGCAATAAACTGCAAAATAGGTAAGCTTGCTTTTTCTTACTAAAGCAATCATCCAGGTACAGGCAAAAAGTCCTGCAACGAATGCCGCTATAAATCCAATAGATAGTGCGGTAAAGTTACCGCTATCGTAACTCAATTCGCCACTTAAAACATCTTTGGCTATTTTACCAAAAATTAATGGGACTACCATTAAGAACGAAAAACGTGCCGCTTTGGTTTTATCGTTTCCTAGTAAAACAGAGGTGGAAATAGTAGCGCCAGAGCGCGAAATACCGGGCAGCATGGCTATGGCTTGCGAAATGCCAATAACAAATGCGTTAGAAAACGACACTTTTTTGTTAGTGTTTTTTGCTTTGTCTGCAAGAAAAAGTAAAACAGCGGTTATTAAAAGCATACAGCCCACTAAAAAAATATTGCCGCCAAAAAGTGCCTCTAGTTGTTCTTCAAAAAACAAGCCAATAATAACGGCCGGAATCATCGAAACTGCAATTTTAGAGATAAACTGTAAATCGTCATTCCACTTAAATTTTAAGGCGCCAACAATTAAATTGAAAATATCTTTTCTAAAAACAACGATGGTACTCAAGGCTGTCGCGAAATGTAAAACGACTGTAAAAAGAAGGCTTTCTTCCGGAACCGAATGACCACCCAAAATGGCTTTGCCCAATTCTAAGTGGCCGCTGGAGGACACGGGCAAAAACTCAGTAAGACCCTGAATAATACCAAGGATGATTGCGTCAATTATTTCCATGGGGCAAAAATATTAAAATACCAACACAAATGGTTTTGTTATCAGGTAAATTATAAATGTTATTTTAGGATTGTTAAACTATAGGAATGAAAATAGGTATTGCTCCCGATAAGTTTAAAGGTTCGTTAACCGGATTGCAGTTTTGTAATTCGGTTGAAGCGGGCTTGTTAAACATAAATTCAGACTTGGAAATTTTAAAGTTGCCCTTGGCGGATGGTGGCGATGGCACGCTAGAAGTGGCTAATTTTTATTTAAAAGGGAGCACGGTTAAGGTTAAAGTTAGCAACCCCTTTTTTAAGCCCATAAAGGTCATGTATTTATATGCTGAAGATTCAAAAACAGCGTTTATTGAAATGGCCGAAGCTTCTGGGGTGAAATTATTGAAGCCCCATGAATTAGACTGCAAAAACGCTACTACTTTGGGTACGGGCGACATGATTGTTGATGCCTTGGAAAAAGGAGCAAAAACCATTTTTTTAGGACTTGGCGGAAGTGCCACAAATGATTGTGGTATGGGTATGGCTACTGCTTTGGGGTATAGGTTTTTAGATAAAATGGGCAAAGAGCTCAAACCAATTGGAACCAATTTATCAAAAGTGGCTTCGGTTGAAAAGTCTGATGTGCATTCAAGATTGTATGATGTAAAGTTTAAAATAGCCTGCGATGTAACCAATCCGTTGTATGGAAAAAACGGTGCGGCTTATGTGTATGCGCCACAAAAAGGCGCGACGGCAGAAGACGTTAAAATGCTGGACAAAGGTTTGCAAAGCTTTTCAAAAATCATGGAGTCACAATTCAAGGTTGATGAGCAGTTGGTAAGCGGAGCTGGTGCTGCAGGCGGTATGGGTTACGCATCAAAAGTGTTTTTAAATGGCGAATTAAAACCGGGCATTCAACTCATTAAAGAATTGGCTGATTTCGATTCCAAAATAACGGGTTGCGATTGGATTATAACAGGAGAAGGTAAGTTAGATAAACAAACTTTGTCTGGAAAAACGATTAATGGTGTTTTGGCTTCCGCGAAAGCGAAACACATAAAAATAGCGGCACTTTGTGGTGCTATTGATTTGAGTAAATCCGAAATGGAAAAGCTAGGAATTAACTATACCGATGTCGTTGTAAACTATTCCAAAAACTTTGATGATGCTTTAGCGAACAGTTATGATTATGTTAAAAAAATGACTGAAGAATTCGCGAAAAAAATCTTTTGAGTGCGTTTATTTATCCGGATTTAAAAGAATAGCGTAAATTTCAAAACCAAAACCTATTAAAACCAACATGGGTGCCAAACGAATACGGCGCCAGCTAAAAATTTCGGGGTTAAAAATGTTAGGGTCGTCGCTACCACCGCCGGCCATTAAAATAAAGCCAAGCGCAATAACGGCCAGACCTATAAACATGAATTTGTAGTTTTTCTTTCCAAATACAAAAGTTGGTTTGGCTTCTTCTTTTCGTTTTTGTTCTCCCATAGTTTTAATGCTAGTGCTGCAAATTAACAGAAATATTTAAAAAGCATTGTTAACGTGATTGTAAATTATACTTTTTTCAATAGTCAATAGTCAATAGTCAATAGTCAATAATAGTTAGTAGTAAAGCTCATCGGTACGTAAATTTAAAAAGCGTTGCGTAGCAAAATGGGTGCTTATCCAGGTAATAACAATGCCCAAAGCAAACACAAAGACAAACAGGCCAACGACTAAAACAGGGGTGTTTAAAAGCCCTAGTTCAGGGAAGGTTCTGTTAACATAATACAACACAATGGCCATGCCTATTAGGGCTAGAATGGCGCCGATAATGCCCAAACGTACACTTTTCCAAACGAACGGTCGACGAATAAACTGCTTGGTGGCACCCACCATTTGCATGGTTTTTATGGTAAAGCGTTTAGAGTAAACCGATAAACGTATAGAACTGTTAATGAGCAAAACCGCTATCAGTGTGAAAATCCCACTAATGACCAACACCCAAAAACTGATTTTTTTAACATTATCGTTCATAAGGTTTACAAGGTCGTTGTCGTAAGTCACTTCGTCAACAAAGTTTTTAGCGTTGGCTTCTTCCGATATTTTTTCCAAATGCCCCGAGGTTACAAAATCGGCTTTTAGGTGTACGTCAATAGAGTTTTGAAGCGGGTTGTAACCCACAAAATCCATAAAGTCCTCACCGTTTTCGGCTTTCATGAATTCGGCTGCTTTCTCTTTTGAAACATACTCTGTGGATTTTACATATTCGGCCATCGCCAAACTTTTTTCAAGCTGATTGATTTCAACTTCTTTGGCAGAGTCTTTTAAATAAATGGTAAGCACTACTTGCTCCTTAAAATGATCTGAAACCTTTTTTGCGTTCAATACCAGCATGCCCAATAGTCCTAATAAAAACAAAACTAACGCAATACTAAGCACTACTGAAAAGTACGATGAAATTAGTCTGCGTTTTTGGTGTTTTTCAAAAGATGAGCTCATAAAAGTATTTTGGTTTCGGACGTAAAAATAATAAAAAGATAAGCGAAATAACTAATTAACTAATAACATTATATAACTAGGATTATTTAAAATTGTTGTATAGCTTTAAGTCTTAATTTAAGGTTGGCATAATTGTTGAAAAATAGGGCTAATATTAATCAGAAAGTTTACAGAGTTATGAGCAAAAATTTATTTTTAGGCTTAATCACTACATTTTTAATTTTTATAACAGCCCAAGCTCAGAGCATTGATTTTGGAGCTAAATCCGGGATGAATGTCGCTACGTTTTATGGAAACCGTTCGGATAGTAATATTGATAGAAATAGTTTAATTGGATTTCATGCAGGTGTTTTGGCTGAAGTAAAATTGAGTGAGAATTTTGCGTTGCAACCCGAATTGCTCTATTCGAGAGCTGGTGCTGAAGAAGAAAATCTTGTTACGTTTCAGTTGGATTATGTGTCACTTCCAGTAATGGCAAAATTTTATATTGTTGATGGTTTTAGTTTAGATGTAGGGCCTCAATTTGGGCTTTTAATTAACGATACTGCCAAGTTTCAAATGGACGATGTTCCAGATTACGATACCGATGCCAATACTTTCGATTTAGCATTAAATGCAGGTCTGGGTGTCAACTTTACCAAATCGTGGTTTGCTCAAGCCAGATACAGTTACGGCATAACTGCAGTTGGTGAAAACCCAGATGTTAACAACGGTGTGTTTCAGTTGTCCTTAGGCTACATGTTTTAAGTTGTTGGCTGGTTTCCCGTTCTCGGTTTTCCGGGTTTACTGATGATATAAACACCAACTGCTACTACAACACAACTTAAAATCTTAATTAGGTTGATGTCTTCCGCGTAAGCGTGGTTCATAAAAACGTAGGCCACTATACTCACTAAAATAAAACTAACCACAGGTTGTAAATACACATAACTACTGGTTACCGATGGCGGTAAATAGTTAAGTGCGTAAATGTTAAACAGGTAAGCAAAAAACGTCGTGAATATTACTACGTAACCAATGGTGAGGTAGGTGTGCAGTGTAAAGGCTTCAAAATTTGTTTTAAGCAAATCGTTAATTCCAAAAGGGAAAACATAAATAAAGCCAAATAAAAAGATCCAACTAACCACAGTAATGGCATGGTATTTTTTCATAAGGGTTTTGGCCAATACCAAATAAAGGCCATAGCTGCTGGCGTTTAGTAAAATAAAAAGGTTGCCCAAAAAGGAGCTATTGCCATCGGCTTTGTTGCCGTATAAGATTAGGAATATAGCGCCAATTCCAGCCATGGCGATACCAATAACCTTGTTCTTTGTGATACGTTCTTGTAAAATAAAAAAACTAAAAACCAATACAATTACTGGTGTGGCGGTGGTAATTATCGATGCGTCGATTGGTGATGTTAGGTTAATGCCATGAAAAAATAGCATTTGGTTGGCCGCGCCTCCAAAAAGTCCGCAAAGGGCTAGTGTTACAAAGTCTTTCTTTTCAACTTTCTCTTTAACAAACAAGAATTTTACAGCCCAAAAGAGCAACACGCAGCATGTTAGCCTGACAAATACAAAAGCTGTTGGGCCAATTTTATTGGGCATAACCCCTTTGGCAACGAGATAATTAGCACCATAAATGATATTAGCGCCTAAAAGTGCCAAATGGGCTTTGGTGGTGTTTTTTATCAAAATTAGGGAGGATTTAGGCTGTGAAATTACAAATTGCCACGTAATTAAAACTTAAATTAAACCACATTATTTCCAGATATAAAAAATGATATCATATAATGTTGTAAACTTCTTCCGTTTTTCTTTAGAAACCGTAAATTTGCGCTTTTATTCGTCATTGCGAATTAGGCATACTGAACATAGTCGAAGTGAGATGTGGAAATATTATGAATTCAGTCGTTGTATTCAAAAGATTGCCGTAGTTGTACCTCTTTCGTGATGACAGCATTATTTTTAATAAAATACGATGAATTACAATTTCAACGAAATAGAAGCCAAGTGGCAAAAGTATTGGGCCGAAAACCAAACATTCAAAGCCGAAAATAATAGCGATAAACCTAAGTATTATGTACTGGATATGTTTCCATACCCCAGTGGTGCGGGGTTGCATGTGGGGCATCCGTTAGGGTATATTGCTTCTGATATTTATGCGCGCTACAAACGCCACCAAGGCTTTAACGTATTGCACCCACAAGGCTACGACAGTTTTGGTTTGCCTGCCGAGCAATATGCTATTCAAACGGGACAGCACCCAGCCATTACAACGGCCGATAATATAAAAACCTACCGCCGCCAGTTGGACCAAATTGGTTTTTCTTTCGATTGGAGTCGTGAAGTTCGTACATCAGACCCGAGCTATTATAAGTGGACACAGTGGATTTTTATCCAATTGTTCAACTCGTGGTATAATTATAAAAGCGATAAGGCTGAAGATATTTCAGAACTTATAAAGTTATTTGAAGTTGAAGGTAATGCTAACGTCAATGCGGCTTGCGATGACGATGTGGAATTTTTTACCGCATCGGATTGGAATATTTTCGACGATGTTAAAAAACAAGAAATACTACTCCAATACCGTTTAACCTACTTGGCGGAAACCGAAGTAAACTGGTGCCCCGCACTAGGAACGGTTTTAGCAAACGATGAAATTGTTAACGGTGTGTCTGAGCGTGGTGGCCACCCTGTAGTGCGTAAAAAAATGACCCAATGGAGCATGCGTATTTCGGCTTATGCCGAGCGCTTGTTGCAAGGTTTGGAAAAAATAGATTGGACCGATTCGTTAAAGGAAAGTCAACGCAACTGGATTGGGAAATCGGTTGGTGCTACTGTAACTTTTAATGTAAAAAATCACGATGAAGTGATTGAAGTGTTCACTACGCGTCCGGATACTATTTTCGGTGTGAGTTTTATGACTCTGGCACCAGAACACGACTTAGTATCTAAAATTACAACGTCCGAACAAAAAGCCGAAGTTGAAGCCTACATTGAAGCGACCGCAAAACGCAGTGAACGTGAGCGTATGGCAGATGTAAAAACTATTACAGGTGCCTTTACAGGGGCTTATGCCGAGCATCCGTTTACTAAAGAACCAATTCCGATTTGGATTGGCGATTACGTATTGGCGGGCTACGGTACCGGAGCGGTAATGAGTGT
Source organism: Flavobacteriaceae bacterium GSB9 (assembly GCA_022749295.1). Classification (NCBI taxonomy): domain Bacteria; kingdom Pseudomonadati; phylum Bacteroidota; class Flavobacteriia; order Flavobacteriales; family Flavobacteriaceae; species Flavobacteriaceae bacterium GSB9. The sequence continues at coordinate 2,799,729 of CP062007.1, forward strand.
GCCTAGTGGCGACCAACGTGATTACGATTTTGCAAAACATTTCAACATCCCAATTCCTAATATTTTTGAGGGTGTCGATATTTCAAAAGAAGCTTTTGCCGATAAAGAAAATACCATTATTGCCAATAGTGATTTCCTTAATGGGCTCAACCATAAAAAAGCCACCAAGCGTGTTATTTTCGAATTGGAAAAATTAGGACAAGGCCAAGGAAAAACCAATTATCGCTTGCGCGATGCTGTTTTTAGCCGCCAACGTTACTGGGGGGAGCCATTTCCAGTGTACTATGTAAATGGCATGCCACAAATGATTGATGAGCAACATTTGCCGATTAAATTGCCCGAGGTTGAAAAATATTTACCTACCGAAACGGGCGAACCACCATTAGGCAACGCCACCGTTTGGGCTTGGGATACGGAGAAAAACGACGTCGTTTCGAACGATTTGATAGACCATAAAACCGTGTTTCCGTTAGAGTTGAACACCATGCCGGGTTGGGCGGGTAGTTCATGGTATTTTAACCGTTACATGGATGCCAATAACAACGAATCGTTTGCAAGCCCAGAGGCTTTAAACTACTGGAAAGATGTCGATTTATACATTGGCGGTAGCGAGCACGCCACAGGGCATTTGCTATACTCGCGATTTTGGCAAAAATTCTTGTTCGATAAAGGTCAAGTACCTGTTGATGAGTTTGCCAAAAAACTGATTAACCAAGGGATGATTTTGGGGACGAGTGCTTTTATTTATAGAGTTGATTTAGGAAGTTTTGGTTTTGAAGTCAAAGGAGATGATATAAAGGGGCAATTAAATAAATTTAATGTTTTTGTTTCATTAGGAAAATTAGATTCCTTAAAGAATTCGACGAATGAGCTGATAGATTTCAATAACTTTATAAGGGATGAATTTCAAGAGGTTAATTTAGATAAGGGTAAGTTAGTCCATGTAAATATTGATTTAAATAAAGTTCACCCAATCCATGTTAAGGTGAAGTATGTTAATTCTTCTGACGAATTGGATATTAGAGGCTTAAAGGCTGATGAAGAGTTTGGTGAAGATTATCAAGAAGCTATTTTTATAGGAGAGACTGGGAAAAATATAAAAAACGATAATGATATTTATAAAGTTGGCCGCGAAGTTGAAAAAATGTCCAAATCTAAATACAACGTGGTTAACCCCGATGAAATATGTCAACAATACGGCGCCGATAGTTTGCGTCTTTACGAAATGTTCCTTGGGCCTTTAGAGCAATACAAACCTTGGAATACGGCTGGTATAACGGGTGTGCATTCGTTTCTTAAAAAACTTTGGAAATTATATGTGGGCGACAATGGACTAAAAGTTACCGATGCCGAGCCAAGTAAAGACAGCTTAAAAACCTTGCACAAAACCATTAAAAAGGTTCAGGAAGATATCGAGAATTTTTCATTCAATACCTCAGTTTCTACTTTTATGATTGCGGTAAACGAATTAACATCTCAAAAGTGTACTTCAAAAGACATTTTAGAACCTCTGTTGGTTTTGATTTCTCCGTATGCGCCGCATATAGCCGAAGAGCTATGGAGCCAGTTGGGGCACAACGAGAGTATTTCAACCGCAAAATTCCCAAAATTTGATGAAAGCCATTTGGTGGAGAGTAGTAAAAACTACCCGATCTCCTTCAACGGTAAAATGCGTTTTACGTTAGAGTTGCCTTTAGACATGAGCAAAGAAGACATCGAAAAAACGGTATTGGCCAACGAAAAAACACTAGACCAATTGCAGGGCAGAACACCCAAGAAAGTTATTGTAGTTCCTGGTAAAATTGTGAATATTGTTGGGTAATTATATAGAAATTATTGGTTTTATAGCTGCGGTATTAACTACCGCGGCTTTTTTGCCTCAGGTTTACAAAACTTGGAAAACCAAAGATGTTTCGTCGCTATCCTTACCCATGCTTTTAATGTTTTTTATTGGGGTTTTAGCATGGTTAATTTATGGGTTTTTAACTCACAGTCCGTCTATGATTTTCGCCAACAGTATCACTATTGTTTCGGCATTTCTACTTATTTATTTTAAGATTGCTTACGGTAAATTTTAGCAATTAAAGTCATTGTTTGGTCGTCAGATTTTATTTTATAGTTTTTCCTTTTAAAATTGTAAGATAGTGGTTCGCTTGTTTGTAATGGCAACTTTTTATTCTCCGCAAATCGACAAAGTGTAAACTGAGAATTTCTAAAAAATCGAGGTCTGTAAATGGTCATTTTCACGAATTTCATTAATTCTATAAAACCGATGTGTTTTGTGGAATTGTTATAAAAACGTTAAATCGAGTATTAAATATTTAACAAAAGCAATGTTTTTGTGTTTTTTATAAATTCATTGTTGTAATATTGTGGGGTGTTAAGACTAATTTAAAAATCATATTTCTATGAAAATTGGAGTTCCTATTGAATTGAAAAACAACGAAAATCGAGTGGGCATGACGCCTTCTGGTGTTTTTGAATTGACTAAAAGAAATCACGAGGTTTTTGTGCAAAAAAATGCTGGTTTTAATAGTGGTTTTTTAGATGAAGATTATAAAAATGCCGGGGCAACCATTCTTGAGACCATTGAGGCTATTTACGATACGGCCGAAATGATTGTAAAGGTAAAAGAACCCATTGAGCAGGAATACGATTTAATTAAGCCCAACCAAGTGGTCTTTACTTACTTTCATTTTGCATCCAGTGAGCCACTTACCAATGCGATGCTGAAAAGCAGGGCCATTTGTATTGCTTACGAAACGGTAGAGGATGAAGACGGTACTTTGCCGTTGCTAATTCCTATGTCCGAAGTAGCAGGACGTATGTCCGTTCAACAAGGCGCTAAATATTTAGAAAAACCTATAAAAGGGCGTGGCATTTTACTTGGTGGCGTGCCAGGTGTTCCGCCAGCAAAAGTACTGATTTTGGGTGCTGGTGTTGTTGGTTTACAAGCGGCACGTATGGCTTCTGGATTGGGAGCGAACGTATTTATTTTGGATATTAATATGAAAGCGTTACGCCATGTAAGCGAAACAATGCCTAATAATGTCATCAGTGAATTTTCAAGTGAATATAACATCAGAAAACATATAATGGATTCCGACTTGATTATCGGAGGAGTATTAATAAAAGGTGCCAAAGCGCCAAAATTAATTACCAAAGATATGTTGAAAGATATGCGCCCAGGTACCGTTATGGTCGATGTAGCTGTTGATCAAGGAGGCTGCTTTGAAACGACCAAGCCAACAACCCACCAAGAGCCAACCTATATTATTGATGAGGTGGTGCATTACAGTGTGGCGAACATGCCGGGAGCCGTGCCTTACACGTCAACCATGGCGTTAACCAATGTAACCTTGCCTTATGTTACTAAGCTGGCCAACCAGGGTTGGGAAAAAGCCTGTGAAGAAAATGCTTCTTTAGCTAAAGGCTTAAATATTGTTAAAGGCGATATTGTCTACAAAGAAATTGCAGAGGCTTTCGATTTGGAATATGCTTCAGCATAAAAATGGTATTGAAACTTTATAGAGGTGTATAAGAAGTCGTCATTCCGAACAAAGAGAAGGAATCTTTAGAATTCAAGTTGAGAATTATGAGATTACCTCGAAATAAAAATTTCTCGTAATGACGTTTATTTGTTACTTCTTGGACAGCCTTTTTTTATGCGCTATTTTTAACAGAACTTTAAATACTGACATAATATCATATCGTGATTATTGGCTCTATTTTTGCTATCTTTAATTAAAAATTTAAAAAAGAAATACATGTTTGGATATTATATATTATTGGGAGGAATCGCCTTGGTGAGTTGGATTGTTAGCAGCACGCTAAAGCGGAAGTTCGAAAAATACTCAAAAGTTCAATTGCGCAACGGCATGAGTGGTGCCGAAATAGCCGAAAAAATGTTGGCCGACCACGGTATTTATGATGTTGAGGTTATTTCAACGCCAGGTCGATTAACAGACCATTATAACCCGAAAAATAAAACGGTTAATTTGAGCGAGGCGGTTTACAATCAGCGTAATGCCGCTGCAGCCGCAGTTGCGGCTCACGAATGTGGTCATGCCGTACAACACGCCCAAGCTTACGATTGGTTAAAAATGCGTTCGGCATTAGTACCTGTGGTTAGTGTAACCTCTGGTATGTCGCAGTGGTTGGTTATAGGTGGTCTAATTTTAGGTGCCGCTGCCGGAGTTGGTATGGGGTATTGGGTAGCCGTTGCTGGTTTGGCGATGATGGGTTTTGCAACATTATTCAGTTTTATTACACTTCCGGTGGAATACGATGCCAGTAACCGCGCTTTAGCTTGGTTGAAAAATAAAAATATGGTATCACAGCAAGAATATGCGGGTTCTGAAGATGCACTAAAATGGGCGGCTAGAACCTATTTAGTGGCCGCCATAGGTGCTTTGGCAAACCTTGTGTATTGGGGTTTTCAAATTTTTGGAGGAAGAGATTAAAATAGTAGGTATTCTAATTTTTAATTAATAAAAGTCAATTAGATTTTCTAATTGACTTTTTTGTTGGGTAATATAAGAATTATCCTATTTTTGAAGCTTAAATTAGAAAGAATGAAAACCAAAACAACATTACTTATTTTATTTGCCTTTTTCGCTTTTAAGGTTTATCCACAAGAAGTCTCAATGGTTAAGAGTGAAATCTTCAAAGACTCAAAAAAAAATAGCTATTTAGATTTTTCATTAGAAGCATCAAACGGAGATGTTATTACAATTCGATCATATAGAGGCGGTATGGTACAAAAACTAAAAGGGTATTATATTCAACATTTCAATGATAACCTTGAACTTTTAAATGAAGTAGAATATGAAGTTGACGATAATTATATTAAAAATGCTTTTATTAAAGACGGTAAGTTGCATTTAATAGAGTTTGAACATGTCAAGAAAGAAGATAGAGTTGTTTTCAATACTGTTTCTGCAAACCTCGAGGATTTAAAATTTAGTAAAAAGGAGTTGATTTCTTTTTCTGAGGATAAGATGCAAAAATATTTTGGATTTGCCCTTTTTCCATTTTTCATAAGTAATTTTTCTCAGATGGATAGAAATCATTTAGGCGAGGTTGTTTTTTCTGCTAGCAAAAAGTTCTTCGTTATAAATTTTGATATAAAGGACAAGAATAAAGAAACTCACAAAATATTTGTTTTTAACAATAATTTTGAGAAGGTCTACGATGCCTTGGTGAATAAAGAAATCAAAGATAAATTATTTGAATATGAAAGTATTGATGTTGCTGATACTGACGGAACTGTTTATTTTTTAGGAAAGGTTTTTGAAAACGATTCGCGGAAATCAAAGAAAAAAGGAAAAGCGAATTATCATTTCGAATTATTGAAAATTGATGCTGCTGGGCAAGAAAAGACGAGTTTTAAAAATGATGACAAATTCATTTCTTCGCTTGAATTAATTAAAGGCGCAGGTAGGTTGGCGTGTGTGGGTTTTTATGGTAGAAAGGATGAGGACAGGTGTAACGGTGTGTGTTTGTTTAATTTAGATCCTGAGAGTTTGAGCATGATAAATGAAAAGTTTTCACCATTTTCTGAAGAATTTATGACCGACAAGTATGGGGATAGAAAGAACAAAAAATCAAGAAAAACAGAAAAAGGGATAAAGAACATTGATTTTAAGGGAGTATATATGATGTCAAACGGAGATATTGTTATTAACGCCGAGGAATTCTATATTACAACACATACTATGATGTCTAGTACAGGAGGGATGAGGACTTACGTCGTTTATCATTTCGACGATATTATGAGTATAAGGCTGGGCCAGGATGGAGGTCTAAAGTGGGCCAGGAATATTAACAAAGCGCAAACAGGTTTTAGTAATAGTTCTTATACTTCTATACCAGTTGGAGAGTCTACGTATTTCTTTATCAATTGCTCAGATAAAATTCGGAAAATTGGTCAAGGCAGAATAGCCTTTAATCAAACTAAGGCAAAGAAATCTAATTTGTATATGGTTTCTATTAACAAGAAAGGTAATATCGATTTTGAAAAATTAATTGACGATAAAGAATCTAAAGTCTATTACAGAGTTAATGATGGCGTGATTAATACTGATAATCAAACTGTCACATTTCCAGGTAAGAAAAAGAAATATACAAGGATTTTGAAAATTAAAATTTAGTTTCGGATATGTTTCATCTGAAAAGGATAATTTAAATCTGGAGAATAAAATATGCTGATGACCGAATTTTTACTTATTTAAAGTAAGAATTCGGTTTCTTTTTTTAAATTTAGGCTCAACTCTAAATTAAATTTGATGGAACAATTACAAAATGATAAGTTACTTATAAGTCAGGTGTCCGATGCAGACCGAGTGGCTTTTTATAAAACCACTTATGCACACGTTGCAGGTGGTGTTTTGGTATTCGTGCTTTTTGAATATTTGTTATTACAAAGTGATGCGATTGTAGATTTTGCTTTGTCGATGACGCAAGGCTTTAAATGGCTGCTCATGCTTGGAGGTTTTATGTTTATTACAAACTACGCCGAGAGGATGGCCTTAAAAACAGCGGATAAGAGCAAGCAATACCTCGCCTACGGTTTGTATATTTTAGCAGAAGCCTTCATTTTTGTGCCATTGATCTATATCGCTGCGTTTTACATGGAGTCTGGGCCCGAGTTGATTAACCAGGCGGCTGTTGTTACTCTAGCGCTTTTTACAGGGCTGTCGGCGGTGGTATTCATAACTAAAAAGGATTTTTCTTTTTTAAAAACAGGATTGACCATTGGTTTTTTTATAGCCATTGGGCTTATTATCGCCGGTTCTTTATTTGGTTTTAATTTAGGTTTATGGTTTTCTGCCGGTATGTGTTTGTTGGCAGGAGGTTCTATTTTATACCAAACCTCCAATATGGTTAATAAATATACTACCGACGATTATATACCAGCGGCTTTAGGATTGTTTGCCTCGTTAATGCTGTTATTTTGGTACATCCTTAGTATTTTTATGTCTAGAGATTAAAAAACTCTTATAAGATAAAGTTTAAGCCACAGGATTATTTCTGTGGCTTTTTTGTAGCTTATTTTTAAATCATACAAATTAAAAATACTTGTCGAAATGTGTATGTAAAATTTCAATCCTCGATTATTGCTTGAAAGGATGGCGGTTTTATCAAAATTCATTAAATTCGCGAACTTAAAAGAATTACCAGTAAATGAGCGCTAAATTTCCTGAATATAAAGGACTTGACTTGCCAAAAGTAGCAGAAGAAATTCTTAACTATTGGCAGGAAAACAACATATTTGAAAAAAGTATATCGTCACGTGAAGACAACGACACTTTTGTGTTTTTCGAAGGGCCGCCTTCTGCAAATGGTTTGCCAGGCATTCACCACGTTATGGCGCGTGCCATTAAAGATATTTTTTGCCGATATAAAACCCAAAAAGGGTATCAAGTTAAGCGTAAAGCCGGTTGGGATACGCACGGATTACCAATTGAGTTGGGTGTTGAAAAAGAATTGGGCATTACCAAAGAAGATATTGGCAAGACTATTTCGGTTGAAGATTATAACAAAGCCTGCCGCAAAGCAGTAATGCGCTATACCGATATTTGGAACGACCTTACCGAAAAAATGGGCTATTGGGTAGATATGGATGACCCGTATATTACTTACGAGCCTAAATACATGGAAAGTGTTTGGTGGTTGCTAAAACAAATTTATAACAAAGATTTACTGTATAAAGGGTATACCATTCAGCCGTATTCGCCAAAAGCGGGAACGGGATTGAGTTCCCATGAGTTGAATCAACCAGGAACCTATCAAGATGTAACCGATACAACAGCTGTGGCACAGTTTAAAGCTATAGCGGAAACCCTCCCTGATTTTTTACAAAACGAAGGCGATATTCACTTTTTAGCTTGGACAACCACACCTTGGACATTGCCAAGCAACACTGCGTTAACAGTGGGGCCAAAAATTGACTATGTGTTGGTAGAAACTTACAATCAGTATACCCACCAGCCTATAAATGTGGTTCTAGCCAAAAAATTGGTTAACTATCAGTTTTCTGGGAAATTTAAACAAGTTCAATATAAATCGGAATTATTAGCCTATAAAGCGGGCGATAAAAAAATTCCGTTCTATGTGGTAAAAGAGTTTGTCGGTAAAGATTTAGTGGGCATAAAATACGAGCAATTATTGCAGTATGCTCTACCAAACGATAATCCTGAAAATGCCTTTAGGGTGATTGCTGGAGATTTCGTAACTACCGAAGATGGTACAGGTATTGTACACACTGCGCCTACTTTTGGTGCCGATGATGCCTTGGTAGCCAAACAAGCGACACCCGAAGTGCCGCCCATGTTGGTAAAAGATGAAGATGGCAACTTGGTACCGTTGGTAGACTTGCAAGGAAAATTTAGACCAGAAATGGGCGAGTTTGCCGGTAAGTATGTTAAAAATGAATATTATGATGATGGCGAAGCACCCGACAAATCGGTTGATGTTGAAATAGCCATCAAATTAAAAGAAGAAAATAAAGCCTTTAAGGTTGAAAAATATAAGCACAGCTATCCCAATTGCTGGAGAACCGATAAACCAATACTTTACTATCCGTTAGATTCGTGGTTTATTAAAGTTACCGACGTTAAGGAAAAAATGGTGGCGCACAACGATACCATCAATTGGAAACCAAAAGCTACCGGAACGGGCCGATTTGGTAATTGGCTGGCTAATGCCAACGATTGGAACTTATCGCGCTCACGCTATTGGGGCATTCCGTTGCCAATTTGGAGAACTGAAGATAGAAAAGAAGAAATCTGCATCGGTTCGGTGGAAGAACTGAAGGCCGAGATGGCAAAAGCCGTTGAAGCAGGTGTGCTTTCAAAAGATATTTTTGATGATTTTGAAGTCGGAAACAATTCGGAAGACAACTATGCTAAAATCGATTTGCACAAAAACATTGTTGACGACATTGTTTTGGTGTCGCAATCGGGCAAAAAAATGTTCCGCGAAAGCGATTTAATTGACGTGTGGTTCGATTCGGGGTCCATGCCGTATGCGCAATGGCACTATCCGTTTGAAAATAAAGATTTGATTGATAATGGCACAACCTATCCGGCCGATTTTATAGCTGAAGGTGTTGATCAAACCCGTGGATGGTTTTATACACTGCACGCTATCGGAACGATGGTTTTCGATTCTGTGGCTTATAAAAATGTCGTGTCCAATGGATTGGTGTTGGACAAAAACGGACAAAAAATGTCGAAACGATTGGGTAATGCCGTCGATCCTTTCGAAACTTTAGGGAACTACGGTGCCGATGCAACGCGTTGGTACATGATTAGCAATGCCAACCCTTGGGATAATTTAAAGTTCGACTTGGATGGTGTTGAAGAAGTAAAACGTAAATTCTTCGGAACGCTCTACAACACGTATTCATTCTTCCAATTGTACGCTAATCTAGATAATTTCAATTATAGCGAAGCCGATATCCCAGTAGAAGAAAGACCAGAAATAGACCGCTGGATACTTTCTGAACTGCACACACTCATTAAAAAAGTAGATGCTTTTTATGCCGATTACGAACCAACAAGGGCGTCTAGAGCGATTTCAGATTTTACGCAAGATTATTTAAGTAACTGGTTTGTACGCTTAAGCAGAAGACGTTATTGGAAAGGCGATTATGAGCAGGATAAAATTTCGGCCTACCAAACACTGTACACGTGTATGGTTACCATAGCGAAATTAGGAGCGCCCATTGCACCGTTTTTTATGGACCGTTTGTATTTAGATTTAAATGCAGTAACCCAAAAAGAAACGTTTGAAAGTGTGCATTTAGCCGATTTTCCAGTGTTTAACGAACGTTTTGTTGATAAAGCGCTGGAGCGAAAAATGGAAGCGGCGCAAACAATATCTTCGTTGGTGTTGTCGTTAAGAGCAAAAGAGAAAATTAAAGTACGACAACCGCTTCAAAAAATAATGATTCCTATTGATAGCGAGCAGCAAAAGGAAGAGATTTTGGCGGTGCAGAATTTGATAAAACACGAAGTGAACGTTAAGGAAATTGAATTGTTGGATGATGCTTCGGGTGTTTTAGTGAAACAAATAAAACCAAACTTTAAAACCCTTGGGCCGCGCTTTGGAAGAGATATGAAAGCTATTGCTAATGAAGTAATTAACTTTTCGGCAGAAGATATTAACAAAATAGAGCAAAATGGTAGTTTAGAGATTGTTGTTAATGATAAAAATATTACATTAGATCGCTCGGATGTAGAAATCACTTCTCAAGATATTGAAGGGTGGTTGGTGGCCAAAGAAGGGGCTTTTACAGTGGCTTTAGATGTAACCATTACAGACGATTTACGTAGAGAGGGTATTGCAAGGGAATTGGTTAATCGCATACAAAATCTACGAAAAGATTCTGGTTTTGAGGTTACAGATAAAATTGACGTAAGGCTTCAAAAAGACGAGCAGGTTGTAAGCGCCGTTGATGCGAATATGACCTATATTAAATCGGAAACATTAACAAATGAACTTGAAATTATAGATAAATTAGAAGATGGTATAGATATTGCTTTTGATAATGTAAATACCAAGCTATTTATCCAAAAACATTAATAATATGGGAGACACAACAAGATATTCAGATAAAGATTTAGCCGAGTTTAAAGGGCTTATCCAAGAAAAAATAGATAAGGCACAACACGATTTAGAGCTCATTAAAAGTGCGTATATGAACGACCACAATAATGGTACAGACGATACCTCGCCAACATTTAAGGCGTTTGATGAAGGAAGTGAAGTAATGAGTAAAGAATCGAATTCAGCATTAGCTATCCGTCAGGAAAAGTTTATTCGCGACCTTAAAAATGCCCTTATCAGAATAGAAAACAAAACTTACGGTATTTGTCGTGTAACAGGAAAATTGATTAACAAAGAACGATTGAAGTTAGTGCCTCATGCTACTTTAAGCATCGAAGCAAAGAATATGCAGAAGTAAATCGTTCATTATGATATATTTTGAAACGTCTCAAAATAGTTTTGGGGCGTTTTTTGTTTGTAGATCCATCATAGTTAGAACCCTTTTTAAGAATTTTTAATGTCCCTAAAAAAGTCTGTTATATTAATTCTCATTATTTTATTAATCGATCAGATTAGTAAAATATACATAAAAACCCATTTCACGCTTCATGAGAGTGTAGATGTATTCAGCTGGTTTAAAATATACTTTATTGAAAATGACGGTATGGCTTGGGGAACAAAAATAAGTGATTTTGTTTCGTTTATTTCAGACCGAACAGCTAAGGTGTATTTAACCCTTTTTAGAATAGTGGCCATTTTTGGTATTGGTTACTGGCTTTACGATGCCACAAAAAAGCAAAGTTCACGTATATTGATTTTGGCTATTGCCTGCATTTTTGCAGGGGCTTTGGGTAATATAATCGATTCGGTATTTTACGGTGTTCTATTTGATGATAGCATTAGCCAAGTTGCTGAGTTTTTCCCAGAACAGGGTGGTTACGATAGCTTATTGCACGGTCGTGTGGTCGATATGCTATATTTTCCTCTTTTTGAAATTGACCTGCCACAGTGGGTTCCTTTTTATGGCGGAAGGCGTTTTAACTTTTTTGAACCCGTTTTTAATATAGCCGATGTAGCTATAAGCACCGGGTTTATAATGCTTATTGTATTTAATAAAAAGGCTTTTTCGAAGAAAGAATAATTCAAAAAAAGCATCTTTTGTAGGTTTTATCTCAGAAGTATTTGTTAATATTGCTGTGTAGTAGAAAACTAATTTAATAGTCTCTCAATTAAATGGTTCTTAGATCCCTCATTTTATTCTTGTTTGTTCTCTTATTTACTCAAACATCTTTCTGTCAGCAAACCTATGATATCGATTTTTCTGGTAAGGACAGGGATAAAAAATGTAAAAGTTGTATAAAAGCCTTTAGCCAAAAACCTAAGGAAGTCAAGTATGCTATAAGTCGAAAAGATAACGGTCTTTATTTTGAAGTAAATGATAAAGACTGGTTCGGTTCGGTGTTTAAAAACGAAGACGACGGTTTGGCTGTAGATGTTATTTTAAAAAACAGGTATGACTGCAGTTTAGAGAACTTACCAAAATCTCAGGTAAAAGGGCTGTTGTTAAAGCCAGTCTATTCTAACACATTAAAAAGTAATTTAAAAGAGGTTGAGGAAGGTTTGTTTAAGGTAAAAATTGGCGAAATACCTAAGGATATTTTGGTAGGCAATGAAAACGAATTGGAATACAATATTTTGTTTATTGGAAACAAAACCCTCTGCCGGTATTATGTTACCTATAATTTAGATTTTTATTCTAGAGACCTTTTAGATACAGGTATGTATCTTGATGAATTAACCTATGGTGTAAAACAAATAAAATCTTCAGAGCAACAAGAGTTCACAACCAGTAGTAAAACATTAAAATTTATAGTCCCCTTTAAAAAGAATAAATCCAGCTACTCTCAAGCGGATATAAAACCTATTTATGATTCTTTGCGATTGTCAAATTATAACGTTAATATCTTAAAAATAAAGGCGTATTCATCTATAGAAGGTATTTCTAGCAGAAACCATGAATTACAAGAACAACGCGCAAAAAGTATAACAAAAGCAATTCAGGGATTTCAAATTCCCACAATCCAAACCGAAGTTTCTACATCCGAAAACTGGGTGGAGTTTTTCAAAGACATTGAAGGAACCAAATATGAAGCGTTAAAATCGTTGACCAAAAATGAAATTAGAGCTAAAATAGCTGGTTCCATGTCACGAGAAATGGAACACATTTTTAAAAACCACCGAAAAGCAGTTGTAGAAATGGGGTTGGTTAACAAGGAATTAGATCAAGGTAAGTCTGTTAATGAGTTATTGTACGAATTCAATAAAGCAGTTGAAGGTGAAAACCTGGATAAAGCAAATAAGTTGCAAACTTCAATTTTCAATAGAATTAACACAAAAGAAGCGCCACTTTCCGTTTTGGAAAACATGGAAATACCAAAACAAAAACAGTTTGTAAAACTGCTCAATAAAAATTCAGCCTTTAAATATATTTTTGATGAACGCTTAGGACTTATTGTTTATAACGAACTGTTAGATATTGAAAAGCTAGATTCTGAAAATGCAGATATTTTATATAATCTCACCGCGTTGAAGATTTTTCTTTGGAGATATAACGCTATTGATGTAAATGAGTCGGACTTGATGCGAGAAATCAAGGCATTAAAGAAAAATGGTGTCCCAAATGCTCTTACTCTAAGATTGATGATAAACTTTCATATTGTAAGAGCCGAAAATTTAATGGAACTTAGAGATTATGAAGAAAAAGACAAATCGGTTGACTTTATAAACGAAAATTATAAAAAAATAGCACTGTCTGATTATGATTATTTTAGCTTAGCTCAATTTTTTAGTTATTACGCGCATTCAGATTTGGCAGAACAATTATTAAAAAATAAAGTAAGGAGCATTGATACAGATGAAAACCTGCTGTTTTATTACTTAAACTTAACATTGATCAATAAAGACCTGACGGAAAAGCCAAATTACAGACTTATAATGCTCAATGCAAGAAACATTAATAAAGAAAGGTTCTGTAAATTGTTTAATTCGGTCGAAAAAGATGGTATAACGTTTCAGTTATTGGATAACGTTTACTTAAGAAAAACCTACTGCGAAAACTGTAATAACTAAAACTTGTAAATGCTTTTTGGTGTTACACAAAAATCTAACTTTACATCACTTTCAAAAACATCTGTGATTTCGTTTTCGGCTTCAAAAAACGACAATCCGATTTTTAAGGTTTCGGGCTTGCAATTTGATAAAAAGCGGTCGTAAAACCCTTTGCCGTAACCAATGCGGTTTCCTTTTTTATCGAAGGCCAAAAGCGGAATAAAAACGATATCGATTTTATCGTCACTAATTTCAATGCCATCTACAGGCTCAGGAATGTTATATGCATTCTTTTTAATTTTGGTGCTGTCGGTGAGTAAAAAATGAGTCATTTCTCCCGTTTCAAAATCACTCTTGGATACCAGAATGTTTTTGTCCTTACCCGATAAAATATTCAAAATATAGTCGGTATTTACTTCTTTTTGTTCTTTAATAGAAAGGAAAATATGATAAAATGAAGCATTCCAAACTGGTAGTTTTAAAACTTGGTTGGCTATAGCTAAACTTAAATCTTCAACATCGTTTAGCGACAGGTTTTTTCGTAGCGACCTATATGTTCTCCGAAGCTCATTTTTGGTCATTTTGCGACCTTTTTAGTTTATTGGAAATATGGAACAAAGCATCACCTTGGTAAACGATGGGCGATTCGTTAACGTTAATGATATAGCCGGTGTTTGATGCCCGAACAAAATAATTAAACTTGCCATAGGGATCGGTAATATTGCCCAGTATATCGTCTTTTTGAACGTGAGCCCCAATGGAGATTGAGGCTTTAAACATCCCGGAATATTTGGCCCGTTGCCAACGGCTGTCGTTTATAAAAACACATTCGGTTTTGGGTTTGCTCGATTTAAAAACCGTTTTGAGCATGCCCATGTGTTTTAAAATGCGCTTAGAACCATTAACACCCGAATTGGTTACCACATCGTCGATATGAAATGATTTACCGCCTTCAAAAAGTAATAAGGGCTTGCCTAGGTTGTTACAGGCTTTTCTGAACGACTTCGATAGGTTTTTTGAATACAACACAAACGGTGCACCAAATACCTTGGCCAAAACATCAAGATCCTTTTTGTCTTTGGCATAGCGTAATTGCGGTGCATTAAAACGTCCCGAGCCACCAGTATGGAAATCGATAATCAAATCGGCATGCGGTACTATTTCCTTGGTAAGTTTGTGCGCTACGCGGGCGGCCAAAGAACCCGATGGGCTACCCGGAAACACGCGGTTTAAATCGCGTCCATCGGGGAACTCGCGTTTTAAGTTTATAAAACCAAAAATGTTAATAACCGGCATGCAAATAATGGTTCCGCATTTGGGTTTGTTAATGCCTTTAGCAATGAGTTGCCTTATAATTTCAACACCATTTACTTCGTCGCCGTGAATGCCAGCAGTAAACAATACTGTAGGTCCTGGTTTTTTTGACCGTTCGATAATTACCGGGATATGAACGGGCGATGAGGTATGCAAATTAGCCACATCAAAATTAACCTCTTTACTTTCACCAGGTTTTATGCTTTCACCTAAAATGTTGAGAATATCAATGTCTTTTTTAGCCATTTACTTTAGCGTTTTTTTCAATGTAACGTAAAATGGCTTTAGCTATGTTTCTACCAGTTGCAGCTTCAATGCCTTCCAATCCGGGTGTTGAGTTAACTTCAAGCAGTAAAGGACCTCTGGAAGATTGCAGCATATCAACACCACAAACGGGTAGTTTTAAGGCACGGGATGCATTCATGGCCAATTTAAGCTCGTCGTGGCTCAATTTTATAATGTTGGCTTGTCCGCCACGGTGTAAGTTAGAGCGGAATTCGCCTTCCTTGCCTTGGCGTTTCATAGCGCCTACCACTTGGCCATCAACCACAAGAGCGCGCAAATCGGCACCACCAGCTTCTTTTATAAACTCCTGAACAATAACTCGCGCTTGAAGTCCGTTAAAGGCCTCCAAAACCGATTCGGCAGCATTTTTGGTTTCGGCCAAAACAACACCTAAACCTTGAGTGCCTTCTAGTAATTTGATAATAACGGGTGTTCCGCCAACGTGTTCTATAACTTCTTCTACATCTCTGGAATAGTTGGTGAAAACGGTTTTTGGCATGCCAATACCGGCTTTGCTCAAACGCTGTAAACTACGTAATTTATCGCGCGACCGTTGTATGGCATCCGAGGTACAAATGGTAAAAACCCCCATCATTTCAAATTGGCGTACCACGGCACAACCGTAAAAGGTAACCGACGCTCCTATTCGTGGAATAATGGCATCAACGTAATCTAAATAACGGTCTTTGTAATAAATGGTCGGTTTTTCTTTTTCAATAATGATGTCGCATTTTAGCGGGTCGATGACTTCAATTTTATGGCCGCGCTGTTCACCTTCTTCAACTAAGCGTTCGGTAGAATATAAATGCGTATTTCTAGAGAGTATAACTATGTTCATGCTTTGCTCGTTAGGTAAGAAACGTTGTCTAAATCGACGTCAACTATAAATTTTTGTTTTAAAAACTGCCTGCCAATAAGTACAGGAAATTTCATATCGTCTCTCGTGCTTAAAGTTAAGTTAATCTTGTACGTTTTTCCAAAAAATATGACTTCAGATTTTACTTTGTAGCGGTTTTCCTTATATCCGTTGCTACTTTTTACGTCGGTTCTCGAAAAAACATCAAACACAATTTCAGTCTTACCAAAGTTTTTATGGGTAGCACTATTAAAAATGCAGCGAAGCTTTTGGTCTTCTTCAATAATTTTAGAACAATGGATGGCCGATGTGTATGCCCCAGTGTCTATTTTTACGTTGATATTATAAAGCCCCAGCTTTGGGAAATCAACAATATCAACACGTCCTATTATTTTTTTCATTTTAATTTTTGTTTTGGCGTTGGCCGGGCTATTCACTATATCTTTTTAAAACGTCAATGCTAAGGAAGTCTTTAAATTTCCATAGGCAATCTTTTATCGTGGGTAAAGTACTTTTAAAACGGTTTTAAAAAGGATGCCGTTACTATCCCTAACGCATCAATTTGCTTTGGGTACTTCTATTTTGCAGCTTCAGGGCTTTTAAATAGCTAATTCAAAAAGCGGCGCAATGTAGAATTTATTAATTCAATAATCAAAAATAGTTATAAAAGATAAGTATTAATTCAGCACTATTACAAAGCAATAAAAATTTAAAATAATTACCTTTACATCAATGGATACCCCCAACTTAGATATACAGATAAAAACCTTGCCCAACCTGCCTGGCGTGTATCAATATTATGATAAAGACGGTACCATAATTTACGTAGGCAAAGCCAAGAATTTAAAAAGACGGGTCAGTTCTTACTTTACAAAAACACACGATAGTGGTAAAACCCGTGTGTTGGTAAAAAAAATTGCCAAAATAAAGCACATTGTAGTCGATACCGAAACCGATGCGCTCCTTCTGGAAAATAATCTCATAAAGAAATATCAGCCACGATACAACGTCTTATTAAAAGATGACAAATCATACCCGTGGATTTGCATAAAAAAAGAACGGTTTCCCAGAGTATTTTCCACCCGACGTGTTTTTAAAGATGGCAGCGAATATTTTGGGCCATACACCAGTGTGAAAACCGTGCACACCTTACTCGATTTAATAAAAGGGCTGTTTAGTTTGCGTACTTGTAATTATAACCTTTCGGAAGAAAAAATAGATGCCGGAAAATACAAAGTATGTTTGGAATATCATTTGGGAAATTGTAGAGGCCCTTGCGAAGATTTGGAAACCGAGGCCGAATACAACGAAAACATAAAAGCCATCAAAGAAATTTTAAAAGGCAACTTTAAAGATTCGTTACAGCAATTTAAAGCTCAAATGCTTGAATTTGCTGAAAATATGCAATTCGAAGAGGCGCAAAAAATTAAGGAAAAACTGGAGGTTTTAGAAAATTATCAGGCTAAATCGACCATTGTAAATCCAAAAATTAGCAATGTAGATGTGTTTGCCATTGTAAGCGATGAGAGTTATGGCTATATCAATTTTTTACAGTTGTCATACGGTTCGATTATTCGAGCGCATACATTGGAAATTAAAAAGAAACTCGATGAAACCGATAAAGAACTGTTAGAGTTAGCCATTACCGAAATCAGGCAGCGTTTCAATTCAAAGTCCAAAGAAATTTATGTGCCGTTTAATGTCGATTTGGGTGAGGATATAAAAGTAACCGTTCCGAAATTGGGTGATAAAAAACACATCCTCGATTTATCGTTGCGCAATGCCAAATATTTTAGAATGGAACGGTTCAAACAAATAAAAATTGCAGACCCTGATCGACATGCCAATCGTATTATGGCGCAAATGAAAGCCGATTTGAGACTAAGCGAAGAGCCAAGGCACATCGAGTGTTTCGATAACTCCAACATTCAGGGAACCAACCCCGTGGCAGCGTGTGTGGTTTTTAAAAACGGCAAACCCAGTAAAAAAGACTATCGGCATTTTAATATAAAAACTGTTGAAGGACCAGACGATTTTGCTTCAATGGAAGAAGTGGTTTATCGGCGCTACAAACGTTTGTTGGATGAAGACCAGCCGTTGCCACAACTCATTATTATCGATGGCGGTAAAGGCCAATTGTCGTCTGCATTAAAAAGCTTGGATGCTCTTAATTTAAGAGGTGAGATTGCCATAATCGGAATTGCCAAACGTTTAGAAGAATTATTTTATCCAAACGACCCAATTCCCTTATATTTAGATAAGAAAAGTGAAACCTTAAAAGTGATACAGCAATTACGTAATGAAGCGCACCGTTTTGGTATTGAGCGCCACCGTAACAAACGCAGTAAGAGTGCTTTGAATACCGAATTGGAAACGATACCTGGTATAGGCGAAAAAACGGTTGTAGAATTGCTAAAAACTTTTAAATCGGCCAAACGGGTGGCGCATGCTAAGCTTGATGAACTTGAGGATGTGGTTGGCGTCTCGCGGGCAAAAAAAGTTTATGAGTATTACCATGGAAAGTGAAAGATAGGAATCTGAAATTAAAAAATGGAAAACTAATTTGAAGATAACCCCCACTATATTAACCCTATTTCTACTCGTGTTATTTTCCGTGCAAGCGCAAAATAAACAAGCCCAAAACCCTGAGCCTAAAATTGGTTTGGTGTTAAGTGGTGGTGGTGCCAAAGGTTTGGCGCACATTGGGGTTTTAAAGGTTATTGACAGTCTAGGCATAAAGGTAGATTATGTGGCCGGAACTAGTATGGGAGCCATAGTTGGAGGGCTTTATGCCGCAGGTTATAGCGGAAATCAACTCGATTCTATTTTTCAATCCGTCGATTTTGATAACATTATTAACGACGATTTGCCACGGGCATCTAAGGCGTTTTATGAGCGCGATAATTCAGAACGGTATGCTGTTACACTGCCTTTTAATAATTTTAAGGTAAAACTGCCTTCTGCTTTGTCAAGAGGCCATGTAGCTTACGATTTACTGACTAAATTAATGCTTCCCGTAAGTCAGGTAAACGATTTTGAAAAACTCCCCATACCGTTTTTTTGTATTGCTACGAATGTAGAAAGTGGAAAACAAGTCGTTCTGGATAAAGGTAATCTTGCGCAAGCCTTAATGGCAAGTGGCGCACTGCCATCTTTATTTCAACCCGTAGTTGTTAAAGATGAAATTTTAATTGATGGTGGTGTGGTAAACAATTATCCTATTGATGAGCTGAGGGATAAAGGTATGGACATCATTATTGGAGTTGATGTGCAAGATGGTTTGGCAAAGCGCGAAGATTTAGGGTCGGCCCCCGAGGTTTTAATTCAAATCAATAATTTTAGAACCATCAATGCTATGACATCGAAGGCCAAAAAAACCGATGTGTACATTAAGCCTAAGATTAAAGATTTTAATGTTATTTCATTTGATAAAGGGGGTGAAATAATAGCGGAAGGTGAAGAGGCCGCTATGTCTAAGCTGAATATTTTAAGAACTTTGTCACCAAATCATCCTAAAAAAGAATCTGTTAAGAGGCCGAAACCCATTGACAGTATTAAGATTAACGGTTTTAAATTTAATGGCAATAAGAACTACACTAGAGCTTACATTCTAGGAAAATTAAAGTTGAAGGGTGATGAAAAAATTAGATATAAAGACTTTAGTAAAGGTGTGTACAATGTCGTAGCGACTAATAATTTTGATGCATTTCAATATCAGCTTATAAAAACACCAGAAACCGAAGGCTACGATTTTGTTGCCCAGGTTAAAGAATCTGAAGTGAATACCTTTTTAAAACTAGGTATTCATTATGATGATTTATACAAAAGTGCTGCGTTGTTCAATATTACCCAAAAGCGGTTGTTGTTTAAAAACGATATAGCCTCTCTCGATGTGATGTTGGGCGATAATGTTAGGTACCATTTAGATTACCTTATTGATAAAGGGTTTTATTGGAGTGTAGGTTTGCGCTCGCGGTTTAACCAGTTCAATAAAGCAATAAATGCCCAGCTTTTACTGAGTGATGAAGAGTTAATGGCTACAGGCTTGAATAAACTGGATGTTAAACTTGAGGACCAAACCAATCAATTTTATTTGCAAACCCTGTTCCGACGAGATTTTTCCCTGAGTATGGGGGTAGAGCACAAGCGTTTGGAAATCCATTCAGAAACGATTTCTGGTAATAGTCCCGATGAGGATTTTTTATTTGACAAAACCGATTATTTTAGCCTGGCAGGCAATTTAAAACTTGATACTTACGACGATAAATACTTTCCAAATCGTGGGGTTTACTTTAATGGCGACTTAAACATTTACCTCTATGGCGAGGGGCTTGTTGAAGATTTTAAGGATTTTTCAATAGCCAAAGCCGAAATGGGCTATGCGTTTAGCGTTTCAGATAAGTTGGCGTTTAATCTGCAAACTAGTGGAGGATTCCGCTTGGGCGATAAATCTAATAGAACACTCGATTTTGCTTTAGGTGGTTACGGCAATTACTTTATCAATAATTTTATGCCCTTTTTGGGCTACGATTTTGTTGCGCTTTCAGGTAACAGTTATGTCAAGGCGTGGGCAACGGCAGATTACGAAGTGTTTAAAAACCATCATCTTACCCTTGAAGGCAATTGGGCCAATGTTGAAGATAATATTTTTGATACTGGCGAATGGTTTACTTTGCCCGATTATCGAGGCTATGCATTAGGATATGCTGTAGAAACTTTTTTGGGCCCCGTGCAAGTTAAATATAGTTACTCGCCCGAGCGCAGTGCAGGTAAATGGTTTTTTAACCTTGGTTTTTGGTTTTAGTAGCTTTTTTTAATCCAATAAAAATTTCGATATTTGAAACAATATGATGCTTTTCTGGAAAGGTTTACTTCAACATCTTCATTTTCTTATCAAGAGAAATCCTGAGTAAGCTGGCATTTTTGTATATTTATATACGTTGATTTTTAGTTGATTAACGCCCTTTGGAATAATAAAGGGTAAATTCTAAAATTATAAAAATGCCTTTTTATCATAAACTTGGGAAAATTCCGCATAAGCGCCATACGCAATTCAGAAAACCAGATGGGAGCCTGTATTACGAACAACTTTTTGGCACGATTGGTTTTGATGGTATGTCTACAAACAGTTACCATGAGCAACGCCCTACGCAAGTAAAAGCCATACGAAAACAGTACAGTGTAGCGCCAAAAATAGCTAAGGCCAATAATATTCAATCCTATCGTTTAAAGGGGTTTCAGGTAAAACCAGAAAACGATTATTTAGAAAGCCGAAAGCCTATTTTGGTTAATAACGATTGTGCCATCATTCTAGCAGCGCCAAAGGAATCGACAAAAGATTATTTTTACAAAAACACCGATGCCGACGAACTCATTTTTATTCATAAAGGTTCAGGAAAACTAAGAACGCATTTGGGGAATTTAGACTTTAAATACGGCGATTATGTATTGGTGCCTCGAGGTGTTATTTATAAAATTGATTTTGACAGCGATGAAAACCGGTTGTTTATCGTAGAGTCTCATCGTCCCATTTACACACCAAAACGCTACCGTAATTGGTTTGGGCAATTACTGGAGCATGCGCCATTTTGCGAACGCGATATTAGAAGACCGCAAGAGTTGGAAACCAATAATGAGAACGGTGAGTTCTTAATTAAAGTAAAAAAGCAAAACGATATTATCGAAATGGTTTACGCCTCACATCCATTTGATGTGGTGGGCTACGATGGTTATAACTATCCGTATACGTTTTCTATTCATGATTTTGAGCCCATAACAGGACGTATCCATCAGCCGCCGCCAGTGCATCAAACCTTTGAAACCGATGCCTTTGTGGTGTGTAGTTTTGTGCCTAGGCTTTACGATTACCACCCGTTGTCCATTCCAGCGCCATACAACCACAGTAATATTGATAGTGATGAGGTCTTATATTATGTAGATGGTGATTTTATGAGTAGAAATGATATTGAAGCTGGGCATATATCTCTACATCCGGCTGGAATTCCGCATGGACCGCATCCCGGAGCAACAGAACGAAGTATTGGTAAAACTAAAACGGATGAATTGGCCGTTATGGTTGATACCTTTAAGTCACTACAGGTAACCGAAGAAGCATTAAAAATAGCCGATGACGATTATTTTAAATCTTGGTTGGAGTAAATAATAAAACAATGAGTAAGAATATAGAATCAGTAAATTATGGGTTGGAGAAAATTTTTGAAGGCGCCCAAGATTTTTTGCCCCTTTTAGGTACCGATTATGTGGAGTTTTATGTGGGCAATGCCAAACAAGCGGCACACTTTTATAAAACAGCATTTGGCTTTCAGTCTTTTGCGTACCGAGGTTTGGAAACAGGTTCAAAAGATACGGTGAGCTATGTGCTGAAACAGGACAAAATAAAATTGGTATTAACCACACCGCTAAACAGTAAATCGTCCATAAACGAGCATATTGTAAAACACGGCGATGGCGTAAAAATTATTGCCCTTTGGGTGGAAGATGCCCGTAAAGCTTATATGGAAACTACCAGTCGGGGAGCCAAATCGTATATGGAACCAATGGTTGAAACAGACGAGTTCGGTGAGGTAGTGCGCTCTGGGATTTATACCTACGGCGAAACCGTGCATATGTTTGTAGAGCGTAAAAACTATAACGGTATATTTTTGCCTGGTTTTAGACCTTGGACAAGTGATTATAATCCAAGTACTGTTGGTTTGAAATATATCGACCACATGGTTGGTAATGTAGGTTGGGGGCAAATGAACAAATGGGTAAAGTGGTATGAAGACGTGATGGGGTTTGAAAACTTTTTATCGTTTGACGATAAGCAAATCCATACCGAATATTCGGCGCTGATGAGCAAAGTGATGAGCAACGGCAATGGCCGCATAAAATTTCCAATTAACGAACCAGCAAAAGGAAAAAAGAAATCTCAAATAGAAGAATATCTCGATTTTTATGAAAGCGCTGGTGTACAGCACATTGCCGTGGCCACCGATGATATCATTGATACGGTATCACAACTAAGGGCGCGAGGTGTTGAGTTTTTGTCTAAACCTCCGGAAACTTATTACAAAGCGGTGCCTGGTAGGTTGGAGGAACACAGCCATGAGCTTAGGGAAAATATTGAAACACTTAAAGAATTAGGCATTATGATTGATGCCGATGAGGAAGGTTACTTGTTACAAATATTTACAAAACCGGTAGAGGATAGGCCCACGTTGTTTTTCGAAATTATACAGCGTATGGGCGCACGTGGTTTTGGTGCAGGAAATTTTAAAGCCCTATTTGAAGCCATTGAGCGTGAACAGGCCAATCGGGGTACTTTGTAGTTTAGTGACGGCTAAACGGTAACTGGGAGAGCGTTAGGGATAGGAGAAAAAAGCCCTTAGTGATCTCGATGACTGAGGGCTTGCAGTCTTTCGTCTTAAGCCTGTGTTGAGCGAAGTCGAATTGCTCAAGATAAACTTTTTAGCCTGCTCCTTTTGGTAACACCTTAAAAACCAGATTTTAACCCCAGACACTGAATTCGAAAAAAAATATTAAAAAAGTTTGGTGTATTAAAAAATAAATTACATTTGCCGCACTTTTAGCTGAACAATTTGAAACCTGTTTCTGTGTTCGGGCTTTTGAAAATTAGGAAGTCATATTCAAAAGCAGCTTACAGATTAAGCAACCGAATTTTAAAGCTAACTTCCGTTTCTCCTATATACGCCGTGCAGCACGAATACGCTTTCGCGCCCACAACCCAGCGTGAAATTCAGATTTGATATTGTTTATTTTTTGTTATCTTAACTTGTAGTTAATCTATTAATTACATATTTAAAATTTTAAATAAAAAATAAATTGAATACAAAATATATTGATTTAATTAATCAAACTTTTGATTTTCCACAGGAAGAATTTAAAGTAGATAAAGGACAGTTGAATTTTCATGATATTGATTTAATGCAACTTGTTAAGCAGTATGGGGCACCGTTAAAATTCACCTATTTACCACAAATATCAAACAACATAAACCGAGCGAAAGTGTGGTTTGCACATGCTATAAAAAAGCATAATTATAAAGGGCAATATCATTATTGTTATTGTACAAAAAGTTCGCATTTTAAGCATGTAATGGACGAGGCTCTAAAGAACGATATTCATATTGAAACCTCTTCGGCTTTCGATATTGATATTGTTGAGCGCTTAAAGGAGGAAGGCAAAATAACAAACAAAACTTATGTTATAAGCAATGGTTTTAAACGGGCGCAGTACGTAACCAATATAGCGCGACTTATAAATAACGGGCACAAAAACGCCATCCCGATTATTGATAATTACGAAGAAATAGATTTGCTGTCAAAAGAAATTGACGGCAAGTTTAAAGTGGGTATTCGTATTGCATCAGAGGAAGAACCAAAATTCGAGTTTTATACATCACGTTTGGGTATTGGCTATAAAAACATCGTACCGTTTTACAAAAGTCAAATTGCCAATAATAAAAAAGTCGAACTCAAAATGCTGCACTTTTTTATCAATACGGGCATACGCGACAATTCGTATTATTGGAATGAACTGCTAAAATGTTTGAGGGTGTATATCAATTTAAAAAGAATTTGCCCAACATTAGATAGCCTCAATATTGGTGGTGGTTTCCCAATAAAAAACTCATTAGGGTTTGAGTTTGATTATGAATATATGATTGACGAAATCATTAACCAAATCAAATTAACTTGCGAAGAGGAAGAGGTAGATGTACCACATATTTTTACCGAGTTTGGTAGTTTTACCGTTGGGGAAAGTGGCGGTGCTATTTACGAGGTGTTATATCAGAAGCAACAAAACGACCGCGAAAAGTGGAATATGATTAACTCGTCGTTTATTACCACTTTACCTGATACTTGGGCTATTAACAAACGCTTTATCTTGTTGGCTGTAAACCGTTGGCAAGACAGTTACGAGCGCGTACTTTTGGGTGGCCTAACTTGCGATAGTGACGATTATTACAATAGCGAGCAGCACATGAATGCCATTTATTTGCCAAAGTACAACAAAGAAAAACCGCTATATATTGGCTTTTTTAATACGGGGGCTTACCAAGAAACCATTGGCGGTTTTGGGGGCTTACAGCACTGTTTGATTCCGTCGCCGAAACATGTTTTAATCGACAGTGATGAAAACGGAAAACTGACAACAAAGCTGTTTAGCGAACAACAAAAGAGTGAAGATTTACTAAAAATTTTAGGTTATCAGAATGATGCGGTTGATGCACAAACTGACCTAACAAAAAAATAAAAACAAAAAATGAAAACCTATGCAGGAATTCCAGAGGAATTCGCAAAACTAGAGCAAGCAAAAATTGTTCTAATACCCGTACCTTATGATGGTACAAGTACATGGCAAAAAGGTGCCGATAAAGGGCCAATGGCTTTTTTGGAAGCCTCAGAAAACATGGAGCTTTACGATATTGAAACGGGTACCGAAGTATACCAACAAGGCGTATTTTTGGCCAATGCGGTTACCGAAAACACATCACCCGAAGCTATGGTGGAAGCAGTGCATGCTGTCACCAAAAAATATATCAAAAAGAATAAGTTTGTTACCATTTTTGGTGGTGAACACTCGATTTCAATAGGAA
Source organism: Flavobacteriaceae bacterium GSB9 (assembly GCA_022749295.1). Taxonomy (NCBI): domain Bacteria; kingdom Pseudomonadati; phylum Bacteroidota; class Flavobacteriia; order Flavobacteriales; family Flavobacteriaceae; species Flavobacteriaceae bacterium GSB9. The sequence continues at coordinate 2,825,468 of CP062007.1, forward strand.
CCATACGTGCATTTAACGAAATGTACCCCAATTTAACGGTGCTTCACATCGATGCGCATGCCGATTTGCGTAAAGAATATGACGGCACCACCTGTAACCATGCTTGTGCAGTTTACGAGGCTAGCCAAAGCACAAACTTAATTCAAGTTGGGATTCGCTCTATGGATATCATGGAAAAAACCGTAATGGATGAAGATAAAACCTATTTTGCACACGAGTTGACCATTGATGATTCTTGGATGGATTCAGCCATCGACCAAATGACAGATAATGTATTCATAACATTCGATTTGGATGCCTTCGACCCATCAATTATGCCAAGCACGGGAACTCCTGAGCCTGGAGGCCTTTTATGGTATGAAACCTTGGATTTTTTAAAGCAGGTTTTTGCTGAAAAAAATGTAGTTGGGTTTGATATTGTGGAACTGTGCCCCAATAAGAAGGAAAAATCATCCGATTTTTTAGCGGCTAAACTATATTACAAAATGTTGAGTTATAAGTTTTTGGATGAGGCCGTTGAAGACGATTACGATAACGCATTTAGCGAAACAGATAAAAAAAATAACCATTCAAAATTTGTTGACGATGATAACTACTAAAGGACCTATTTCTCAATTTATTGAAAAACACTATTTGCACTTCAATGCTGCTGCACTGGTTGATGCCGCCAAAGGCTACGAAGCACAACTAAGCAACGGGGCTAAAATGTTGGTGTCGTTAGCTGGAGCTATGAGTACGGCTGAATTGGGTAAAAGTTTTGCCGAAATGATTCGTCAAGATAAAGTGCACATTATTTCTTGTACGGGAGCCAATTTAGAAGAAGATATCATGAATCTTGTGGCGCACTCGCATTACAAACGCGTGCCTAATTACCGGGATTTAACGCCCAAGGAAGAATGGGATTTATTGGAAAAAGGATTAAACCGTGTAACCGATACTTGTATTCCGGAAGAAGAAGCTTTTCGTAGGTTGCAAAAGCATATTTTTGAAATTTGGAAAGAGGCTGAAGCCAAAGGCGAACGGTATTTTCCGCATGAGTATATGTATAAAATGTTGTTGTCTGGCGTGTTGGAAGAATACTACGAAATCGATTTGAAAGATTCCTGGATGTACGCTGCAGCCGAAAAGAATTTGCCTATCGTGGTTCCTGGTTGGGAAGACAGTACTATGGGCAATATTTTTGCGAGTTATGTTTTAAAAGGCGAATTGAAAGCCAGTACCATGAAATCGGGTATTGAGTACATGGCCTTTTTGGCTGATTGGTATACCGATAATTCTAAAAAAGGCATAGGTTTTTTCCAAATTGGTGGAGGCATAGCTGGTGATTTTCCAATTTGTGTTGTGCCCATGTTGTACCAAGATATGGAACGTACCGACACACCATTTTGGAGCTATTTTTGTCAAATAAGCGATTCTACAACCAGTTATGGGTCGTATTCTGGGGCCGTTCCAAACGAAAAAATAACTTGGGGGAAACTCGATATTGACACGCCTAAATTTATTGTAGAGAGTGATGCTACTATTGTTGCGCCTTTAATTTTTGCTTATCTATTGGGTTGGTGATGTCTAAAATTGAAAACATAGAAAACGTAGAGCTTCGTTATCTTACTGTTGATGATTTTGAAGAACTTAAGATAGCAACACTCGAGTCTTATGCAGGCGTACTTAATTCCTATTGGAAAAGGCAGCATATTGCCGAGCTAACCTCAATATTTCCAGAAGGGCAAGTGGTTATTTTGGTAGATGGCGATATTGCGGGGTGTGCCCTTTCGCTTATTGTAGATTTCGATAGCATTGATGATGATCATACCTATAATGATATTATTGAAGGGGAATCGTTCAAAAATCACAATCCTTATGGCGATGTGCTATACGGTATAGATGTATTTATAAAACCACAATATCGGGGCTTGCGTTTAGGTAGGCGACTATACGATTATAGGAAGGAAGTATGCGAAAAACTAAACCTAAAAAGTATTGTTTTTGGGGGTAGGATGCCCAATTATCACAAACACAAGGAACTTACTCCAAAGCAGTACATAGAAAAGGTAAAGCAAAAGGAAATTCACGATCCGGTTTTAAACTTTCAAATATCCAACGATTTTCATCCAGTGAGAGTTTTAAAAGGATATTTGGAAGGTGATACGGCCTCGAATGAATATGCGGTTTTAATGGAATGGGATAATATAAATTATGTTAAGCCCAGTAAAAAAGCCAGTACGGTTAAAACGGTGGTAAGGTTAGGATTAATCCAGTGGCAAATGCGTCCGTATAAAAGCTTGGATGATTTAATGCAGCAAGCCGAATATTTTATTGATAGTCTTGCCGCGTACCGCTCAGATTTTGCTATGTTTCCGGAGTTTTTTAATGCCCCTTTGATGGCAGAATTTAATCATTTACACGAACCAGACGCCATAAGGGCGTTGGCCAAGTTTACCGAAACCACCGTAAACAAGCTCAAGGAGTTTTCCATTTCATACAATATAAATATCATTTCGGGTAGTATGCCAGAAGTGGTTGACGATAAACTCTACAATGTGGGGTATTTGTGTCGTAGGGATGGCAGTGTAGAACGTTATGAAAAAATACATGTAACCCCCGATGAAGCGAAAGTATGGGGCATGCAAAGAGGGAATAAACTAAAAACCTTCGATACTGATTGCGGAAAAATAGGGATTTTAATATGCTATGATTCTGAGTTTCCGGAGTTGTCGCGTTTGTTGGCCGAAGAAGGTATGGATATTTTATTCGTACCCTTTTTAACCGATACACAAAACGGCTACTCGCGGGTGCGTTTGTGTGCGCAGGCCAGAGCCATTGAAAACGAATGCTATGTGGCTATTGCAGGAAGTGTAGGTAACTTGCCAAACGTAAACAATATGGATATCCAATATGCGCAATCGGCAGTATTTACGCCATGCGATTTTTCATTTCCCAGCAATGGTATAAAAGCAGAAGCCACACCAAATACCGAAATGATATTGGTTGCCGATGTCGATTTGAGTTTGCTTAGAGAGCTGCACGCTTTTGGTGCCGTAAAAAATTTGAAAGACAGAAGAAAAGATTTTTATGATGTAATTCGAAAAAAATAATCATAAATATTATCTTTAGAACAACAAAAAATAATTGTTACCCTAATCAAGAAAAAATCAATCTAATGAAAAATAGAAATGATAATTTAAAACGTGTCATTGTAGATTTTAAAAAATTAACCCCAGAGATATTGGCATTGCTTGTAGAACGCTACCCTGATGGTTACGATGACGACCAAATCATATCGTTTAGAAATCAGCATAACGAAATCATTGAAGCCGTTGAGGTCGTTACGGCCGACACCAAGTATTTGGTAAAAGTAAGCACCAAACTGGCAATGACTATGGAAAATTATGATGAAGACGATTATGAAGATTTTGACGATAACGATCCGGATGCCATTCAAGAGCCAGAGATTACCGATGAAGATTCAGACGACGATAACGAATAAAAAAATATAGTGCCATGAGAACAGCTGTTTTTAAGTCCTACAAAAACGGTTACTTTAATTTTTGGTTTGAAAATGGCGAGGAACTCTCTTTTGAAGAGGTTCATCCGCGCGTTTTAAAACAATTTGATTTAAAAAACGACAAAAGCTTAGTTGATAAAAATTTTAGAATAACATTTGTTGAAGATGAAGATGGAGACGATGTTATTTATAGAGTTGAAAGTTTAAAACCCCTCTAGTTTATGCGTTATGCAAACAGCGTTTCACCTGTCTTTACCTTGCAAGAGTGTAAGGGAGACCAGCAGTTTTTACACCGGCATTGGTGCGACCTTGGGGCGTGTGTCCCAAAATTGGATTGATGTAAATTTATACGGCCATCAAATTACCTTTACAAAAGCCGGAAAGTTTAATTTTCAAAGTCCTAATTATGTTTTTGAAGGTAAAATTCTTCCTGCTTTTCATTTTGGAATTGTATTGGAAAATGAAAACTGGAAGCGCATCTATGACAAACTGAAGGAGCAAAATCTTGATTTGGTAACAGAATCTACTTTTTTAAAAGGCAAAGTGGGGCAACACTATTCTTTTTTTATTAAAGATCCCAACGAATATATGCTGGAGTTTAAAAGCTTCAAAACTCCCCAAGACATTTTTAAAAATCAATAGGCAGCTATTATTGAGTTGGTCGATACATTTATTGTGAAATTTTTCAGTTTTTCGTTGAAATAATAAATGATTAATGCGTGTTTTTTAATTAATTGATTTTAAGTTATTTATTAGTTGGGTTCTTCTTGTTTGAAAATTTAAATAGTAAGGTTATGAAAACAAAAACAATATTTTTATTAAGCAGTTTTTTAGTTGCTTTTTGTGTGCATACAGGTTTTTCTTCAGCCTCTCATCGTAGTATTCCGCTTGAAGCGATTTCGAGCCAAGAAGGCCTAGTAGTCTACGCTGTTTTTGATGGAAAAGTAGAGTATGGTTATAATTTTGTTATAAAGGGCAAAGATGATATGGAGCACACCTTAACCTTTCAAAATGTAAAGCAAGAGGTGTTAAAAGCATTTAACCTGAATTCGGATGATTTGGTAGGTACTAAGTTTAAAATCACTTTTACCAAAGCAATTAAAGTCACTAAAGATGAATATGGAAATGAGGATGAAGACGAAATTAACACGATTACATTTTTAGAAAAGGTGTAAATAATTTATTATTGAATAAGGACTTTATTTAAAGTGTTCTTTTTCAAGAGCAATTCCCAAACAAATACGACATAAACTATGGTGTACTCAAGTGCAATAATCCATAAATTTTCATGCTTATAGGCACTATTGGTATCTGCGTATGCTAAATAGCTAACTATAATGGCAAAACTCCAAATTAATGGGAACTTATATTTCGTAAACACTGATAAGGCTAAAAGTGTGGCCACGTACCAAGGATGTACGGTAGTTGCCGTAAAGTAATAAAAAGATAAGGCCAATAACATAGCAGTTATAAGTTGTGCGGTGGATTTGTTTTTCCTAAAAAAGCTTAGGCCTAAAACAAAAATAAAGACCAAAATTGCGGTGTATTTGCCAATGATTGCGATTTCATTATATCCTCGAAAGCTATATCCAATTTCTCTTGCCAAATAATATAGGCTGGCATTAAACTCGAATTTTTGAAACCAAAGCGTAACGGTTTGGGAGTAGTTTTTTATAAATTCTGAAGTGTAAAACGGTACAAAAAGTAGCACAGTAGCTCCGAGAATAATGGTATAAAACCAAGCCAATCGTAACATTCTTACTAAGATAGTAATCCACGTTTTGTTTTCGTTATATCGAGCTTGTTTCAGAATTTCGTAATCTGCCTTATTTCGAGGATGCAGCGACGGCTTCATCTTTTTGTTCTGGTCAGGTTGCTTCATAAACCACTGATAAAACAAGGGTAAAAAAATAAGCGGTATTAATTTTGTGGAAATCGATAAAGCCAAAACCAAGGCTGCCCATTGCCACCTTCCAGAATGAAGCAAGTATAAACTCCAGAATAAAAAGAAAATCATTAGTCCTTCAAAATGAAGGTTCCCAGTAAGCTCAATAATGATAAACGGATTTAAAATATACCAAAAGATATGGTAAGTAGGAAGTTTTAGTTTTTTAAGGAGTTTTTTGCCAAAAAAGAGTGTGCCAAAGTCGGCAGCGATAATAATTAAGCGTAAAGCTACAACCGACCCCATAATGTTTTTGCCCGCAAACAAGGCCGCTATGCTAAAACAAAGTTGGTTTATGGGCGGGTAATTGGTGAAGTGGCTGGCGTTTAGGTTGCCCATGCCGATGTAAAGTTCGTGAGCTTGCGGTATAGGAAATAGATTGTTACTAATAAACGATAGTGGAGTGGAAAGGTAAGGGTTTGAGCCTTGTAGAATCATGCGTCCGTCCCAAATAAAACGATAAAAATCTTGTGATAGGTTTGGGGTAGCCAAAATAAAAAAGGCCCTAAAAGCAAATGATAAATAGGTGAGTAGTTTTAGGTTATGTTGAAATATTTGTATCAGTTTGAAAAATAGTACAAATAGGGCGGTGTAAAGCATTATCAGTTTCACATAGTCGGTGCGTACTATATGGTAGGCGAACGAAAAGTAAAAAAAGGCACAAGACAGTGCCATTAGCAATGGCCACTTGTAAAGTTTTAAAAATGTTGTATTTAATAGCACGGTGTAAATATAGTGCTAATTTGTAGTTTAAGGTTAGCTGTTTTTTCGCGTTAGCGATTGCAATGGATAGCTTTTGGCGAGGCGCGCATCGAGCCTAAACTAGCAATGAAAAGCGCGACCCTTGTGGTAACGCCCAATATAATTATACTTTAGATGAGATGGATTTGAAAAACACATAAGCAAAACCGATAAATAGCATAAGGTGAAACGGAAAGAGTCCGAAATCGCCACCTTGGTTGCCTACTATAAAGGCACTGTACATGCCAAAACCAAAGTAGAGCATGAGCAAGCCTTCGAAAACGACATGTGCCGACACAGTTTGTTTTATGTATTTGTTGTTTTTCCAGTTGTCTTTGTATTTACTGATATTGAATTTAGGCGTACGTACGAATTCGGATTTTTTGCCCCAATGCCCTTCTAAAACAGCAATGGAATTGTGTAGCGAAAAGCCCATGGCTATGGAGAAGAAGACAAAAAACATACCAATGTATTTAATGAAATTCTTAAAGCCATTCCCGTAGGTGTTTTTGTACATAAACCAATAGCAAATAAAGAAAATAATAGTGCTTAGAACGAAAAAGCTCATGACATAAAAATAGGCGTATAAATGCGCATATTCGTTTTTAATGTATAGCATGGGGATACTTAAAATGCCAACAATAAGTACATTTAAAAACATGGTGCTGTTTAAAAGGTGCAACAAGCCATGAATTTTTGTTTTTAGCGAGATATTATGATTTTTTATAACTCGGCCAAGCATTTTTCTAAAATTTTCGGCGCCTCCTTTGTTCCATCTAAATTGTTGCGAACGTGCTGCACTTATTACTACGGGAAGCTCGGCAGGCGTTTCAACATTTTCTAAATATTTAAATTTCCATTTTTTAAGTTGGGCACGGTAGCTTAAGTCTAAATCTTCGGTAAGGGTGTCGCCCTCCCAGTTTCCAGCATCAATAATGCATGTTTTTCGCCATAGACCGGCAGTACCATTAAAATTGATGAAATGGCCTTTGCTGTTTCTTCCAACTTGTTCTAATGTAAAGTGGGCGTCCAATGCAAATGCCTGTACTTTGGTAAGTAGGGAATAGTTGCGGTTTATGTGCCCCCATCGGGTTTGAACAACGCCTATTTGTTCGTCCTTAAAATAAGGTACGGTTTGTTTTAGCCAGTTGGGTTTTGGCAAGAAATCTGAGTCGAAAATAGCAATTAAGTCGCCTTTTGCAATTTTCAATCCTTCCTTTAATGCCCCTGCTTTAAACCCCTTGCGATCGGTTCTGGTAATATGTTTAATGTCCAGACCTTTGGCTTGTAATTTTTCAATATGTTGTTTGGTGCTATAAACCGTTTCGTCAGTAGAATCGTCAAGTACCTGTATCTCTAGTTTGTGGTATGGGTAATCAATTTTGGCGATATTATCTAACAACCTATCCATGACATACATTTCGTTATAAACAGGAAGTTGAATGGTTACATAGGGCACTTCTTCAGGATTCGATAAATCTAGCTTTGGGCTGTTGTCTTTTGTCTTTTTTGCAGACAGATAGTTGAACAGCAAGTTGAGTTGCGCTAAAGCATACAAAAATATAAGAAAAAGCGAAATGCTGTAGATTGTAATAATTACTGTTTCTAAAATCATTTTTTAAAACTGTATTTAAAAATCCATCCCAAGATTTTTATTCCTGCAAATATAGCACCTTTTAACGTGCCTGAAACTTTTGACACCCCAATTCTATTTCTGTAATTTACGGGAATTTCTGTGTATGTTAGTTTTTGTTTTAGTGCTTTAAGCTGCATTTCTACGGTCCAACCATAGGTTTTGTCCTCCATGTTAAGGGCCATGAGTTTGTTGTATTTTATAGCTCTAAAGGGGCCGAGGTCGGTAAATTTAGCGCTAAAAATCAAACGCATTAGTTTGGTTGCTAGCCAATTTCCAAGAATTTGAGGTGTGGTCATGGATCCAGCTTCCCTAAGTGCTTTTGTACGAGCACCGATTACAAAATCGATATTGTTTTCGAGTATTGGGGCTATTATTTTTGTGAGCTCTTGTGGGTAATCACTGTAATCGCCATCGAGAAAAACTATAATATCAGGTTTTTCTTTTTTTTGATTGATGTAATCTAGTCCCTTTAAACAGGCATATCCATAGCCTTTTCTAGTTTCGGTTAAAACAGTGGCTCCGGCTTTTTTTGCGTTACATTCGGTGTTGTCGGTAGAATTGTTGCTAACAACAATAATTTCGCTAACCAAACTAGGGATGTCTTTAATAACACGTGCTATCGAATTTTCTTCATTGTAAGCAGGAATGATAACACTTACTGTTTTCATGTTAGCGGTTAAATATGTTGTTTAATAAAAAGCTGCAAAGGTATTCAATATTTAATTTTAATTTCATGGATAAGTGGAAATAAATAGGTTTTTGTAAGTTTATAATTTGTAATGTACTGTATGTATAGTGTAATAATGCGAATCGATAAAGCCATAAGTAAAACAAATTGTAGGATTGTAAAGTTTAGAGTTTTTTTTGACTAATTTTGTAGAGTAAAAATTAATTGACAACATATAAAACATAAATATTATGGCATTAGAGATAACAGATGCGACGTTTGAGGAAACGGTATTAAAGAGTGACAAACCAGTATTGGTAGACTTTTGGGCAGCTTGGTGTGGACCATGTAGAATGGTTGGGCCAATCATTGAACAAATAAGTGAGGAGTACGATGGTAAGGCCGTTGTAGGGAAAGTTGACGTTGATGCCAATCAGGAATTTGCAGCAAAATATGGGGTTAGAAACATTCCAACTGTATTGGTGTTCCAAAATGGAGAAGTTGTTGGAAGACAAGTTGGTGTTGCTCCTAAAAACGCATACACAGACGCTATCGATTCACTTTTGTAAGAGCCGCAGTTCTTAAGAAAGTTGTTGATGATTAGGTCTTAATGTCCGAAAAAGGATAAAATATAAATGAAAAAGAAAATTAAAAAGGTTTGCTAACAGAGCAAACCTTTTTTTATTTTAGATGCAAAATAAATTAAACTATGAGCAAAACAGTAAAAGTGCAAGATACCATCGATGTTAAATTGCTTGAAGAGCGTAAAGTATTTTTGTGGGGTCAGGTGGATGATAAGTCTGCAAAACACGTCATAGACCGGCTACTCTATTTAGATGCTTTGGAGACTAAAGACATCCATTTATATATCAACAGTCCTGGCGGATATGTAACTTCTGGCTTTGCTATGTACGATTGTATAAAGTCTTTAAAAAGTGATGTGTCTACCATTTGTTCGGGTTTGGCGGCCTCAATGGGTTCTATTTTGCTTTCTGTGGGTACAAAAGGGAAACGGTTTATACAGCCACATGCTAGAGTTATGATACACCAGCCAAGTGGAGGTGCCCGTGGCCAAGCTAGCGATATAGAAATTACGGCACAGGAAATTTTAAAAACCAAAGAACTAAGTGCCAAAATACTAGCCGATAATTGTGGACAGGATTTTGAAAAAGTAATGAAAGATTTTAACCGCGACCATTGGATGAGTGCAGAAGAATCGCTTCAATACGGAATTGTTGATGCCGTTATTTAACAAATGCCAGTTAAATTAACCAAAAAGGCATAATGGAATCGTGCCTTTTCTTATTTTTATGGTTAAATTAATTGTCTTAAATGAAGAAAATAGCTGTTTTAATTTTAATGTTTTCTTTATTGGTTTCATGTGTAGAGGAAGAAACAATATCGTTGTTAGGTCCAGGTATTTCGTTGGATTTGGCCAATTACCGAAAGCAACAGGTAAGCGATGTGGTGTATGCACTGTCTTTTGATATTCGAGAGGCAAAATCTGAAGCCATCGACGCAAAACTCAATTTAAGTTTAACGATAAAGGATTTGAGCCATCCGTTGTATTTGGATTTTAATGCTGATAGTGCACTTTTGAAAGGTATTTTAGTGAACGGAAAACCCATTAAAATCGTTCACGAACAGGAGCATATCATAGTGGCCACAGAACATTTAAAGATTGGGAAAAACCAAATTAACATCCTTTTTGATGCTGGCGAACAATCACTGAACCGAAACGACGATTTCCTGTACACCCTTTTGGTGCCCGATCGTGCCAGTACCCTGTTTCCTTGTTTTGATCAGCCCAATATTAAAGCCCGTTATGTGCTTGATGTTATGGTGCCAAAGCATTGGCGGGTGCTTAGTGGGGGGGAATTGGAAGCAGAAAAAGAAGTTGAAAACACCATAAAATATAGGTTCAAAACTTCCGATTTAATGAGTACTTATTTGTTCTCTTTTGTTGCTGGTGAGTTTGAAAAAACAAGCGAAATTTTAGACGGATTTAATATGGATTTCCTGTATAGGGAAACCGATGCTAAAAAAATACAGGCCAGTTTAGGGCCTATTTTTGAATACCACGAGAAATCGATTTTATTTTTAGAAGATTACACCCAGTACCCATTTCCATTTCAAAAATTGGATTTCGTGGCCATTCCAGGGCATCAATATGGGGGTATGGAGCATGTAGGGGCTGTTCAGTATGAGGAATCGTCGTTGTTTTTAGATCGGTATGCCACCCAAAGCCAAAAACTAAACCGTTGCCGCTTAATCGCCCACGAAACAGCCCATATGTGGTTTGGCGATTTAGTGACCATGAAGTGGTTTGACGATGTGTGGCTAAAAGAGGTATTTGCCAATTTTTTGGCCGATAAAATTTCGCGGCCAGCATTTCCTGAAGTGAATCATAGCCTCAATTTTATTGTCGAGCATTATGCCAGTGCTTATAGCGAAGACCGCACCAAGGGTGCCACACCCATCAAGCAACCGCTCGATAATTTAAAGAACGCCGGCACGCTATATGGCAATATTATTTACCACAAATCACCCATTATGATGAGGCAATTGGAGGCTTTGGTGGGCGAGTCAGGCTTTAAAAAAGGTATGCAGAATTATATAAAGCAGTTTGCTGATGGTAATGCCGATTGGAATGATTTGGTTTCACTGTTGGATGCCGAAACCAATCTTGATTTAAAGCGATGGAGTGAAGTATGGGTTTATCAATCTGGTCGACCTGTGATAACCGATAATGTAGTGTTTAAAGATGATAAAATTAAATCTTTCAATATTGAGCAGCATGCAGAAGATGGCAGTGAAAACCTTTGGCCACAACGATTTTCTGTTGGGTTGGTGTATGCAGATTCCGTAAAGGTAGTTCCGGTAAGTTTCAAACGGAAAGCTCAAAATATTACGACTTTGGTGGGTTGTAAAAAACCACAGTCTATTATTTATAATTATGATGCTTTTGGCTACGGCGTGTTTCCAATGGGTCATCTGGAAGCCTCTGCTATTCCCGATATTCATGACGATGTAGCTAGGGGCTATAGCTATATCAATTTATATGAGAACGTACTGCTGGGCAAGATAAAGCCAGAAGTGGCTTTGGAAACTTTGGTTAAGGGTATGTTGGTCGAAGAGAACGAACTTGTTTTAAGCATGGTTTCAGGATACTGTTTGGCCATTTTTTGGAAATATATCAATCCTAAAAAACGCGATGGACTGGCGCAAATTATCGAATCCAAATTATCACAGCGTTTATTGGATAAATCACTTCCATCTGGATTGAAAAAAACGACTTTTGGATGTTTTAAGAGCATAGCCTATTTGCCTTCGGGGCGTGAGATGCTTTATGGAATCTGGGATAGATCCTTGAAAATTAGTAATCTTAACCTCAACGAAAACGATTATACTTGTTTGGCGGTGGCTCTTTCTATTTATGAACACCCAGATGCTGAAACAATTTTGCATGAAGCTTTAAATGATATTTCTAACCCCGATAGAAAAAAGCGGTTTGAGTTTTTGTTGCCATCTTTGTCTGCAAACGAGCAGTTAAGAGATAATTTTATGAAATCTTTGACCCAGGCCGAAAATCGTGAAAAGGAAAGTTGGGTCGTTTCGGCCTTGTACAATATACACCATCCGTTACGACAAAATTCGGCAGAAAAGCATTTAAAGATGTGTTTGGGGTTAACGGAAGAAATTCAAAAAACGGGTGATATATTTTTTCCAAAATCATGGCTCAATGCGACAATAGGGAGTTATAGTTCGCCCTACGCTTATGAGGTGGTGGAAACCTTTTTAAATGAAAACCCTAACTTTCCGCAAGTGCTAAAGAACAAATTGCTGCAGGCTGCCGATGGCGTGTACAAAGGAAAAAAAATAAGGAACCAATGGCAATAGATTTACAAAACGAACTTAATAAAACAGAAGGTTTTAAAAACTTGGAATTACTTGCTAAACAAGTGGTTGAAGGTTTTATTGCCGGGATGCATAAAAGTCCTTTTCATGGTTTTTCTGCTGAATTTGCTGAGCATAAAATTTATAATCAAGGCGAAAGCACCCGACATATAGATTGGAAGCTATTTGGCAAAACCGATAAACTCTATACCAAACGTTACGACGACGAAACCAACCTGCGTTGCCATATCATTTTGGATAACAGCAGTTCCATGCATTATCCTATGTATAGTTCGGTTTCTCTTGAACGTTTAAATAAAATTGGTTTTTCAGCTTTAGCATCTGCAGCATTAATGCAAATTTTTAAAAAGCAGCGTGATGCTGTTGGGTTAAGTATCTATAGCGATGATTACGATTATTATGCTCCTGAAAAAGGGAGTGAGCGACACCATCAAATGTTGTTGAGCCATTTGAGAGAAGCTGTAGTTTCAAAACCCAAAAATAAGAAAACCGAAACTTATAAATACTTGCATGAAATTGCTGAAAAAATTCATAGACGTTCGCTAATATTTTTGTTTACCGATATGTTTCAGGCTTCAGAAGATGAAGTGAAACTTTTTGAGGCGCTAAGGCATTTAAAATACAACAAACATGAAGTGGTATTGTTTCATGTCTTCGACAAATCAAAAGAACTGGAATTTAATTTTGACAATAAGCCCAAGCGTTTTGTAGATGTAGAAACCGGTGAATATATTAATTTGTATGCCGATTCTATCAAAGAAAATTATAGAGAAGCCGTTAAGGATTATTTTACAGCGTTGCGTCTAAAGTGTGCACAATACAAAATAAAATATGTTGAAGCTGATATTAACAAGGGACTTAATAATATTCTGACAACCTATTTGGTGGAGCGGCAAAAGTTTGCTTAGAGGTTGTTTTTATTGAAAATCAGCAGGTTGCTTATAGCTTTTTAGTGGTTATGCTTGGTTTTGGTAAAAGGCAAGTGTTATAATCGGGTACCAACTAAAAAAAATATTCAAAAAAAATTAAAAAAGATTTGAGATATAAAAAAAGGCGTGTATATTTGCAACCGCAATAAAGCAACGGTCTGGTAGTTCAGTTGGTTAGAATGTCGCCCTGTCACGGCGAAGGTCGCGGGTTCGAGTCCCGTCCAGACCGCCAAATTGCTAAAAGCTCTAAGAGATTAGGGCTTTTTTTGGCAAGTAAAAGAAGTTGTGTTGTTCCCAAAGTTAATTTGGGAGTGTAGTAATACCAGAGTGAAATTTGGTGTTCCAATGGAAAGCTTTCCTTTTTTCTTTTTAGAAAATGGGGATGCTTTTTTGTTTTTTGGAAGTTTTTTATTCGCCCTAATTCAACAGTTTTAGGGGTGTGATATTGAAAAGGCCAAATCGTAGCACGCAGCAAATAGGAAAGGTTTATAAAACAACAAAGTTAATTTTATAAACCTCTCCTAATTTTTATCTGCCTAGAACTTACAAAAATCTATTTTAAAAAAATAGTGCCTTCCCATTTATGATCGGTTCCGGTGCCATCGATTCTTACACGACTATTGATATTGAGTTCACCAGAAGCATTTTCAAATCGTCCTGTGCCTCCACCGATAATGCAAATATCTTCAAACTTAAAAGCATAAAAGTCATCTTGAATGGGGATAAGTATGCTTCCAGGAGTTGTGACAAATAATCTGTCACCATTTGCGGCTTCCATGTATCCTTCCACTGTACCATATTCACCAAAACCCCCTTCAGGATCTGGGTTACCTTGCTCATCAAATACAACGTGGAAGCAAAATTTTAAATCGGTAGTGAAATTTCCAAGATGCGTGGCGTTACCACCACCTACTTGATGCTCAAGAGCCCAGAAGTCGGTTGGGGAATTAACTGAACATATAACAGTAAGGGCGTCTTCAGCTTGACCTGTAAATAGTTTGGTCTTAAATGGCACTTCCACTTGTTTAGATGATTTGGCCTGCATGTTCAATTCGGTTAAATTGTCCTCAGTTATTAGGTCCTGGTTTTCTTCGCACGCAGTTACGGTAAAAATTAAACAGTATATAATAAGTAATAATTTTAAAGTTTTCATTTTATGTCGTTTTTAGTTAAATGGATAATTAATAATATCTATATTTTTAGATTGTTCATCTATTGGTTAATTATTTAAAATAATGGTTCCTTCTTGGATATGGTCAGTTCCAGTGCCATCTATTCTCACACGACCGATACTGACAATTTCACCAGATGCATTTTCAAAACGTTCAGTACCGCCAGTAATAGTAATGATGTTTACAAATTCAAAAATATAAGTCTCATCTTGGATAGGCATTAGTTTTCCGCCACTGCCTGATGTAAATAGCTTATCGCCGTTATTGGCTTCTATAATGTTACTGGCTCCAGTAAATTCACCAAATCCAGCTCTAAAATCAGGTTGTCCTTGGTCGTTCAGTACGATGTGAAAACAAAATTCCAAGTTGGTGGTGAAATTTCCAATATATGTGGCGTTACCCTTTCCAATTTGATGTTCGGGCCTCCAGAAATCGGTGGGAGAATTAAATGTACATGTTCCAGAGGGGGCGTCCTCTGCTGCCGTTGTAAACATTTTGGCTTTATATGGAAGCTTTAGTTGTTTAGATGATTTGGCCTGAGAGCTTAAAGCATTGATGCTGTCTTCAGTTATTAGATCGTGGTTCTCTTCACATGCTGTTGTTGCGCAAATTAAACAGCATGTAATAAGTAATAATTTTAAAGTTTTCATTTTATTTTAATTTTTAGTTAAACAAAAGGCTACTATTTAAAATTAAAGCTTACTTATGCTTTTTACGGATTGACATGTTTCAAATCTTGTAAACTATGTGTCAAGTTTTGTAAAGGGTGTGTTAAAATCCAATTGCCCTGATAGTGAGGTTGTTTGGCTCTAAATTTTTGTCCAAATAATTTTTATATGTAAATTAACATACATTAATTATTGAAGAACCAAATAAGACATGGATACTCAGATTTCAATGGATCAAGTTTTTCTTTCGAATCTTGATGAAATTTTGGAAGCAAATTACCAAGATGAGCATTTTGGAGTCAGAGAATTATCTTCATTGGCAGGTGTTAGTCGCTCAAAACTGCACAGAAAGTTGCGGGAGTTAAAGGAACAAACGGCTAGTGAGTATATTAAGGCCTATAGGCTTCAAAAGGCCTACCTACTGCTAAAGAACAATGTGTCTTCGGTTTCTGAAATAGCCTATTCTGTTGGGTTTAACAGCCCCTCATATTTTACAAAGTGTTTTCATAAGCGCTATAAATGTGCACCCAGTGAAGTTAAGCAGAAACCAGAACTTGGGGATGGAGTCAAGGAGCACCATGGAAAGGCCAGACAATTATCCTCATTTAGCTTAAAAAAGAGTGCCTTTTTAGGTGTTTTAGTGTTATTGTTGGGAATGGGGGCCTATATCGTTGGTGATTTAGCATCTGAGCGAAAGGCCAACAGAAAGGTTACCTTAGCAGTGCTTCCATTTAAGACGCTTAGTGATAATCCATCTGATCAATATTTCGCCGACGGTGTTATGGATGTCATATTAAGTAGCCTTTCAGGGATAGAAAATTTTAATGTGATCTCACGAACCACGATGGAACAGTACCGGAAGAATTCTAAAACCACTCCTGAAATAGCCAAAGAATTGGGTATTACCCATATGCTGGAGGCCAGTGTTCAAAAGCAAACGGATGAAGTCCGTATTGTGGTGAAGCTTATTGATGCCAAGAACGATGTTCATATCTGGTCCGACCACTACGAAAGGCAATATAAAGATATCTTCTCGATGCAGAGCGAAGTTGCCAGGGAAATTGTGGATCAGCTAGCGGTGACATTGACGCCTGCGGATGAGAAAAAAATAGCCGAGACCCCCACTAAAAATGTTGAGGCTTACAATTTATACCTGAAGGGCCGTTTTTTTTGGGATAGGCGAACAGAGGCTGACTTAAAACGAAGTATTAAATATTTTGAAGAGGCCATAGCATTAGATTCGTTGTATGCTCTAGCTTATGCCGGCTTGGGCGATGCATACCAAGTTATGGGGTGGTGGGGATGGTATCCTAGAGAAGAAGGATTTGAAAAGGCGAAAGTATATGCTGAAAAAGCACTTTTAATCAATGAAAACATTTCATTGGCACATACAGTATTGGGAATCAATTTTTTTAATGAATGGGATTATAAACGTGCAGAAAATAAATTCAAATTAGCATTAAATTTGGAGCCTACTAATTCAAGAGCTCATCAATTTTATGCTGAGTTGCTGGATTTATTGGGGAGAAAAAAGGAAGCAAGGGAACATATTGATTTGGCGATTAAATATAATCCCAATGCGCCTATTCTTTATAGTAGTAGTGGAACAATTTATTACAACAATGGTGAATTTGAAAATGCGTTAAAAGAATCGGCCAAAGCTCGAGAATTTAATGAAAAAAGAGGATTAAAGAACATTTTTCTTAGTAATGTTAGATTACATGAATACGATAAAGCCGTTGAAGCCCTAAAAGCAAAAAATTCCAAATTTAAAGATGCTCCTGGTGAAATTGATGCAATATATAAAGCACAAGGGATAGAAGGCGTTTTGGAGTGGTATATAAATCAGTTTTCGGAATCTGGTAAAAATGGATGCATTGGTAAGGCTGAGTTGTGCATGTTTATAGGGGATACGGAAAGGGCTTTGGACCTTTTGGAAAAAAGCTACGAAAAAAAGGAATATTATTTTCCAAAAATAAAATCTGATATAGATTTTGAACCTCTTAAAACTCATCCAAGGTTTATAGTACTGGTTAATAAACTAAATATGGAGTAATAGCCAATATTGGGAGGTGTTGGTTACAACCTAAAATTTCAAAAATTAGTTGCGTTTAGGGTAGGTGTTTTAAATGAAAGTTACTAATCCTAAATTGTCTATGAACTGTAATTTCGGATAGTGTAGCATAATAGTTACTGTATCTTTGATTTTACTATTTACAAATAACCTATTTACAATTGGACAAACATATTGTTTAAAGCAAAATTATGAATCATGAAAACTTTATTCCTTCTTTTCGTCTTGATAATCTCTTTGGGTAGTGAAGGGCAAATTGTAAGTGATGATTATCATAAGGGTGTAAATGACAATGTTGTAAAGGACATGATACTAGAGGGAAACGTAACGGATATAAACGGTTTGGCTTTAATTGGGGCAGAACTTGTTATTAAAGGTACGTCAATTATGACAAAAACAAATTTTGACGGGAACTTTTATTTAAAAATTAAGAAAGGCGGTGTATTGGTTGTTAGTTATGCAGGTTTTGAAACAAAAGAAGTGACTATAGAAAATCAGATAGATATTAATATTATTTTGGAAGAAAAAGGCAAACCGGAACCCATAAGGTCTTTAACTAAATCGGAAGTTAGAAAAAAAAAGCGTTCCGATAATAAGGCAAAACAGGCTGCTCAACGAGAAAAAGAAAAGAACAACATGGAGCCAATAGATTTAAAAGAAGAAATTTTAGGAGAAGCAGGAAGAGCGGCAAAAAGAAGCATATGGAAGCATAGGAAATAATGGTTGGCAAGTAAATTGTTAATTGAAAAGTAGGTTTTTATAGTATGGGGTCACAACAGTCCATGGATGAATTGTTTATGTCGAAACTCAATGGGGTATTGGAAAACAATTATCATCAGGAACGTATTGGGGTAAGCGAATTATCCGTAAGCATGGGGGCGGTAGGTCGTAGCTCCATAGAAAGTTAAGGGAAATAAAAGGTGTTTGCGCAAGCCATTACATCAAATGGTTTCGGTTGGGAAAAGCATAGGCTTAATTAAAGACAATTCTTAAACAGTGTCTGAGATTTTCTATTCTGTAGGATTTGGTAGTCCCTCTTATTTTACAAAGTGTTTTTATAAGCGTTACAAATGCTCACCTAGTGAAGTTAAACATAAAACGGAAGCAAAGGTAGGAGAGTTTGATGAGCCTCATCATGGAAGTCATTTTAAGTAATCTTTTCAGGGATAGAAGGTATCAATATGATTTAAAGAACCACTATAGAACAGTACCTGAAGAGTTCTAAAACCACTCCGGAAATAGCTGCTGAAATAGTTATTCGAATCTTTGTCCAAATTTAATCAATGAGTGGGTATCGATTTAATAATTGTTATAAAGAATATAGAGTGGAATGATTAATTTTCCTTCTATGTTGTTTTATGCAATATCGGATATTTAAAAGTTTTATGTCGAATAATGATTATAAATAAAAGTCAATGTCTAAACCAAAACCCAAATATAATCGTACATAATAATATATTAACCCCAATCAATAACCCATGAAATATTTATTTTTATTTGTTTTTTTACTCAGTTCTTTTCTTGTTTCAGCTCAAACCTCTTTTAATACGGGGAGTGTGCGGTTAGATGCAGATATAAATTTGATAAACACGCAAGCCCGAACAAATATGAGTGCTTTTAGGTCAGATATGCAATTATCTTACAATATCTCTGAAAAGAAACTCAATTATATGAGTGCAAATTTGAATATGACACCGGGAGATATATACTTATCTTTGGAAATTTCCAAGATAGCCAGAGTATCTTTAGATAGGGTTTTGCCTGTTTACCAAACTCACCGATCTAAGGGTTGGGGCGTTATAGCTAAACAGCTTGGTATTAAACCTGGTTCTGCTGAGTTTCACCAATTAAAAAATGGTACAAAAGCTAAAAAAGGTAAAGGCCGCGGAAAAAAACATAAGAATAAAAGGAAACATTAGCATTCTCGGGCCAAGCCTCACCAATATAGTCATTTCTTTGTGGTCTGAACCTATTCCTAATAGTATCAAGTTTAGCACTTACAGGCTCTAAAAACATAGGGTTTTTGATCTAAGTGTAACCCTTATTATTGTTTAAGCTGTCCAGAATATTTGGTAATGTGCCAGAGATTGTCCCCATTTCACCAGCACTATTTAACATGTCCAACAATGAATCATTAAAAGAAACATTGTCTCGAGCATTTTTTATGCCACCAAGTGCTTCTAAATATTATGATAAGAATGGTGATCTGATAGATAAATAATTTACCAAACGTATTAAGGTATACCTTAGTAAGACTCAAGAGCTATTGGGTATTACTAATATTGATATGTAATTAATTATGTTTATGCTACAGCCTTACTCCTAGGCTCCAGTAAAATCCCTGCTGGGTGTTTCTCACCTCTTTTTTTCAAATCTATACAGTACGTATTTAGCTTATTTAATGATGCTATATAGAATTGTGTAAAGCTTTTTTTCATAAATAAATTATAAAGCAGTTTTTTAATGGGGTTTAGTTTTTTTAAAACAGTAATGTGCGTTTTTGTTTCATCTTTCCCTAAGCGTTTAAGACTTACTACCATGTCGGCATTAAACGTGTGGTTTGTGTCTATCCAGGTTATAAAATCCTTTGTTATTTTAAAACTGTGCGAAGTGAAAAACGGATCTTTTTCATCTCCATTCATAATACATCGATGTGTAGTGCCATTTTTAACTATTTTGCCATTTGTTTTATCACTCCCTTTCACTTGTTGTACCCATAGGTGTTTTGCTTCAGGATCCGAAACAACATTAAAAACAAGTTCTAATGGTGCATTTATTACAGAACCTACAGAGAGAATTTGTTTCATATTTGGTTCTGGAGCGTAATCATCAATTGTTGGTTTTGGGATATGGGACTCTAAAGGGGCTAAAGACAAGAAACAATATTTAATATCTCCAAAGTCGTAGGTTCCTTTTCCATGACTTGGTGTTTCCCAAGCTACTTGTCCAATATCCACCCAAGTTGAGCAGGATTGTATAAGTTGATCTGTAATTAAAACATACTCATTCATGGAAATGTTATTTTTAAGAAGACGGTGCGCTACGATTACATCCTTTCCAAATAGCTTAGGTATAGTTTTTATTTGATTGATAGAGATCTCTCCATAATGAATAATAAATTTTATGTTAAGGTTGCTGGCTTTTAGGCAAGCGCCACATTGGCATATCCTCTGCGATTCGTACCTTCTCAAGCAGGCATGAAATTTAATGTACATTCTCTGTACTTGAGCGAGGGTTTCAACAGCTGTCGGCTTTTTGCCTTTTCGGTAAAAAAGGATAGCATCCCCTTCAATTTCTGAAATTTGAAGCCCCATTTCATTGGCGTCTATTAGCGTTTCAAGGAGTTCTGTAATAATGTGTTGGCTATGAGATATTTCGGTCTCATTTACAAATTTGGTAAAGCCACTAATGTCTGGAATAAAAAGAAGCGTGGGTTCAGCGGAAGCGTTATTTACTGGTTTCATAATCCAAAAGCTTTAAATGTGTTAACTTAAATATGGTGTTGTAATAACATTAAAAAACACTGAAGGTTTTATGAGGTTAACTAGACGGCTTTGTCGAGGAGCAAATGTTATTGTAATTGTTCGCACTTTAAAGTTCGCAGGTAGAGAAATACCGAATACAGACATGAAGATATGCTTGCTGATTATCGCATGCCCATATAAGCTCGGTAAATTTATATGGGACTTTGTTGTAAAGTGTTACTCAAATATAACCAAATATCTTGACATTTTAAATAGCTTACTTGGGTTAATTGTTAATATAGGGTGCTTCTATTTTCAAAGTATCCGAAATGTTAACCTCAATAGAAACATTTTTATAAGCGCTGTATTTATTCTGTGTAAGTTAGGTTGAATTGGAATGGGAAGAGTTTGCTATATGAATGATTTAAGAATAGTATTATTGAGCACGAAAGATTTTTGTCTAAATGAAAATTTCAAAGTAGGCCCAAAAAGTTGTAAATTAAGTGATTGTTTGCTGCTGTTTAATTTTTTAAAGGATGAGGTCACTACAGTCCATGGATGAGTCGTTTATTTCAAAACTTAATGATGTATTGGAAAACAATTACCATCAGGAGCGTTTTGGTGTAAGTCAATTAGCCGTAAGCATGGGAGTAAGCAGGTCAAAGCTTCATAGAAAGATAATCCAGATAGAAGGTGTTTCCGCTAGTGCATATATTAAAAGGTTTCGGCTTGAAAAAGCTTATGTATTATTAAAAAACAACACATCCACGGTATCGGAGATAGCCTATTCTGTTGGGTTTAACAGCCCCTCATATTTTACAAAGTGTTTTCATAAGCGCTATAAATGTGCACCCAGTGAAGTTAAGCAGAAACCAGAACTTGGGGATGGAGTCAAGGAGCACCATGGAAAGGCCAGACAATTATCCTCATTTAGCTTAAAAAAGAGTGTCTTTTTAGGTGTTTTAGTGTTATTGTTGGGAATGGGGGCCTATATCGTTGGTGATTTAGCATCTGAGCGAAAGGGCAACAGAAAGGTTACCTTAGCAGTGCTTCCATTTAAGACGCTTAGTGATAATCCATCTGATCAATATTTCGCCGATGGTGTTATGGATGTCATATTAAGTAGCCTTTCAGGGATAGAAAATTTTAATGTGATCTCACGAACCACGATGGAACAGTACCGGAAGAATTCTAAAACCACTCCTGAAATAGCCAAAGAATTGGGTATTACCCATATGCTGGAGGCCAGTGTTCAAAAACAAACGGATAAAGTTCGTATCGCGGTCCAGCTTATTGATGCAAAAAACGATGTTCACATCTGGGCTGATGATTACGAAAGATTGTATAAGGATATTTTCTCTATGCAAAGTGAAGTAGCCAGAGAGATAGCACAGCACCTTGAGATAACCCTTTCGTCAATAGATGAAAGAAGATTGGATGAAACCCCAACAAAAAATGTTGAGGCTTATAATCTGTATTTAAAAGGACGCTTTTTTTGGGATAGGCGAACAGAGGAGGATTTAAAACTTAGTGTTAAATATTTTGAAGACGCTCTAGCTTTAGATCCAGACTATGCCTTGGCCTATGCAGGATTGGCCGCTTCTTATAGTGTCATGGCACAGTGGAGGTGGTATCCCAGAGATGAAGGGAATGAAAAAGCTAAAATGTATGCAGAGAAGGCGCTTTCCATTGATAAAAATATATCCCTGGCATATACGGTACTTGGGAAAATATCTGTATGGCGTGACTGGAATTGGAAACAAGGGGAAGAAGCGTTTAATCAAGCCTTAATTTTAGATCCTAACAATGCGACAGCTCATCAATGGTATGCTGGGCTACTGAATAGTTTAGGAAGAAATAAGGAAGCAAGAGAGCACATTGATTTGGCTAAAAAAAATAGCCCCAATGCTCCACTTGTGTATTCTACCAGTAGTCAGATTTATTATAATAATGGTGAATTTGAAAAAGCTGTTGAGGAGACTAAAAAAGCCTATGAGTTGGGAGGCTTTAGCCTTCATTATAGGTTCTATTGTTATGTCAGGTTAGGGGAGTACGATAAAGCTGTTGAAACCTTAAAGTTAAAGTTTCCTGAATTACAATCACATCCCGAAATCATTGATGAGATATATGAGTCCTCAGGAATTAAAGGCGTGGTTCATTGGTATATTGGTGATAGTAAATGTAGCGGAAGTAATGTAAGTAATTGTTTTAATAAAGCTAGGTTGTTTATGTTAATAGGCGATACAAAAAACGCTTTAGAATGTTTAGAAAAAAGTTATGAAATTGGTCATAAGCATTTTCCAAAGATTAGGCATTATTTAGATTTCAAACCCCTTCAATCAGAACCTAGATATTTAGTGCTTATCGATAAACTTAATATGGAATAAGGGTTAAAGCGGGAGGAGGTTTGTCTTGGGCATCAGGTTAAAAAAGGAAGTTGTGCTCTTTGATGGTTGCGCAGTGTTCAAATTAGGTTTAAGTAGTTAAACCAATGGGTAAGGGTTCCTTTTTTCTTAATTGAAGATTGGGATGCTTTTTTGTTTTTAGCTTATTAGGCATATTTTTTCATCTCATTTGTAATTATGGTCAACGCTTGTTCCCAAGCATTTATTAATTGGTCAGTATAAAATTCCCCAAGCTCTTCTTTAATGGTTTCCAATAGCGCTGACAATACTATTGGATAATGTTCTTTAAGAACACCGTAGCGTGAATGACTTTGTCCGAGTAATTTGAGCCCTAAACTTAGGTGGTCTGGTCTGCTCATTGAATAAACAATTCCTGCAAGCATATGAGTTAATAATCTTCCTTGGGAGGTCATGTTATTTTTAAACAGGGATCTTATTTTTGGAGCTTTATTAAAGACTTTGGCATAAAATTTATCTGCAAAATCCTCTTCGTTTCTTAATAAGTAGTCTAAGGATCGCTGAAGTTCTAATTGGATATCTATTTCTTTAAAACCCTTTAGCTCATGAAATCTGGTTAAATGTTCATGTCCTGCCATTTGTTGATTAAATGTTTCTCCTATCTCCACTGTTGCTTCAGATAATCCTTTAAAAATGGAATCAGAAATTAAAATATTTGTTTTAGCTATTTTATTGTAAGATTGAATTCTGCTGGCTGTATTAACTGGGTCACCGACTACAGCAAATTGCTTGTGCTTTGGGTGTCCTAAATGGCCTATGTAGGCTTTGCCAAAATTTATTCCAATACCTAATTTAAGATTAACGTCAAAGTCTACGAGTTCCATATGATTAAGTCTTTCAATTGCATATTGCATTCCTAAAGCGGCTCTAACAGCATCTTTGCAGTTTTTATCTTTCATGCCTCCGGACACTCCAAAAATTCCAATAATTTCATCTCCAACATATTGATAGATAACACCGTTGTTTATTAATATAGGGTCTCCTAGAACAGTGTAGAACCTATTTAAAATATGGGCTACATCAAAAGAATAATTTTGTGACGTCATTTTAGTGAATCCACGAATGTCACAAAATAGTATGGCAATGGCTCTTTCTTTAGCAGTACCTTCTGGTACAGTTTCTAATTGCAGTTTGTTAATTTCTGAACTAGTCCAAATTAACCTTTGGATGCTTACATCGCCTTTCACATAACATTGGCATGCTAACCTAATTGAAGGGTCCCATTTTCTAACTCTTGCTATTTCTTGCTCCCTCAAAGTTCTGGGGTTTAAGTTATCATGACCTCTCAAAACTCTAATTCTACAAGTAGTACAAAGTCCATTTCCACCGCATTCATGAATATGCGGAATCTGGTTAGAAATAGAACAATCTAGGATGGTTTCAGTTGAATTATCATAACCTACTTGCTGATTTATACCGATGTAGGTAATAGTTGGTGTTTTAATGTCAGCCATTTCAATAGAGTTAGATGTGTGTAAAATATTGATTTACATATATGTAAAATTAAGAAATATTATAATTACATTCTTTATTCCAGATTGGAAGTAAGTTTTTAGTTTTAAAATATTTTCATTCAAATAACAAAAACTCCGAATGATTAGCTCTTCTTTTGACACATTAAAGAAGTTGTGTTGTTTGGTAAGCATATAGTGTTTATCAAAGGTTTAAGTAGTTAAGCCAATGGAAAGCTTTCCTTTTTTCTGAGAAGAAAATGGGGATGCCTGCCTGTCGGCAGACAGGCTTTTTTGTTTTCCTCAACTGAATATGCTTTCCTTATAAATTAAGGTAATCACTAAAAAGCACGAATTGCACGAGTGTGAATACCAGCTCTATCGCTTGTATTGTCTGAATGTTGCTCGCCATTTTCAAAATCTTGAACCCATGCACTGCCTACTCCATATTCACTAGATGTCCAATAAATTTGATTTGAGAATCCGCCTACTAATGTTTTTTGTTCATATAAGATATTTAGTTGATCTTTTGAGGGTAAAAACCAATCGTTAAACCCTCCTCCTGAGTAATCCCTACACAATTTAGCAGCATATGACCCATTATCGCCCTGTGCTTGAATAATCATATTTGTATTTGTTGAGCCATCTGCAGTACTAGTCGCTTCAGTTTTAATAAAACTTCCATTCCACCAAGGATCTAAAGTGCTCTGATCTGTTTTAGCTGCAATTAATCCATGTTTCTCAGTATTATCAAGATAAAATATAATTCCTCCTTGGTAATTGTCTCCCAAAATCAGGGCAATTTCCATATTGGGTTCATCCATTTCCATATTAGGGTCATCCTTTGAACAACTGTTTAGTGTAGTTCCAATTGATGTTATGGTTATTAAGGTGAACAATACGATGTGGATATTTATTTTCATGATTTTTAATTTTAAATCGAAGATATATCTAATATCATAATAACTGTCCTAGATAATATTTGAAAGAATTATTAGGATAGATAGCAGCTAAAATGTTGTTTTGTTTGTCAGGTAAGAGGTAACGTATTGAAAGTCCACTAAAAATGGACAATCCAATGAGAAGCTTTCCTTTTTTTACTTAGTAAAAATCGGGATGTTTTTTTGTTTTTATCTAACCTGTTAATTTTCAATATTGAAATACGTTGTAATAAGCCTATCGCAGGTTTCACAATCGCCTTTTTTGATTTTATTTTTAATAGTGATAAGCTTACCGTATGCCAACCTAGGGTGGTTGTTGAACATATCATAAATGGCCCATTGCAAAATAAGCTTATAGGCATCTTGTTCATTTTTTGTAGTACGAAATGCTTTGCTTAAGTAATAATTCTCCATTATTATTTTTGTATTTTCCATGTAGCTAGCGTGAGCTTTTAAGCGATAAATATCAAAATTTTTAGAATCAATTTTTTCAGCTTCTTCGATATAAAATCGCACTTTTTCAATATCATCTTCAAGAATATAAAACTTAGATAGGTTAATGTAGTCTGAAAATGTCCTTGCTCTGGGGTCTGAAATTTTTCTTAAAAGAAGGTTTTCATACTCAGTTTTTTTATCAAGGAACTTATAAATGGATAACAAGGTTAAATAAGCATCATTAGGTTCTGCAATCAATTTTGTTTTATTTCTTGAAAATATGTCTATAGCTTTTTGGTAATAATCAATGGCCTTATCATCATCTTCAAGGTAGAAGTTAATTAATCCAAGGTGTTTATAGGCCGTATATGCATTTAAAGTTTTATGTTTTAAGGATTGCTTCAGCCAACGTTCCAATGCCTTAAGGTCCTTTTTTTCATCCCTACTGAAGTCAAATAATATTTGTCCGTTTTCATCAAGGTCAAAAAAACCACACCTAAAAAAGAGGTTATAAAAATTTAACAATTTATCAAGATTAATGGCTGCTTGCTTGTGATTTAATTTTTCATAATGGTTTCGGATGGATGACCAATCGATTAAAGTTTTGTAATGTTTTTGTTTTAATTTCTGTTTAAGCGAGGGATTGTCATCTAGTTGTTTGAATTCTTCAAGGTATTTTGTGGTGTTAATGGTGATTAATAAGAAAATGCCTAATTCTGGGTATAATGTATTGTTAGTTAATGAATTGGTCAAAATAGTTTTGGCCTTTTCATACTCACCTTTGGAAGCTAAATACATTGGGTAAGTAAAAAGTGAATGGTATTCATTTGGATTTAATAAAAGTGCCTTTTCGGCATCCTCAATAAACCCCTTCTTAATTCCTAATTTGGCTTTTAATAAACTTCTAGTACCATAAAAAGAGGCAGAATCACTATCAAAGAATTTAATGTTTATATGTTCCAGTGCCTCTTTATAATATGCCTTACTATTGTTTTCGGCACCTATCTTGTCATAAAATTTACCTATTTTATACAGTAATTTAAAATTTAGGGAGTCCTTGGATAAGGAATCTTTTAACTTTTCGAGATATTCATCGTTTTTGGGCTCCTCATCCTTGATTGCAGTAATGGAAGATGTTAAGTCAGAAGTTCCCACAGAAAATGAAAGCTGTACTTTAAAATCGAATACCTCTTTTTTACAACCTAAAAAGTCATTCTTGTCTCTATCTATTAAATGTTTATTTAATGCATAAGTTTGGCCTTTTACAGGGGTTGAAATAAGTAATAATACAATAAATAGAAATGTTTTCATTGCTATTAGGTATTAGTTTTTAAATTAAAAATTTAATTCAATACCTAAACTATTAAAAATTGATTGTTTGTATGTCCAATAACATCTTTAAGGGATTATTTAGGATATGCTTAATTTGTGACAAAAACAATCGGGTATACTGGGAGTAATAAAAGTAGTTGTGTTGTTCCCAAAGTTAATTTGGAATGTAGTTAATGCCAATAATCCCGATAGCTACCGTGAGGTATTCCAATGGACAAGCGTTCCGTTTCCGATATTTCGGAGTTGGTATGCTTTTTTTAGATACTTCACAAATTTAAAATTATTAGTACGATATATAAATGGTGTATTGAGATTAAAATAATGTTTGGAATTATAGTTTTCGTTATATATTGTTTCTTTAAACACCAAAAAAATCGTAAATTTTCAATTATAGAAGTGTAAATTTTCCAGATGTAATTTATCTTTAGCTTCATAGGTTGACTCTAGCATTAGGTTTAGCAACCATTTTAGAAAGAACTCCTAAATAATGTGAGAATTCATCTCGTTAATTAAAGATGTGGCTGGAGTACTATAAGTATTAAAAAATGAATAGTAGTAAAATAGAAAGGGGAGAGCCTTTAAGGTTTAATATAAGAACTCTATATTGGGTTTTACTGCTGTTTTCAGTAATAGGGGCGTACATTTTTAGGTCTTCTGTGGTCAAAGAGAATAGAGTTAAGTCAGTTACATTGGCAGTTCTTCCGTTTAAAAACCTAGGCGATGATGAGTCCGACCAATATTTTGCCGATGGGGTTATGGATATTATTTTAAGTAACCTTTCGCGAGTAGAAGGTGTGGATATCATTTCACGAACGACCATGGAACGATATAGGAAGAATTCCAAAACCATTCCTCAAATAATAGAGGAATTAGATATTTCCCATATTCTGGAGGCCAGTGTTCAAAAGCATACAAATAAATTTCGCATCGTGGTACAACTTGTTGACACCCAAAAAGATATTCAAATCTGGTCTGAGACCTATGAAAAGCTGCATGGGGATGTTTTCTCTATGCAGGGCGAGATTGCTAAGGAGGTAGCACAACAGCTTGAAGTAACCCTTTCGCCAACAGATGAGAGTAAAATAGACGAAACTCAAACTAAAAATTTTGAGGCTTATAATCTATACTTAAAAGGGCGCTTTTTTTGGGACAAAAGGACAGAAGAAGATTTAAAGCGGAGCGTTAAGTGCTTTGAGGACGCCATTGCTTTAGATTCCTTATACGCTCCAGCTTATGCCGGACTGGGTGATGCGTATAAAGTCATGGCATTTAGAGGGGTTTACCATCCAAGAGAAGAAGGGATTAAAAAGGCAAAATTGTTTACCAAGAAAGCACTTTCAATTAACCAAAATATTTCTTCTGCCTATGGTGTATTGGGAGATATATCTTTTTGGTTTGACTGGAATTGGAAACAAGCAGAAAAAGAGCTTAAACAAGCATTGCTTTTAGAGCCTAGTAATGAAAATGCGCATCATAGTTATGCCGAATTAATGAATATTTTAGGAAGAAAGGATGAGGCAAGAAAGCATATTGATTTGGCGATTAAATATAATCTCTATGCGCCGCAAATATATGCTGAAAGTAGTCTGATTTACTACAATAACTGTGAATTTGAAAAAGCTATTGAGGAAAATGAAAAAGCCTATGAACTAACAGGGGTTGGCCTTGACGAAAGAATTATTATTTATATTAAGATGCATAAATATGATAAAGCTCATGAGGCTTTAAAATTGAAGTTTCCCGAATATCATCGAGCCCATCCAGGATCAATCGATAAAATATATGAAACATCAGGAATAGAAGGGGTGGTTCGATTGATTATTGGAAGGGAGTCAAATTGTGGCAACAGTAGATGTTTTAGAAAGGCAAGACTTTGTATGTTAATAGGAGATAAAAAAGCGGCTCTGGAGCTTTTGGAAAGCAGTTATAAATACGGAGAAATTTTTTTCCCAAGGATAAAACATTGCATAGATTTTGAGCCGCTTCGTTCAGAACCTAGGTTTGTAGCACTGGTCGATAAACTTAATATGGAGTAATGGTTATGGAACATTCAAGCCCCATCAAAAGTAGTTGTATTGTTCCCAACATAGTTTGGGCGTGTAGTAATGCCGATAATCCCGATAGTAATCGGGAGGTATTCCAATAGAAAGCTTTCCTTTTTTCTGAGAAGAAGAAAATGGGGATGCTTTTTTGTTTTAGGGCTGTCGCAAAAACTTCTTGGCTTCTTAAATAAAGTTCCTGTGCGTAAATATTCCCTAAAAGAGATTGAAAGAGTTGTTGTGTCTGATTTAAGAATGGAACAGGTGTTTCTTCAAATGCTATTTAGAAAACAATTTAACTATCCAAAGAATTAGGTAAAGCCCAATGCCAAATCCAAAAAATAAAACTGCTACTACAAAAGCAATACGGATGTGTGATGTTTTCCACCCTAGTTTGCTGCTTAACCATTCTGAAACTCCTAAAATCATGTTGTAAATTTTATTTCAAATATAAGGAATGAAAATGACTTGATTTTCATTTAATTTTGAGCATTATGCTAATTTTCCTATAATTGATTAAATTAGTAGGCTAATTAAAAGCACAGTCTTCTAAATGAAAAATTTTAAAACCTTTATTGTCTGTTCGGTAGTTCTTATTTCTCTTAATTTTTATGGTCAAACCTTTACTTCAGATTTTGAGGAGTCTATTTTTGAATCCTACCAGTCAGATTCTTTGAATTATAATTTTATAGAAGGCCTTTGTGCAATTGATTCTTCGATGAGTCCTGGGGGTGCAGGTGCTTATAAACAAGAACTGATGTCGGCTATTAAAGGGTTTTCACCAAAAGAAGCGCGTCCCAGAAAGGAAAAAAAGCGTGTAAAGCAAATTTATGATGAGTTACACGATAGGTTTTTCGTTAAGTATGCTCTAGATTCGTATTTTACTGATATTTTTAAAAATGGCACCTACAATTGCGTTACAGCTTCAGCTCTATATTCCTATGCTTTTGATGAGCTCAACATACCGTATCATATAAAAGAAACACCATCGCATGTGTTCTTGATTGCTTATCCTAATTCACTCAAAATATATTTAGAAACCACTGTGCCTGGAGCATATGGTTTTTCGGTGCCGAAAGAGTCCGAAGTGCAAAAAATTGTAGACGAACTAATAGCCTATAAACTTGTCACAAAAGAAGAGGTTCTCGCAAAGGGTTATATGAAATTTTACGAAGAATATTACTATGGCAAAGCGTTTGTCGATAGAAGTGCGTTAATAGGTATGCAATATTACAACAAGGGCATAACAAATTTAAACAATGCAAACTACGATGAGGCACTGAACAATCTACGGAAATCAAAAGTGTTTTATTCTTCTCCACTTATAAAACCGATTCTAAAAAGTATTATGTACACCAAGGTGAACGATCTTGAATTTAATACGCAAGATGATGTCGATTATCTTATTGAATTGTTAGAAATGTCTAACTACCCAAAAGATTATTCCATTGGTAATTTAAAATCTAGCCTTTACAAAATTATTGAGCACGATGACAATGATAGTGAGTTTTTAGAAAGCACCATTGGTAAGCTTAAAACAATAACAGAAGAAAAGGTTAGGGATGAAGCCGTAGAATACATGTATGAGTATTTGGCTAGAAATTCGGCTACCGACGAAAATCTCGACAAAGCTTTGCGATACTGCGATGAGGTTTTGAAGCTTAATTCTGATAGTAAAATTGCCAAAGAAATAATTGAATACGTTTGTTTTAAAAAGGTGTTGCTTTCAATGTACGATTTAAAATCGTTAGAAACGTTTTTGGAAATGACAGAAACTTATGGGTTTTTAAAATCCAATCGGCGATATTTTATCAGCTTGGCCCATTTTTACGGCAATATTTCTTTAATGAATTATATAAACAAAGACCTCGCCATGGCATCAGATTACCTTGCAAAGTTCGAAACTGTAATGGATGGCAATGAGATTTTGTCAGAAGTAAATAAAAAATTAATCTCCGATTTGTATTTAAGGGCTGGAAATTACTATTACTACAAAGGCGATTATAAGGCGTCTTACGATATATACATAAAAGGACTTACTTATATTCCAGACTATCCAGATTTGGTTAAAAAAGCAGCATGGTCTAAAGAAGAGTTGTAAGTTGTTTATTTATAGATATTTGAAGATTTGTGTAACAATTGTTACGTAAGTAAATTTGGGTTTTCGCTAATTATGTAAATCTTACAGGTCCTGATTACGTTACAAAATAGGGATTATTAATAGCTAATTATAGACGAGCATTCTCTTATGTTCGTCTTTTTTAGGTTTTATAGGTCATGTTGGTTGTTTAAAAGTCGGTCTAGAACAGTTTCTACACCTTCTTCGGCATTGCTTTTGGTTGAAAAACGTGCTGTTTTTTTAACATCGTCGTGTGCATTTTCCATAGCGTAGCTAAAATAAGCTAGGTTTAACATTTGAAGGTCGTTATTGTAGTCTCCAAAAACCATGGTCTCTTCAGCTGTAACTCCCAGTTCTTTTTGTAAAATGGTCAAGGCGTATCCCTTGTTAGCTTTTGCATGTGAAATGTCCAGCCAATTCTCACCAGATACTATAACCTGTAGGTCTTTTTTTAAGGCTTTTGCCGTGGGCAGGATGTAACTTTCAGACGATTCATGATGAAAAACAGCTATTTTTAAAAAATGATCACCGTTCACTTTAGTTAAGTCGTCAACAATTTCATATTCTTTATAATATTGACTGAATTTTTCAATAAAAGCGTTATTATTGGTTTCGATATACGCGCATTTTCTGCCGCATAATACAATATAAGCGCCCTCAATTGTTCTAAGGAGTTCAACAGCAGATTTGATGTTGGCTTGCGTTAATTTCAACAAAATCTGTTCTTCGTTATTGTATTTCATAATGCCACCATTTTCAGCTATAATTGAAATATGGTCTTTTATAGGGGCTAGCTTATCTAAAATACTTTGATATTGGCGGCCGCTCGCTGCAGTAAAGTGAATATTTTGCTGCTTTAAGGCATTAAACTGATTGAAAAACCGAGGGCTTACTTCGCTGTTTGGGTTCAACAACGTGCCGTCCATATCTGATACTATAAGTTTTACTTTTGAAAAATCCATACTGTTATTTGAGCTGCAAAAGTAACATTCTTCAATTAATAAGTTGTTAGCTAAACATTAATCTATTTAAAAATTAAGGGCTTTGGATGGTATAAAGTACTTTTTTTAGTTGTGGAGCACATCAAAATGAGGTAATAAAAAATGTGTAAATTGAAAAAACTAATTTTGTACATTGCAATTGCAAAAATCATCAGGTGGCAATATGGTTACGTTAAAACAATTGGCTAAAGAGTTGGGGGTTTCTATTTCGACTGTTTCCAAGGCGCTTAATAATAGTGAGGAAATAGGTGGGGAAACCATTAAACGTGTAAAACAACTTGCAGAGCAGTATAACTACACGCCAAATAAGGTAGCGTTGAGCCTTAAAAGCAATAAGACAAAAACCATAGGTGTTATTATACCTAATATTCTTAATCGGTTTTTAGCTAAAGTCCTTTTTGGTATAGAACGTGAGGCTAACCAGCATGGTTACAATATTATTACTTGCATTTCAAACGAATCGTTGGAAAAGGAAAAGGAGAGTCTTAATCTGTTGGCTAACGGCAGTGTTGATGGTTTTATATTGTCGTTGTCTGAGGAAACCCAAGTTAAAAATGAGGTCGAACACTTTAAAAATACGATTGCTCGGGGTCTTCCCATAGTTATGTTTGACAGGGTAGCTCACGATGTGTTGTGTGATAAGGTAATTGTTGATGATTTTGAAGCAACTTATAATGCTACAAAAACATTATTGGGCGAAGGCCGTAAGCAAATCGCGTTTGTTAGTACGATTAATGAACTTAGTGTGGGTAAATTAAGGGAGCGTGGTTACAACAAGGCAATTTTAGAGAACAGAGGCCTTGGGCCAATAGTGCTAAAACTGAAAAAGAAGGACGACCAACAAAAAAAAATAAAATCATTCTTAAAAAAGCACAAAGGAATTGATGGGATAGTAGCTGCCGATAGTTCTGGAATAATAGCTTTAAATACGGCTGTAAATCTGGGGCTTAAAGTGCCAAAGCATATTTCTGTAATTGCCTTTGCCAGTAATTCTGAATCAAACCACACACTCCCCAAACTAACTACTATACGCCAACACGCTAAGGCCATTGGTGCAAATGCTGCTCAAATGTTAATCCAGCGATTACAAAGTACATCTCCTGATCTTGACGTGAAAACCAAAATAGTTAAGACGAGTTTGGTTAAAAGCAAGTCCACCTTGTAAGAAATCGTTTAAAAAGTCGAAAAAATATGCATTTCGTCGATTATAGAATGTGCATTTCGTCGATTTTTATGCTTTTTATCGAAGAAAATCGTAGTTATTAAAAGTTATTAACATATTTTAGCTGTATAAAGTTGGGCGTCCCTTTTTTCCCTAAGTCCAATTTTAAAAATTAATCCATTCTACAGACTTTTTATATAGGTCTGAAAATCCCTCAAAAATTTATTTATAAAATCGTATGTGCAAAGGTGCGTTCGATTTTAAGTTAATTATCCATTTTCCCTCTAGCAAGATTTTTTAGAGTCTTTGCCAACCATTTTTTGTTTTAAACAAGGTGAAAAAATTAACCTTAAAATCGAATTTATATGAAATCCCTAAAAATTACTTTAATCGCAGCCGCAATTTTTGCGTCATTAGTATCATGTACAAAACAAGACTTAACAGAAGATGATGTGTTGAAATCTCCAGATGTGATTGATATACCAATTACTGGCGGTGGTGTAGACATGTAACAGAAAAGTTCACTGATAAATAATATAACCTCTTTATTTTTTGTAAAGAGGTTTTTTTATTGATACAAATTGAAAAATTATAAATACATTTGAGTAATATCCAATTACTCTATTTCTTGAGAATTTTAATTGTTAATATCCTCTTATTATTTGCTTTCTCTACAGTATCTGCGCAGAGTGAAGACAATTTGGCAATTATTGATTCTATTCATAGGAATATATTAAATTCAAAATTGCGAGACTCAACAGATTTAGCTGGTGCTCATTATGCCTTGGGTGAAGTTTATAGGTACAGTTTTTTAGGGGATAGTGCCTACTACTACTATCATAAAGCCGAGAAATTTTATAAAATTAAAAAAGATAATTTAAAATTAGCCAAAACGCTTTATGGAATTGCGGTTGTTCAGAAAAATGAAAAAGACCTTACGGGCAGTGAGTTAACTTCTGTAAGAGCTATGACTTTGCTTGAACCTCTTAAAGAGACTCAGGATGTGGTTGAGGCTAAATTGCGTATATATAATAATTTGGGTTTAGTTTTTGGTGAATTGGAACAGTATGAAGAATCAGTTTCCTATTACAAAAAATCGATTGAATTAATTGAAAAATTAAATGGAGAAAATAAAATAGTTATGAATTTCTCCAAAAACAATTTAGCCCTTTCTTATAAAAAATCTGGGGATTATAATTTAGCATTAGAATATTACAGTCAAATTTTAGATAATGACAAATTAATTGAAATAAAACCCGATTTTTATGCTTTGGTGTTGGATAACTATGCGCATACTAAATTTTTAAGTAATGACTTTACTGATTTGCCAGACTTGTTTTTTAGGGCTCTTAAAGTTTCAGATAGTATAAACCCAGGAAGTTATAATTCGATTAGTGTTAATCAACATTTGGCAGAGTATTACCATCACAAAAAAGATAATAATACTGCAAGGCATTATGCTTATAAGGCAAAAGATATCGCGGAAAACTTTCATAATGATGAATTATTGAGCTCATTGTTGTTGCTTTCAAAAATTGAAGAGGGAGAAAAATCTGCAGAGCATTTAAAAGCTTATATTAATTTAAACGATAGCTTATTAAAAAATGAAAGAGCTACCAGAAACAAATTTGCCAGAATTCAATATGAAACGGATAAAATAGAACAAGAAAACAAGCAAATAGCCAAAGAGCGTACTTGGTTGTTAATTGTCTCTGTTGTTGTAATATTGGCCTCTTTTCTTTTGTATTTGGTGATTGCACAACGAAATAAAAATAAAGAACTACAGTTTATTCAAAAACAACAAGAAACCAACGAGGAAATCTATAACCTCATGCTGTCTCAGAATGAAAGTATTGAAGAAGCCAGAGCCCTTGAAAAGAAACGTATTTCAGAAGAGTTGCACGACGGTGTGCTAGGTAGGCTGTTTGGTACTAGGCTAAGTTTAGATAGCCTGAACATGAACAATAGCCCCGAAGCCATAAAAACAAGGGGGCATTATATAGAGCAATTAAAAACCATTGAAAGTGACATCAGGAAAGTGTCTCATGAATTGAATGCCGATTTTGTTTCTGGTTCCGGATTTATTGATATCATAAAAACATTGGTTGAAACCCAGACTTTGGCTTACGGTTTAAAGTACAATTTGATGCATGATGACGATATCAATTGGGATGCTGTGTCCAATAAAAAGAAAATTCATATATATAGAATCATACAGGAAACGCTACATAATATCTACAAACATGCCAACGCAACCCATGTTAATATTAGTTTTAAATTAAAAAATAATGTACTTTGCCTAAGTATTTCAGATGATGGTTCAGGGTTTGATGTAAATAAGGCAAAATCAGGTATAGGTTTAAAAAACATCAAATCAAGAATAAAAGATATAAACGGAACAATTAAAATAACCTCAGAAATAGAGGAGGGAACAACAGTAATTATAGAGGCACCAATCCACTAAGGCCAAAATTATGACTGAAAAAATTAAAATATTAATGGTTGATGATCACCCTATAATTATTGAAGGGTATCAAAACACACTTTTATTTACCAAAAAAGACAATCAAGAATTAGAGATTGATATCGCCAATAACTGTGATGAGGCAGTAAAGTTAATGGATCAATCGTTGCAGAACGAACGCCCATATGGCATGCTGTTTTTCGATATTAGCCTGCCACCCTCTTCAGATGGTTCCATGAGCTCGGGAGAAGATTTAGCCGAATATGCACGAAAAGTTTTGCCAGAAGCCAAGATTGTTATTCTAACCATGTTCAACGAGTCTTTTAGAATACATAATATCATAAAGACAATAGATCCAGAAGGCTTTTTGATTAAAAGTGATTTGACATCGAGCGAACTGGCCAGTGCATTTCAGGCTGTGCTTAACAATCCACCATTTTATAGTGGTACGGTCAATAGCCATATTCGAAAAACCATAACAAGCGATATTGTAATTGATGATAAAAATAGAAAAATTCTTTATCTGCTTTCGCAGGGTGTAAAGACAAAAAATCTGGCATCACATCTCGATATTTCTTTAAGTGCCATCGAAAAACGCAAAAAACAACTCCGCGATATTTTTGAGGTTAACGATGGGCAGGACGAAACCTTGTTAAACGAAGCGAGAAAAAAAGGTTTCGTGTAAAATTAGACCTACAACCCAAAAAAAACTAAGATTTCTCGAATTTTTCGTGCTTCCAAAACAGCCGTAAAATCTAGGTTTTATTAAATACCCGTAAAACCGTTACGGGTTTCCCACAGTTCGGAAAGATTTGTATTATTTATATTTGTAGCATCAACACTTCAAAAATTAATTAATCCCTCAATTTTTTATGTTGATAATAGCAATTTACAGGCCCTGTGGAGGTGAGAGACCCACAGGGCTTCTTCTTTTTTAAAATTAAAATAGAGCATTTTTGTAATCCCAAATAATACCAACAAAAAGCCCTAGGTAAACAACAGCCACTACAAATTTTATAAACGTTGAGGTTAAAAACCCAATAAACGACCCAATAGCGGCTTTAGTGGCAGTTCTCGAATCGGCTTTGTTAATCAATTCTCCAATAAGGGCGCCAACAAAGGGACCAATAATGATTCCTCCTGGAATAGGGGCGATTAAGCCAACAATAAGCCCTATGGTGGTTCCAATCATACCGTATCTGGTGCCTCCAAAGCGTTTGGTGCATATCGCAGGAATAAAATAATCTAACAGCCAAATTAGCAGGGCCACTAAAAAAGTAATGATCAAAAAAGGTTTGTCCATGGGTATGGTGTTTGTAAAGTGAATCACCAACAACCCTGCCCAACTAGTTAAGGGACCGGGCAGAACAGGTAAAAAACTTCCCAAAATGCCCAAAATCATTAATAATAAAGCAATAATAATTAAAATAATATCCATGAAAATGTTTAAGTGTTATGCTAAATAAGACTAATAATTATGCCAAACGTTACATTTTTAAACTAAAAAATTAGTTAAAACTAATTATTTAGTTATATTTGTTGAGCTAAATCTTTAGTTTAAATTAAAAACGGTAAAAAATGAAACAACTTACTAAGGCAGAAGAAGACATTATGCAAATACTTTGGCGGTTAAAAAAAGCAAATGTAAAAGCCATTATAAAAGAGTTTGATGACCCAAAACCAGCCTATAACACGGTTTCTACAATTGTACGAATTTTAGAAAACAAAGGTTTTGTAGATTACGAAAAGCAGGGTAAGGGACATATTTATTTTCCGGTGGTGGCCAAGCAAGATTATAGCAACCAGTCTATAAACCAGTTGGTCGATAATTATTTTCAGGGGTCGTTTAAAAGTATGGTGTCCTTTTTTGTAAAGAAAAACGATATGGATATTACAGACCTTGAGTCGGTGTTAAACGAAATCAATAAAAGCGGAAAGTGATGTTACATTATATTTTACAAACCATAGCTTTTCAAGCCTTCTTTTTATTGGTTTACGACCTTTTTTTAAGAAAGGAAACTTTTTTTAATTGTAATCGTGCTTATTTGTTGGCAACACCTCTATTGTCGTTACTTATTCCCCTTGTTGAAATAGAACAGTTTAAGAACATGATTTCGCAGGAATTCATTTTTACATTACCAGAAATTCTTGTTGGTGAAGGTGTAGCACAAGCAGAAGGTCAAGTGATTCAGCTGGAACCCGTAGTCGTTTCATCGCCCCATTTTTGGAGCTGGAATTTCCTTTTCTATTTGGGTATGGCTTTGGCCTTGGTGTTTTTCATTTTTAAGATGGCTAAATTATTAGCTTTACTCTATAAAAATCCAAAAGTAAAAAAGGGGGATTTGTTAATCGTAAGTTTGATAAATAGCAGTGCCGCATTTTCTTTTTTTAGGTGTGTGTTTTTGGGCGATCACATTAAAGCCAACCAGAAAGCCTCCATTTTAAAACACGAAATGGTACATGTAAAACAAAACCACACCTTAGACTTATTGTTTTTTGAATTGCTTAGAGTCCCATTTTGGTTTAATCCGTTGGTCTATATCTATCAAAATAGAATGGTTGAACTCCACGAATTTATTGCCGATGCCCATGCCGTAAAACAGAATAAAACCGAATACTACCAAAACCTATTGTCACAGGTTTTCGACACCAAAAATATATCATTCATCAATCCATTTTATAAACAATCATTAATCAAAAAACGAATCGTTATGTTACAAAAATCAAAATCAAAACAGTTTAATTTATTGAAGTATGTGCTTCTAATTCCTCTCGTATTAGGGATGTTGGTTTATACTTCCTGTCATAATCAAGAAGAAACCAAAGTAAATAGTTCATCTGATGATGCTTTAATAAAAGAGTTAATGTCAGAGTATACCAATATTAAAAATTCTGGTGCAGATAAAGGAGAAGTGTTCAAGGCATTTCATCGTAAAGTGAACATTGAGAAATGTACAAAAGAAGAATTTTATAGAATGCGTATTTTGCTAAATATAGAATTGAAAGATAATCCATATATCGCCCAAAATTCACGTGATTTATTTAACAAAACATACGAAGAATATTTAGAATGGAAAAACACGGATGAAGCTAAAAAAATATATAGAAAAGCATCCAACCCAGATTTTTTCATCTTTAAAAGTCAGCAACAAACCAATTCAAACAAAATGCCGGAGCCAAAACATAAAAATATTGAAGGGAATGTTCCATTTTCTATAATAGAACAACCTCCCGTTTTTCCGGGCTGTGAAGATTTGCAAACCAATGAGGAACGAAAAAAATGTATTTCTGAAAAAATTAATGAATTTGTGGCCAAAAAATTTAATACAGATTTGGGAAAAGATTTAGATTTAACGGGAAGGCAGCGCATTGTGGTTAAGTTTAAAATTGATCAGTCTGGAGTTGTGGTTGAAGATGAAATTGCTGCAAGGGGAT
Organism: Flavobacteriaceae bacterium GSB9; assembly: GCA_022749295.1. Classification (NCBI taxonomy): domain Bacteria; kingdom Pseudomonadati; phylum Bacteroidota; class Flavobacteriia; order Flavobacteriales; family Flavobacteriaceae; species Flavobacteriaceae bacterium GSB9. The sequence goes on from CP062007.1 coordinate 2,864,986, forward strand.
CGCATATAGAATTGGAAAACGAAGCCATAAGGGTGATTAAAGAATTGCCTAGAATGGCACCGGGAAAACAGGAAGGTAAGAATGTAAACGTACTGTATTCGCTTCCCATAATTTTTGAAATGCCCGAATAGATTTTAATCGAAAAGAATTATCCGCATGCTTGCATCGGGGTTACCGCTGAAATTGTCATTCCCGTGAAAACGGGAATCTAAATAATAGAATTTCGGTTTTTGACCCTAAGCTCAAAATGGAACCAGCGACATACCCCTGTGGCTTGCCCAAGGGATAGTTGGTTTCAAGAAATTCTTTATTAAAATCAAGTTAATCTTTAGAAGCCGAAGTTTTTTAGCTTCGGTTTTTCTGTTTTCATACAATTAAAATTCAAAAAAATTGTACTTTTCGGTTTCAGTTGTAATTTATGAGGTTTACTTGTGTTTTTATATTTTCCTTGATGCTTTTTTCCTGCGAGTATTTCAATGTAAAAAAAACATCTTCCGAAGCCATTTTAAACGAAGAACTGCAAACCTTCAATTGGAACGATGTGGACGAATACCCGAGCTTTCAAGCTTGCGAATCGTCAATTTCAAAAACCGAACGTAAAGTATGTTTTCAATACACCTTAACCAATCATATTGCTAATTTCTTAAAAAAAGAGGTGGTTGTTGTTGGGCAAGACGTTCAAGATACCGTGATGCTCCAATTTCAAGTGTCTAAGCGTGGCGATTTGGTGTTGATTCAAGTTGAAGCAGACTCGATAACCGAGTATGAAATCCCTGAAATAAAAACCCTTCTTGAAAAAAGTTTAGATTCCTTACCAGAAATATTTCCGGCCCTAAAGCGCGGACAGCAAGTGACTACCGAATTTAAACTGCCAATAATTATTAGTGTAAATTAAGTTATTTTTTAAAAGAACGGCCTTTCCATTTGTAGCTTGAAAATATTGAAATTAAAGCCACATAAACGCTAAAAAAAGGATAGCTAAGAAAGCTAAAAATAAAGCTTTTGAGCGCCTTTTTTTGGTCGAAGAACGATGCAGTTTTATAGATTAAATAGAAATCGATGTTAGCTTTAATAACCAAAATATAAACCCATGTTTTGGGTTTAAATACATCGAAAAACGAAAGGAAAATTCCTAAAATAATCGCTGTGTTCATCAAAAAAACCAAAAGGCCGGTTAACTTTCCAAAGGCATTATGGTAATTACTTGTTTTTGCCGCCCATCGCACACGTTGATTTATTAATGCTTTCCATGACGGTTGCGCTTTTGTTTTAACAATGACATGCTCACATTTTAAATAATGCAGTTTTTTTCGATGTGTTTTGGCTACTTTTTCGAGTATAAAAATGTCGTCGCCACTGGCAATGTTTGTGTTGCCCTCAAAACCGTTTAGTGTTGAGTATGTCGCCTTTGTATAAGCAAAATTGGCACCGTTGCACAAGAAAGGGGTTTTTATGCCAAAACTGCCAATAGTACTACCTTGTAAACTGAGCAAATCCAATACTTGGAAGCGGTTTAAAAACGAGTTGTCTTCAATGTAAGTTACAGGGCCGGCAATGCAAACCGTATCGTTTTTTTGGATAAACTCATCAAAACTATCCAACCAAAACTTGGGTAAAACACAATCGGCATCAGTTGTGATAATCCATTTGTTTTTAGCCGCATTAACAGCCGCGGCAATGGCGTCTTTTTTTGGTGAATTAGTGTGTCTTTGATTTTTGATTATAAAGTGCTGGATTTTAGATTTTGAAAGATGCTTTTTGATGGTTGCAACGGAATGGTCTTCCGAATCATCGTCAACTAAAATAATTTCAAATTTTTCTTTTGGGTAATTTAGGGTTTTAATTGATTTTAACAAGTCCGGTAAATTATCGGCTTCATTTCTAAACGGGATAATAACCGAAAAATACGTTTTAGGAGGGAGGTCCTGCAAACTAAAAATAACGACTTTATCGAACCCATAAATAAAACGGCCAATGAGTATGAGGTACAAAAGGGTTATTATAATAAAGGTTAGCGTCATGATGCAATAGGGTTGGTTTTAGGTTGAAATTTCAATATAAAATAACTGCCCACTATGCTGGGGAATACAAAATTTAAAATCCACATTAAGGTAACAATACTTAATATGGCAAGGCTATCAACCTTGGCAAAAGTAAAAAGATAAATGGCCACACCGCCTTTTACCACAACGTCGAATATAAAAATGGAAGGAATAACCGAAGCTAAAAAATACAGGGTTGAAATGATAACCATAGCCTCAAAATAACGGAGTTGAATATTTAATAATTGTAACAAAAAGAAAAACTGAAACGAAAAAATGGCGTAGCGCAAAAAGGAAAGCAACATCCCTAACGCCAACCTGTTTTTGGGATAGCTTTTAAGAAATGCCCTAATTTTAATAAAAGAAAACCATTTGATGGCGAAGCTGCTCTTAGCAATGGCTAAGCCAATTAAAATGATAACAGCCAAAGCAATAATTAAAAACAGATGGAACTTTTGGTATTCGATATTGGGTTGGTAGATTTTGATAAAAAATAAAAGGCCCAAACAACCAAAGCAAACCGTTACGGCCATTTGTAAAAGGTTGCCTATGACGTTTATCAATACGGCTTTCTTACGATTTTCTTGCACGAAATAAAGGGCTTTGGCTCCATATTCGCCTATGCGGTTGGGCGTAAATAGCGATGCTGTTAACGAGCCCAAAATTTGTTCGGTCGCCGCTTTTAATTTTGTTGTTTTTATGGGGTTTATTAAAATTTTCCACTTTAAAATTTCGAAAAACCAGTTTAAAGTGCTTAAAAAAGCCAAAAAAATGATGGTTTTTAACGAAAAAATGTCTTTTTTTAAAACAAAATCGCTAAAATCGGAAAATTTTAATGCGCTATTATTCGTTAATTTTCTATAAACAAAATAAAATGCAGCGCCTACAATGCTTAATTTAATGAGCACAAAAAAGAATTGTTTAGCTTTGTAAGGTTGTAGCAAAAGCATTATGGATTTTGCAGCAAAATAAATTATTATGATATATGTCCTCAAATTTTATCGGTAAAAAACTTAAAACCTTTTTCTGGATTTTTATATTAATAACGTCATTTGCAAGGGCTCAAAGTTACGATAAATGGAAGTTGCAATTGGCAATAGGAATAAACGATCCTATTGAGAGCGACGAGAAAAGTCCAGGATATTATACCTATTACCTTAATTTTCCAACAATAAATTTAGGCGTGCAGTATATGCTTCTCGAAAATTTGGGTGTTAAACTGGATTATGGTTTCAACCGATCCTCCAGTGGTCTAGATTCTCAGGAGTTTGAATTAAATTATAGCCGTGTTAATGCACAATTGGCTTACGATTTTAGTTCGCTGTTACGGTTTTTACCAGAAGAGGTTGGTACTGTTTTGCATGGTGGGCCCGGTTACAGTTTTTCAAATCCTTCGGGAGAGTTTTCAGAAAATGATTATCGGTTTTTAAATGCCATTTTGGGAGCCGAAATTCATTATAAAGTATCAAGAAATTTATCCGTCATGTCAGATTTAGCATTGGTTTATTCGTTTTCCAATGAAAATAAATATGATATTAACGTTGATGGTTTTTCGTTTAACGACGATTTAATATACCTAACCTTTGGGGTTTCATACGCGTTGGGCAGAGGTTGTAAATGTTATCCATGAAAGAACGCATTATTTTAGGAATAGACCCAGGAACGACCATTATGGGCTTCGGACTCATAAAAGTGGTAGGGAAAACCATGCATTTTATGCAGTTGAATGAGCTCGATTTAAAAAAGTACAGTGACCATTACCTTAAATTGAAGTTGATTTTTGAACGCACTATCGAATTGATAGATACGCACAATCCAGATGAAATAGCCATTGAGGCGCCGTTTTTTGGCAAAAACGTGCAAAGTATGCTCAAACTTGGGCGTGCGCAAGGTGTCGCCATGGCTGCTGGCCTTAGCCGTGAAATACCAATAACCGAATATTTGCCCAAAAAGATTAAAATGGCCATTACGGGCAACGGTAATGCTAGCAAAGAGCAAGTGGCTAAAATGCTTCAGAGCACTTTGGGATTAAAAACCTTACCGAAAAACTTAGATGCTACCGATGGTCTTGCGGCAGCGGTATGCCATTTCTATAATTCCGGTCGGGTTGAGGTTGGTAAAAGTTACTCGGGTTGGAGTGCTTTTGTAAAACAGAACGAAGATCGGGTTAAAAAATAATGGCTGGTATTTACATTCATATTCCATTTTGCAAACAGGCCTGTTATTATTGCGATTTTCATTTTTCAACATCTCTAAAAAAGAAAACGGAGCTCCTTGAGTGTTTAGTGAAAGAATTGCTTTTGCGAAAGGATGAACTCAAAAAACAAACGGTAAAAACCATATATTTTGGTGGTGGCACGCCGTCTTTATTATCCAACGGAGAACTAGGGTTGTTGATAGAAGCGATTTATAAAAACTTTAAAGTTTGCGAAAATCCGGAGATTACTTTAGAGGCTAACCCCGACGACTTGTCGAACCAACGAATTAAAGAATTATCAAATACACCAATTAACAGGCTTAGCATTGGCATTCAATCGTTTTTTCAGCGTGATTTAAAATTAATGAACCGTGCACATAATACTAAAGAAGCAAAAGCGTGTCTCAAGGAAGCGACCCAATATTTTGATAATATTTCCATCGATTTAATTTACGGTATTCCTGGGTTGAGCCATGCCGAATGGATTGAAAATATAGAAACCGCTTTGGCTTTTGGTATCCCACATATATCCTGCTATGCCTTAACAGTAGAACCCAAAACGGCTTTAGAGTCGTTTATTAAAAAAGGCATCATTGAAAATGTGGATGACGATTTAGCTCAGCAACAATTCGATATTCTGGTTGAAAAATTAGAACAAACAGGTTTTGTGCATTACGAACTATCAAATTTTGGTAAACCCAACTATTTCAGTAAAAACAATTCGGCCTATTGGCAAGGCATAAGGTATTTGGGCATTGGGCCTTCGGCACATTCGTTTGATGGAAAAAATAGAAGTTGGAATGTGCGAAACAATTCAAAGTACATTAAAAGTATTCAAGAAAACGTGCTGCCAATGGAAACAGAAACCCTATCGCTAACCGATAAATACAACGAATATATTATGACGGGTTTGAGAACTATTTGGGGCGTTTCAATAAAAAAAGTGGAAGATGAATTTGGAGAAAACTATAAAAAATATTTATTAAAACAGGCTGAGATTTACATTAATGAAGATTTATTGTATATTGAAGATAACAAACTATTAACCACCCTAAAAGGCAAGTTTTTAAGCGACGGCATCGCCTCCAGCCTTTTTAAAATAAATTTACCTTGATAGCAACCGTACAATACAACTCTAGAAAATTACAAATAGATTTAAGCAAACCACTTGATATTTCTATACCCATTAGGGCTTCAAAAGATAATGTAACCGCATGGTATGTTGATGCACCAAAAATAGAGCCTGTAAAAGATGGCGATTGGATTGCCAGCGTAAAAAATGGCTCCTGTATAAATTTTAACAATATTATATTCAATCCGCATGGCCATGGCACACATACCGAGTGTGTTGGCCATATTGCTGAGAAAGTGTATTCTATAAATCATCATTTAAAACAGTTTTTCTTTTTGGCAGAAGTTATTACGGTAGCTCCCGAGCAACTTAATGGTGATGCCGTGATTTCTAAAAAACAAATTAGTTTTGCTTTGGGAAATAAAAAGCGCGACGCTGTAGTGATACGCACCATGCCTAATACAGAATCAAAAAAATCGAGGCAATACTCGCATACCAATCCCACTTATTTGCTAGAGGATGCAGCGGTTTATTTGCGTAAAAAAGGTATAAAACACTTGTTGATAGATTTGCCAAGTGTAGACAAGGAAAAAGATGATTGCCAACTTTTGGCACATAATGCTTTTTGGAATACCAAAGGAAAAACCCGTTTAGATGCTACCATTACAGAGCTTATCTATGTGCCAAACAAAGTAAAGGACGGAAAATATTTTTTAAACTTACAAATAGCCCCATTTGAAAATGATGCCACACCAAGCAAGCCTATTTTGTATCAAATAATACCGTAAAGAATGAGAGCATCTTTAAAATTGGAAGAACTTTTTATGTTTCTTTTTGGGGTATATCTTTTTAGTGAATTGAATTTTAGTTGGTGGTTGTTTTTAGCTTTATTTTTAACACCCGATATTGGTATGTTGGGCTATTTTGCAAATGCTAAAATAGGCGCTATTACGTATAACTTTTTTCATCACAAAGGTATAGCTATCGCGGTTTACTTTTTAGGAATATTTTTTAAAAACGATATATTAAAATTAATAGGAACGATTTTATTTGCCCATGCCAGTTTCGATAGGGTTTTTAATTATGGTTTAAAGTTTTATAGTAATTTTAAGCATACGCATTTAGGGCAAATAGGACATAAGTAATCATGGAAACATTTTTAGGAATTATAATTGGCGCTTTGGTGTGTTTAGGTATAGTAACCTATGTAAAATCCATCAAGAAAAAACAATTGGTAAAAGCACAATCAACAATACTTTTAGACAAAATAAAACGGGTTTGTAAATTTATTACTGTTGAGGGTGATTTTGCCGAAATTTACCATTATGAAGATGTAAAAGAACGTTTTTTAAGATTGGTTTCAAGTCGAAAAAAAGCACTTGTAGTGATAAATGCCAAAGCACATGTGGGTTACGATTTATCTAAAATAGATTTAACCGCCGATACCGAAAACAAGAAAATTATAATTGGGCACTTTCCGCAGCCTGAAGTGCTTTCCATCGAAACGAATTTAAATTATTACGACAAGTCTGATGGCTTTTTTAATAAGTTTGAAGCTGCAGATTTAACAGGGTTACACAACGAAGCCAAAATTCATATTCAGGACAAAATTCCAGAAAGTGGTTTGATTCAAGTGGCCCAGCAAGAGGTTTTAGAGACAATTTCGTTAATAGAAACCATTGTGGAGACTATTGGCTGGAAATTAGATTATTCAGTATTAGAGTTGCCAGGCAAAGACCAAAAGAAATTAAATTGAATATAGAGCAAATAAGAGCATACTGCCTCAGTAAAAAAGGTGCCGTTGAGGATTTTCCTTTTGACCAAGATACACTGGTATTTAAGGTACAGGACAAAATGTTTGCGTTGGTCTCCTTAAAATGGTGGGAGCGGGGTGAAGCTGCTATTAATTTAAAAGCAGACCCTGAATATTCTGAAGAACTTCGTGCTGAATATGGCAGCATTCGTCCGGGATACCATATGAACAAAAAACATTGGAACACGCTCTATCTTCATGAAGGTGAACTTCAGCCAAAACTGATAAAAAACTTAATTGACCATTCTTATGAAATGGTTTTAAATGGATTGCCTAAAAGGCTTCGCGATACACTTAATTAACAAAAAAAAACTTAACCATCTAATTATCAATAGTTTTTTTGTTGTATATTTAAGCATCTCTCAATCCCTAATTATTTATGGCATAATCAAAGCCCTTAAATCTTAAAGTACCTAATAACACATTTATTAACTTTAATTTTTAACAGATTATGAAAACAACCAATCAATTATTATTAGCAATAGTATTTGTGCTATTGTTGATTACACCAACAGTTAATTTCGCCCAAGAAGAATCACACAAAACACCTGCTTTTATTGCTGTCACCACCATGCACTGGAATATGGACAAGGAAGACTTTAGTATGGATGAGTGGAAAGCTGTTGAAAAGGAGTTTATTGACAAAGTAGTTAAAAAGAATGAATACATTCTTGGCGCATCGACTTACTTGCATGAATTTACTCCAGATAACACCGAATTGATTTATGTGCAAACCTTTGCATCATGGGACGATATGGGTAAGTTTGCCGAAAGAAATGCCGAGTTGGCTAAAGAAGCCTGGCCAGATGATGAAGCCAGAAAAGCTTTTATGGACAAGCGCTTCTCCTATTACGCAAATGAACATTCCGATGAGATTTATGCGCCACTTCCTGGAGCAAAACTTATGAAAGAGACGCCTGAAAAAGACATGTTGTGTTACGTAAGAAAAACCCATTTTGCTTTCCCAGAAGATGGTTCGCAGGAGGAATTTATGGAAATGAGAAAAGAATTTATAGAAAAAATTATCAATAAAAATGAATATATAAAAGCGTACTATCCACACGTGCATGCTTGGGGTTCCGATAGAACAGAGAATTTGGAAGCATTCTTTATAGAATCTTGGGCCGATTTAGACAAGATGTACGATAGAAACCAAGAGCTAATGGAAGAGGCTTGGCCAGACGAAGAAGCCCGTAAGGAGGGAGGAAAGAAATGGAACAAGTATTTCACAGGTGTACATGGTGATTATATGTACAAATGGGTTCATGGACTATCTAAATAACAATATATCATTAAAAAAGGATGTTTCTACATCCTTTTTTAATGTAAATTTAGGTAGCTCTCAATATTTAGCTTTTTATCCTAGACATATTACCCTTAGTCTTAATAATTTAATTAATTAACCAATATATTAACTCTTTCAGATTATGAAAAAAATCAAACAATTATTTACGGTATTGATCACTATGCTTTTGTGCTTAAGCAGTCCTGTTTCCTTTGCTCAAGACGATTCAAAAAGGCCAATGTATATTTCGGTAACCACTACCTATTGGAGTGAGGATTACAAAGGCACTCCAGAGGAATGGAGGGCCGTTGAAAAGGAATATATGGAAAAAGTGATCAAAAAGAATGAATTTATTACGTGGTCAGGTTATTTTAGACATCTTTTTACAGAAAACAGTAACGAAGTTATATATGCTCAAACTTACCCAAGTTGGGATGCGATTGATAAGGCCTCGGCAAGAAATGCAGAGCTTGAAAAAGAAGCTTGGCCAGACAAAGAAGCTCGTGAAGCTTTTCTTAAAAAGAGAAATTCTGTCTATTCAACTTTTCATTCCGATGAAATTTTTGCCACCATGCCCGGAGCCAAACCTTTAGAAGGTGGGGTGACGGAAGATATGATTTTATATGTACGCCAAAATAAAATGGCATTTCCTGAAGACGGTAATATGGAAGAATGGGAGGCACTGCAAAAAAAAGTATTTGAAAATGTTATAAGTAAGAATGAATATGTTAAGGCGTATTACCCTGAAAGACATGCTTGGGGTTCCGACAGAAGGGATTTTAATGAAGTTGTTTATGTAGATTCTATGTGCGACTTAGAGAAGATGTTTAATAGATATCAAGAATTAATAAAAGAAGCATTAACAGAGGACGAACGTAAAGCTTACAATAAGTATTTTGGTCACCATGGTGATTATCTTTACGTCCCAGTTAGGTTTTAACTTAATATCATGTGTAAAATTTGGACCAAAAGGATATCTTTAAAAGATGTCCTTTTGTGTTTTTGAAAGACACATAACTTGTGAGCATGGCTATTTAAGCGTATTATTGCACCATCAAAAAGTATATTAATGAGCGTTCTGCAAACCCTTAAGGATAGAAGCAACAATAGCTGCGAATTATGCGGTTCAAATAAAGATTTAAACCAGTATACCATTCCACCATCATTAAATGAAAATGTGGCTAATGATGTACTGGTCTGTAAAACATGTTTAGACCAAATAAATGGCGATAACGAAATGGATGCTAACCATTGGCGTTGCTTGAATGATAGTATGTGGAGCGAACATGTGGCCGTGCAAATTATGGCTTGGAGAATGTTACAACGGTTGCGTAGCGAGGGCTGGCCTCAAGATTTGTTGGATATGATGTATCTTGATGATGACGCTTTAGTTTTAGCGAGAGCAACTGGTGAGCATAAAGATGAAAGTGAAAAAATTGTTCACCGCGATGCAAACGGCGTTATTTTACAAAATGGCGATAATGTGGTATTGGTAAAAGACTTGAAAGTAAAAGGGTCGAGCATGGTTGCCAAACAAGGAACGCCAGTTAGGAATATTCGTTTAGATCATGAAAATGCCAATTATATTGAAGGTAAGGTTGACAAACAAAATATTGTAATAATAACGCAATACGTTAAGAAAACTTAATCGTTATCTTTCTTTTTAAACCAGTTAAACCCTAACGGGAACATAAAAACAAGAAACAAGTACCTTCCGGTTATTAGACCAAAAATGGTTATTAAAGCTAAGATGACCATGATGATAACCTTCTGGCTGTACTTCATTGTTGTGTGTTGAAATTTTAAGTGTAGAAATATGTTTGTTTTTACATAGAAGTGTTTGCAATTACCTTCCATTTACCATTAATGTTTTTAAACACTACCATGAAGATGCCATCTGCATTACCAACCTCGCGCTTAATATGGTATTCGCCCAATACATAGTAGGCGCCATCACTAATTTTGGTGACATCGTTGATTTTATAGCTTAATTTTCCGGTATGTGCTTCAGTTGGGTAGGCTTTTTGGTAACGCTCTAAGGTGTTGTGCCATCCATTAATTACGCCATGCGAGCTATAAAATTTAAGGGAATCACTCTTCCAATAGGCTTCCATAAATTCTTCTAAATTATTTTTAGACCACGCCAGGCGTTGCTTTTTTAAAACTTTGTTTATGGCCTTAACGTCGTCTTCAACTGATGTTTGTGAAAAGCTATTAAAAGCACAAAGCAACAATAAAAATATAACCAGTTTTTTCATTTAGAATGGTTTATAGGGTTTGAACCTTTTAATTTTAAAAAGAGTAAAATTAGCAAAATCTGGCTATTAACATACGCTACTCACCGATCAAATTTGCAGGTATATTGTTTTTGTCCTGAGCAGAAATCTATTTGTCGAAAAAATTTTACAAATAGGCTTGTGTTTTTATATCTTTATTGACAGAAGTTTGTTCTCCCTCAAGTTCAAAGTATTTAACCGTTAAAACTCATGCATTATGGATTTAAAAATTACGAATTGTAACAATTTCTACAAAATTAAAGGGACACTCAACAAAAGCAACATTAACTTGTTTAATAAGGAATTTAAAAATGTTTTCGATAGGGCAAAGACTGTAACCATTAGCGTTCAAGAAATTGAAAGTATGGATAAATTTGGTATTGAAGCCATTTCTAAATTGCACAACGAAGCTTTGATGAAAAACAAAAGGTTTTCTATCGTGGGGTTTGGTTGCAAAGAGCTTTACGACCACTTCCAAACCGAAACAGCGGCTTAAATTTACAATACACTTTTTTGCTTGTTGTAAAAGGCATCTGCCTGCAATTGCATGAGCTCCCTTACTTTTTTTCGCTTGTAAGTGTATAATTCGTTTTCTTGAGCGATGTCTGTGTAAACTTTGTCGTTAACCAATATGTCGGTTTTTAATAGAGCTGCCCGTTGGTTCTTGTTTTTAGCCAGGCTGTTCTTTGCAGCATCTTCAATATCTTCTAATTTGTAATCATAAGTTCCTTTTGGGGATAGTAATTTTGCGAAAACTGGAGTCGTTTCAACGGCCAGAAATAGCAAAAAAATAAACAATGAAGGAAACCAAGACAATTCACCTAAAGCATCGACACGTGCCATTAAACCGTCAAAATTATTGATGATTGGCTGTGTGTCCGAAACTTTGGTGTTATAGTGGGCTTTAATTTGAGTGATTTGTGATTCGATTGCCATAATTTTTGAACCGTTTTCGGCTTTTAAACGATTAAGTTCGGCTAAAGCTGCATCGTGCTTTTCTCGCTTTTCTTTATAAACAGGGCCTTTGCCCAAAAGTTTTGTACCTGCCGTTCCTTCCGCTTCGGCTATATAAATATCGTAAAGGTTGTTAACTTCTGCTTCTTTAATTTTAATCTGTTGCTGTAAACTGTTAACTTCTTTTTTTAGAGCTTCTATTTCAGGATTAAATTGCTTTGCTATTTGGGTTTTGTTTGCCAGTGCGAGATTGTTTTTTTGTTCTAAAAGCACTTGGTTGATTTCCTTTTCAAAAATTTTAAGCTCTAAGGGTTTCGATATAACCATGGCGATAATTGTTGCCAATATGAGTCGTGGTGTGGCTTGAGCAAGTTCGTTAACTATATTTCCCGTCTTTTTTATGGTTGAAACAATATAACGGTCTAAATTAAAAATAAGTAGCCCCCAAATAAAACCGAAAAAAACTGAGGTATAGAGATTGTTGAAAACGGTATAGAGGGCATAACTAGAGGCAATAAATGCCATTAAGGCCGTAAAAAAAACCGTGGCGCCAATACCAGCGTATTTGTTTTGCTCTCCAACAGTACAGTTTTTTAAAATGTCTGTATCGGCACCCGAACAGATGATGAAAAATCGATTTAACATGATGATTGTTTTGATTGATGATTGACTATTAGAACGTTGGACGAATCTATTTGTTACACTTTTGGTTGTATTATTTTAGTTTTTAGTGTGTTATGTGACATAAGTTACATTTTATTCTAAGGGTAAGCGTTAACTTTATTACACTTTAAAAACCAACGTTATGACAACAACAGTAATAGTAGGAGGGAATTTTGCAGGTATGACAGCAGCTCTTGAGATAAAGCGTAAAGGAAAAGACCAACATAAGGTGATATTGATTGATAAATCACCATTGTTTTTATTTGTGCCATCACTAATTTGGGTGCCTTTTGGTAGACGTGAGATTAAAGATATTTCATTCAGGAAAGACGAGATACTTAGAAAAAAAGGTGTCGAGTTTTTAGTTGCTGAAGCGATTAAGGTTGATGCTAAACGGCAAGAAGTTATAACAGAAAAATCATTGGTGCATTACGACCATTTGGTTATTGCCACAGGCCCAAAAGTTAAATACGATGTTGCTCCGGGTGTTGAAGAGTACGCTCATTACATAGGAACACCAAATGGTGCTATGAAAACGCGCCATGCCTTGGAGGAATTTAAAAATAATCCAGGGCCAATTGTAATAGGAGCTACCCAAAATGCCGGATGCATGGGGGCTGCCTATGAATTTTTATTCAATGTTGAAAAATGGCTTAGGGAACAAAATATTAGGAAAAAGGTAGATTTGTACTGGATTACTCCTGAAACCTTTTTAGGGCATTTTGGTATTGACGGTATAACCGGAGGCGAAACCATGTTAAAATCTTTTATGAAAATGTTCAATATCCACTATAGAACTGAAGTGGGCGTTAAAGAAGTTAAGAAGAATAAAGTAGTTTTAACTACCGGAGAAGAACTACCAAGTCGTTTTACAATGCTAATGCCGCCGTTTTTAGGTGTGGAGTTTGTAAAAAACTCTCCAGATCTAAAAGCTACGGCAAATGGTTACATTCCCGTTACAGACGATTACAGACATACCGAGTTAGCCAATGTATGGGCGGCAGGAATTGCAGTAGATGTTAAACTACCTTTTAAACCTGGTAAGGTGCCTTTCTCAGGGCCAAAAACAGGCTACCCCTCTGATGAAACAGGAAAAATCGTGGCCGAAAACATTATTAGAGTAACCAACGGTAAATCCGAATTGAAGAAAAAGGCTTGGGGCAAAATACCGGGTATTTGTGTTATGGATGCTGGAAAAAAAGAAGTGATTATTTTAAGCGATAAGCTTTTTAAACCTAGAAATTTTGCCATAATGATACCCAATGTATTTTATGATTTTTCTAAGGTATTGTTTGAAAAATATTTCCTTTGGAAAACCAGAAAAGGACTATCCTTTTTGCCTTAAACTATTTGGATTACTAGACTATTTGTTTCTTGATCGGACACTTTCTATAATAACCGTTGCCAAAATAAGCGAGCCGCCTAAAAATGTATTTGCGGTTGGAACTTCATTTAGGAAAATAAAGGCAATAATAATGCCGAAAATAGGTTGAACGCTATTAATAATACTGGCTGTACTTACCGAAAAATGTTTAAGGCTATTAATTAGCATGGTATGGCCAATGGCAGTTACCACAATAGCTAGTAAAATAACGTAGGGATATTGGGTAGTAATATTGGAGGTGTCCATAAAAAATAATACCGGAAACAAGAGTAGGGTTAAAATGGCGGTTTGATAAAACATAATTTTTGTGCCATTGTAATTGGAGGTTAGTTTTTTAGAAATAATATTTCGCAAGGCGTAGCAAAACGCTGAACAAAGTCCAAATAGAATGCCTTGAACATGGGAGTTTTCAAGGCTGAATTCCGGTGCTAAGATATACATACCCAACAAAACCATAATACCCAAAAGAATATAGGTTGGATCGAATTTTACTTTGATGAAAAGCGGTTCCAAAAAGGCTGTAAAAATGGGGAACACAAATAGAGATAGCATCCCCAGTGCAACATTTGAAAGTTTAAGCGCATAGAAATAAAAAACCCAATGCCCGCCCATTAGAAGAGCGGTAACAAATATTGAAAGGGCATCATTTCTGGAGTGTATTTTTAGATTGAATTTTTTGTAAAAACAAAATCCCAATAAAAATAAAGCACCCAAAATGGAACGCCACCAAATAACTACGGGTGTGGGCATGTCTATAAATTTACCCAATGCACCCGAGGCACTTATAAAAAGAGTGGCTATGGCCAATTGAATAAGGTAGGTACTATGTTGGTTTTTCATGTGTTGGTTTGCGTTTTGTGTTGCGCTAGGGATAGTAATGAAAAGCCCACAGCGACCCCGATAGCTATCGGTGGAGCGAGGACTTGTAATGAATAGCCCGACCTCCCGATAGTTTTCGGGAGTGGTAGCGTCCAAATTATTTTGAAAGTTGGGTGAAATATTTATAAAAATACGGAATGGTTTCTATGCCTTTTAAATAATTCCAAATGCCAAAATGCTCGTTGGGTGAATGTATGGCATCACTGTCTAAACCAAAACCCATCAAGATAATTTTACTTTTTAATTCGTGTTCAAAAAGCGAAACGATAGGAATGCTTCCGCCGCTGCGTTGGGGAATGGGTTTTTTTCCAAACGTGTCTTGGTAAGCCTTGCTAGCCGCTTGATAGCCTACGCTGTCAATAGGCGTTACATAACCTTGGCCGCCGTGGTGTGGTGTAACATTAACTTTAACCCCTTTTGGAGCGATGCTTTCAAAATGTGTTTTGAACAGTTCTGTAATTTCTTCCCAGTCTTGGTGTGGCACTAAACGCATTGATATTTTAGCATAGGCTTTGCTGGGTATTACGGTTTTAGCACCTTCGCCCGTGTAGCCACCCCAAATACCATTTACATCTAAGGTTGGGCGAATGGCATTACGCTCGTTAGTGGTGTAGCCTAACTCGCCATAAACAGCATCGATGTCCAATGAATTTTTGTACTGCTCCAAATTAAAAGGCGCCTTGCCCATTTCTGCACGTTCTTCTAAACTGAGCTCTTCTACTTTTTCGTAAAACCCAGGAATGGTAATTTGATTATTTTCATCGTGAAGCGAAGCGATCATTTTACTAAGTACATTAATAGGATTGGCGACTGCACCACCATATAAACCTGAGTGTAGGTCGCGATTGGGGCCAGTGACTTCCACTTCAACATAGCTTAAACCCCTTAAGCCAGTTGTTATAGACGGGGTGTCTTTGGCGATCATTCCCGTATCGGAAATGAGAATAACATCGTTTTTTAATTTTTCCCGATTGTTTTTTACAAACGGTCCAAGGTTTACACTGCCTACTTCTTCTTCGCCTTCAATCATAAACTTAATGTTACACGGCAGTTGCTCGGTTTTTGTCATCAACTCAAGCGCTTTAACATGCATGTACATTTGGCCTTTGTCGTCACAGGCACCACGGGCAAAAATGGCGCCCTCGGGATGTTGTTCGGTGTTTTTTATAACGGGCTCGAATGGTGGGGAATTCCACAGATTTAATGGGTCTGGTGGTTGCACATCGTAATGCCCGTAAACAAGTACGGTTGGTAGGTTTTTATCGATTATTTTTTCGCCATAAACAATAGGGTAGCCATTGGTGGGGCAAATTTCAACGGTGTCGCATCCAGCTTTTTCTAAACTGTATTTTACGGCTTCTGCTGTTTTAATAACGTCACTTTTGTAAGTTGAGTCAGCACTAATCGAAGGGATTTTTAGTAATTCGATAAGTTCGTTTAAGAATCGGTCTTTATGTTCTTTTATATAAGAAGAAATGTTTTTCATAAAATAGGAAGTGTTTCTTTTCAAAAGTATAAAAAAAGAATGTTTTTAAGGGTTAGGTGTTTGCAATTTAAAAATCTTGTTTATATTTGCAGTCCTTTTGCGGGCGTGGTGGAATTGGTAGACACGCTAGACTTAGGATCTAGTGCCGCGAGGTGTGAGAGTTCGAGTCTCTCCGCCCGCACAAAAGCTGAAGAACTATCTTCAGCTTTTTTTATGCTCTAAATCTACTCCTTCCTTCTTTATTGACTTCATATAAATATTCGTATGGGTAATACCAATTTAGATTAGTTTGCTACCTGCTGGTTAATACTATGAGCTTTTGTTTGTATGCCATAATCAAAAAGCCCCAACTATTGTCGGGGCTTTTCTCGCTATTAACTAATCCTTTTTTATTTAAGAAAAAGGATGTCTTCAAAGCAACAAGTGTTAGTTGCTCTAAATTATGGGTTAGATATTATTCTAACCTTTTATCCTTATTAAAAGTTTCTTTCGTATTAGAGACTTCAGCATTGGCTACACGATTTTTGAACATCCACATTTTAAGTTTCATTGAAAGGAAAAATAAAACAGGTACTATAATAAGTGTCAAGAATGTCGCAATAAACAATCCGTAAATAACCGTCCAAGCTAATGGGCCCCAAAATACCACATTATCTCCACCCATGTAAATATTAGGATTAAAATCTTTAAAAAGTGTAAAGAAATTAATATTTAATCCAATGGCTAAAGGTATTAGTCCCAAAATGGTTGTGATAGCTGTTAACAAAACGGGGCGTAAACGAGCTTTACCGGCTTTAACAATGCTTTCAAAAAGATCCTCGTTGCTTAAGTAATTGTCATCATCAATATCATTTTCAATTTTCTTTCGGTCAATTAAAAGTTGTGCATAGTCGAGAAGCACAACCCCATTATTTACTACAATTCCCGCAAGCGAAATAATACCTACCATGGTCATCATAATTACAAAAGCTTTTCCTGTAATTACAAGACCGCCAAATACGCCAATTAAACTCAAAAATATGGCCAGCATAATAATAGTGGGCTTTGAAATGGAGTTGAATTGGAAAATTAAAATAAAGAAAATTAACCCCAAGCCAGTAAAAAAGGCGCCCATTAAAAATGCCATTTGTTTATTTTGCTCTTCAATTTGCCCCGTGTAATCTATTTTGATGTCTTCTGGCAAACCTTCAAAACTTTTCATTTCATTTTGAATTTGGTGAACAATGGCACCTGCATCGGTATAACCTGGTGCTAAGGCAGAGTAAACCGTTACCACACGTTTGGTATCTTTGTGCTTAATGGCACTAAAACCTGAGGTGTTTTCGTATTTTGAAACTGCAGAAATAGGGATTTCCTTAAGTTGGCCCGTATTGGTTCTAAACGTTATGTTTTGGTTGAATAGGGCACTGGTGTTATAGCGGTTATCTTCGTTGAAACGGACATAGATATCATAATCGTCTCCGCCTTCTTTGTAAATTCCAGCTTTTGCTCCAAAAATGGAGTTTCTGAGTTGCTGTCCCACTTGGGCAGAGCTTATACCTAATTCTCCAGCTTTTTCGCGGTCAACCGAAACTTGCATCGATGGTTTGTCTTTGTTAACATCAATTTTAAGCTCATCGATTCCAGCAATATTTTTCGTATTGATGAATTCGCGCATGTTTTCGGCTATCGCAATTAATTCATTGTAGTCGTCTCCTTCAATTTCAATATTGATAGGTGCACCCGCCGGCGGACCGTTAGCGTCTTTTTCAACCGAAATCAATACTCCTGGGTAAATGCCAACCAAGGCTTCCTGTACCTTTTGTCGTAAAAGCTCACTGTCTTCGCCTTGACGGTATTTGTACTCGCGCATGGAGGCCGTGATTTTGGCTTTGTGTGGCATTTCGGCAGCCGAACCACCATCGGTTTGTGGGTTTCCGGCACCTTCACCTACTTGCGAAACTGCACTTTCAACCATAAAGTTGTAATCGCCATTTTTATACTGGCTGTTGTCCAATACCTTGTAAACACGTTTTTCTATTTCTTTGGTAATGGCATTGGTTTTTTCGATGGCTGTACCTTGCGGATACTCAATGTATACAATAATTTGGTTGGGCTTATTGTCTGGAAAAAACTCCACTTTTGTTCTTTGGGTGGCTAAAGACACGCCAAAGGTTATGAAAGAAACAATGAGTATTAGGAAGATTCCGATACTATAAAAATAGGGGCGTTTTCCTGAAAGCGCGCCACGTAATTGTCGCTCATAAAAGTTTTCAAGTTTAACCAATGTTTTTGTTTGGAAGCTATTGGCCCATTTGCGTAAAAAGAGTCGGTAAATCCAAAGCATAATGGCTGTAAAAACCATGAGTGTCCCCAAGGCTCTGTATTCACCACCAGTTATGAATACCAAAATGCCAATTACAGCCATGATTGCTGTTGTTTTTATAATCTGATTTAACGGCATGTCTTTGTCTTCATTATTCATGAATTGTGAGACTAACACCGAGTTGAAAAAGATGGCCACGAATAATGACGACCCCAAAACAATGGAAAGCGTAATAGGTAAAATTTTCATGAATTCGCCCATAATACCGGGCCATAGCCCTAGAGGAATAAACGCCGCTACTGTGGTTAATGTTGAAATTATAATGGGAAATGCAATCTCGCCAATGCCTTTTTTGGCGGCCTCAATGCGTGTCATGCCTTCTTCATCCATGAGTCGGTAGACGTTTTCTACTACTACAATACCATTGTCAACCAACATACCGAGCCCCATAATCAAACCAAAAAGCACCATGGTATTCAGGCTATAGCCAATCATATTGAGTAGCATGAGCGACATAAACATGGACATAGGGATGGCAAAACCAACAAAAATGGCATTTTTAAATCCTAAAAAGAACATTAAAACGGTAACTACCAGAATCACCCCAAAGATGATATTGTTTACTAAATCGTCTACTTGACCTATGGTTTTTTCAGACTGGTCATTTGTAATGGTTACTTTTAGGTCGGGAGGGAACACATTGTCTATAGCATCTTTTACAATAACCTGAATTTGTTCTGCTGCGGCAACCATGTTTTTTCCAGCACGTTTTTTTACATCGAGCATCACTACGGGCTCACCAAATTCGCGGGCGTAAGTGGTTTTATCTTCTTCAGTAAATGATACCGTTGCGACATCTTTTAGGTAAATAGGGTTGCCATTCTCAGATTTTACAACGAAATTTTCTAACTCCGAAGGCTTTTCAATTTCACCCAAAACACGAATGGTGCGGCGCTGCCCACTAGCTTTTAAATTACCGGCCGACATGGTAACGTTACCGTTGTTTATAGCACCAATAATATCGCTAAAGGTTACTTTTGCAGCCATCATTTTGTAAATATCGACCGCTACTTCAACTTCTTTTTCCTGTGCACCACGGATATCGGCCTTTTTAATTTCCAATAAATCTTCAATTTCATCTTGAAGATATTCGGCGTATTCCTTTAGTTTTTCAATAGGGTAGTCGCCCGAAATGTTAATGTTTAAAATGGGCATTTCTTCCGAAAGGCTCAATTCAAAAACGTCAGGTTCTACTTTGGCACCGTTAAAGGTGGGCCAGTCTTCGCTAGAAGTTTCGGTGTCTATTTCATCTTTTACTTTTTGTTTGGCCTGCTCTACAGTAATGTTTTCATCAAACTCAACTACAATCATTCCATAATCTTCCTGCGAAGTAGAGGTGATTTCAACTACATTGCTCACTGTCTTTAACTTATCTTCAAGCGGATCAGTAATGAGCTTTTCGATGTCTTCAGCCGTATTCCCTGGGAACACAGAGCTAACATAAATTTTAGTTTCGTTTACCTCTGGAAAATTTTCTCTGGGCATACTAAAAAAAGCAGAGGCACCAATGTAGAAAAACACGGCAATAAGTACGTACATCGTGGTTTTGTTGTTGATGGCCCACGATGATAAACCAAATTCTTTATCGACTTGTTTTTTATTTTTTTTATAGGCCATTAGTTTGTAGTTTTTTGGTCTTTAGAAGCATTTGTTAAATATTTTTGAAGGCTTGAGGTCATTTTGGAGAGTTCTTCCAATTTTAGTCGATTAGAATAATCTTCCTCTTGATTGATATAATTAAGTCTTTTAGCTATGGTAGAACAAATCACGCATTCTTTTATTGACCCTTTTGAAATATTGAGAAACCTATTGAATTGAGCATTACTATCTCCGGCACCTTCAGCTATATTCAACGCAATAGAAATTGAAGCACGTCTAAATGGTGAACTCAGAGCGTAATCTTCAGTTTTTGGAAAGCTGTTAGTGATTTTGTAGATTTCGTCAATAAAGTCTAAGGCTTTTAGATATACTTTTAAATCTTCAAAATTGAATTTAATTTCTTTCATTTCAGTTCTTTTATAATTAAAGTCGGCTACAGTCTATTGGCTATCGTCTGCATTAATTACTTTAACGGTTTGTCCATCTTTAACACTGCGTGCGCCTTCTTTTATGATTTCGGTACCATTGCTAACGCCATCAATAATTTCGATAACATCGCCTTGTGTTTTTCCTGTTTTTACAATAACACGGCTAGCCACCCCTTCGTTATTGCCATTTTTATTTTTTAGGGTGTACACATATTGTTCGCCGTTAGCATTTTCAGAGATAATACTTTGCGGCACTAAAATGGCTTTTTTATTGGTGTAATCGTTAATTTGAATTTTTGCCGTTAAGTTTGGTTTTATGTTTTTAGTATCGTTTGGAATACCGACTTCAATTTTAAATGTTCGGTTGTCTGGGTTGATAAAATCCCCAGCTTGACGTATTTCGGTTTCTACTTTTTCCCCTAACACTGGAAATTCAACTACTACATTTTTGCCTTTGGTTACATTTGAAATATAACTTTCGGGTACATTGGTTTCAATATACATATCTTTTAAGTTAACCAAACGTATTAATGGTGTTTGGCCTGCTGCAACAACACTACCTTGCTCTGTGATAACATCGTCAATGGTGCCAGAAAAAGGTGCTCTAACTTTGGTTTTTGCTATTTGCTCTTTTAATTGGTTAACCGTTTCTTTTTGAGACTCATAGTTGGATTTGGCTTGTAAATATTGAATTTCACTACCAATATTTTCATCCCACAAACGTTTTTGACGCTCGAAAGTAGTTTTTGCCAAGTCGGCTTGAATTTGCAATTGTGCCAGTTGCTGGCTTAAACCACCGTCGTCAATTTTAGCTAATAGTTGTCCTTTGCTAACACGTTGCCCTTCCTTCACATAAACGTGGGTTAAAATGCCATTAAATTCTGGCGTGATAACCAAAAGGTTTTTTGTTGTAACGTTACCCTGTAACTCTAAAGTGTGCTCAAAAACCTCTTCTTTTGCGGTTAAGGTGGTTATCAACGGTACGTGTTTTACGGTGTCAATCTTTGAAATAGCTTCGTCAAGCTGTTTTAGTTTACTGTTGATTGCTTCTTTTTCATTTACCAGTTCGGCGCGTTTTTGGCGGATGCTTTCTAAGTTGTTACTTTCTAAAACGCTTTCAACCGAATTTTTTTTGGCCTCGACTCCGCAGGAAACTAAAAACAAGGTAACTATTATTAATAAAGATGTATGTTTCATTTTTTGGTGTTTTTTTTTGATTGGTGATTAATTAAATGTATTTAGGACGGTCTCTAAGGCAGCTTTTTTATTGATAACATCAAGCATAGCCTGTAAAAACTCTTGTTGTGCGGTGTAGAGTTGTATTTGTGCCTGACGCAGTTCGAAACTGGAACCAACACCTTGAAAAAATTTAGTTTGGTTTTTAGTTTCTATGCGTTCGGCAAGATTTAGGTTTTGTTTTTTGTTTTCGTAATCCTCAACGGCAAACTGGTAATCGCTTTTAGCCGATGCGATTTGCAATTGGATTTTTTGCTCAGTTTCCTTTAAATCGTCTTTTGCTTTTTCCAAGTTTATCTTAGCCCGTTTGGTTGCAGCACTTCGTCCAAATGAACTAAAAACGGGGATGTCTATACTAACACCAAATAAAGAAAAGCCAAACCAGTCTTGCTCTTTATTGGCGAAGTTAAACTCGTTTCCAAAGCCAGAATACCCGCCGTTTACAAAAGAATTTATGGTAGGTAACGCTTTGCTTTTTTCTAATTTTAACAATAGTTCTTTTGAGCGCTTATCGTTCGCAGCAATTCGGTAGTCGATGGTGTTTTCAACATTTTCATCGGCTTCGAGTAAACCTAAAGCGATATTTTGTGCCGTTAGGGTTTCTAAATTGTCGGTTAAGTTTGTTGGGTTGTTGATGTCCAAACCAAGTGTGATGTTCAGCATTTGATATGCCAAATCTTTTAATCGACTAACATTTTTATAGTTGCTCTTAACGCCCGATAATGTGATTTGAAGTTGCTCAACACTTTCTTGTTCTTCTAAACCGTTTTCATAGATTTTCTGTGTTTCGAAAAGATTTTCTTCTAAGGTTTCAATATTTCGTTCTAAAATATTGATGCTTTCTTCGGCCATTAATACGTTGCCATAAGCTTCAATTACAGCTTTCCGAACTTCTAAATCGGTTTTTTCTTTGGCGTTTTTAGAAATCTGTAAATATACTTTTGCAGATTGCAATCCCACTAAATAAGAACCGTCAAAAATCTTTTGGGTTAAGGTGGCTGTTGCCATGATGTTTTGTTTCGGGCTGAAAATGACATCTTGAAACTCACCTGGATTTCCGCCAAAAAATTCAGCGGGAATTAAAGATACTTGTTGTTTTAAGAAGTTTTGGTAATCTATAGTGGTGTTTATTTGTGGCAATCCGGTAGCAGTGGTTTCCCATTTTTGTTTCTTGGCAGCATCGATATCTCGGGCAGCATTTTTCGCAGTTCTGTTATGCTCTAAGGCATAATCTATGGCTTCCTGTAGCGTAAAGCTTTTTGGGATGTCTTGCGAAAACCCTTGTATGGCCAATAGAAAGCCTAATATTATAATAAGTTTGTGCTTCATGTTTTATGATTGATTTGATGTTAGATGTTTATTTAGTATTTCAATACCTTTTTCTGTTACAATAGCTCTTAAATGGTATTCCAAAAAGCTTTCTAAAAGGTATTCCATAGGAAATTGGTCTTGAGGAAAAAAATTTTCGTCTTTTATGCCCGTCATGCCGTTAAAGTAAATTCTGGAAACGAAATCGATATCTATATTTTTTCTAAACAGCCCTGTGTCGACGCCCTTTTGTAAGCTTTCTATAACCGATTGGTGCATTTTTTCAAATTGCTTTAAATGCAACTGGCGATAAATGTTGGGGTAATATTTTTTTAATTGAAATTGTGGCGACGTTTTTTCGTTATTTAAATAGCGCATTACAAACAGTTTTATATCGTACAATTGTTCAATGGGGTTTGGCGCAGTGTTGCAAATACCATCAATGCCCTCGCAAATATTTTCAAAAACTTCAAAAGTAACGGCTTCAACTAACTTGGTTTTGTTTTTAAAGTGTACGTAAATGGTTTTTTTAGAAATGCCCATGTCGTTGGCAATATCATCCATCGTGACACTTTTAAACCCAAAGTTTAGGAATAAATGCTGTGCTTTATTTATAATTTGTTCTCTCATTTGTGTGCAAATGTACTTCAGGAAACTTTGAAAACAAAAAAAGTTTCCTAGGTTTTACAATAATTTAACACTCTGTGTGTTTTTGTGCTTTTTTGTACGGTTAATTCATTTATTTTTGTTGCATGCTTTCAATAACAACTTACCAAGAAGACTTTGTTGCCTATTTGCAGCAATACGCTGTAACTAAGGATCCCAAAAACCTTTACGAGCCCATTACGTATATTTTAAATTTGGGTGGCAAACGGCTAAGGCCAGTGCTTACTTTAATGACAACCGATATTTTTAATGGTGACTATAAAACGGCTATGGATGCGGCACTTAGCATTGAGGTGTTCCATAATTTTTCTTTGGTGCACGACGATATTATGGACGATGCCCCATTACGAAGGGGGAAGCAAACTGTACATGAAAAATGGGACATAAACACTGGAATTCTTTCAGGTGATGCTATGTTGATCATGGCTTATCAATTGTTTGAAAATTATGAGTCCAAAACATTCCAGGCGTTGGCAAAATTGTTTAGCAAAACCGCTTTAGAGGTTTGTGAAGGCCAGCAATACGACATCGATTTTGAAACCAGAACTGATGTTTCAATTGATGCGTATTTAAAAATGATTGAATATAAAACTGCCGTTTTAGTGGGGGCAGCCATGAAAATGGGCGCTATAGTAGCCCATGCTTCAGAAGCCAATCAAAATCGAATCTACGAGTTTGGTAAAAATTTGGGTATAGCTTTTCAGTTACAGGACGATTATTTAGATGCTTTTGGTGACCCAGAAGCCTTTGGAAAACAAGTGGGAGGCGATATTATTGAGAACAAAAAAACCTATTTGTATTTGAAAGCTTTAGAGTTTTCTAATGCGTCTGATAAAGCAGAGTTGACACAATTGTTTTGCACAAATCCAGAAGACGTTACAACAAAAATACAAACGGTTAAACAGCACTTTTTAGCATCAGGTTCAGCAGAGGCAACAAAAACGGCCATTGCTGATTATACCAAAAAAGCCTTTTCGGTGTTGGATGTTCTTGATATAGCAGAAGATAGAAAAGTAATTTTAAGGGCTTTTGGAAATAATTTAATGAATAGAACCGTTTAGATGCAATTGCCAGCCACTTTTAATGATTTGATTGCTGAAGCCAATCGACTTAAACTCTACAAAAAATTAATACAACAGCTTAACAAAGATTTTCTTCTGGCCAATGTAGATTTAGATTTTCACGAAGATATTTTGCCCTCAAGTTTAAAATTGTTGCTTCATGAAGCTGTTTATAGACTTATTCAGGAAAAATTTACAGAATACCTCAACCTGCTTTACATTGTTGATGTTTCTGAAACAGCTGTTAGAGCCTTAGATGGTGATGATTTGGTCAAACTTTCAGAAGACGTATCGTTTCTAATTTTAAAACGGGAGTGGCAAAAAGTTTGGTTGAAAAGCAAATATTAATAAGGATAATTTTGTCTTATTTAAAATTTCTTCATAATTTTGTGTTGAAATAAACGATTATATGTTTTCAAAAGCTTGTGAATACGGCATAAAGGCTACTATTTTTATTGCGACTAAATCGTACGAAGGTGAACGTGTAAGCCCAAAAGAAATATCAAAAGAAATTAATTCTCCGCAAGCTTTTACTGCCAAAATTTTACAGGCACTAGTGCGCAACAATGTTATAAATTCTATAAAAGGTGCGCATGGCGGTTTTGAAATCGATAAGGATAAAATTGGGGCGATTAAACTTGCGCAGGTTGTAAACGCTATAGACGGTGACGCCATATACAAAGGCTGCGGTTTGGGTTTGGAAAAATGTGATGAAAATCACCCTTGTCCGGTACATGATAAGTTTAAGGGCATAAGGGGAGAGCTCGCCTTTATGTTAGAAAACACTACTCTGGAAGAACTGGCACTAAACATAAAATCTGGAACATCATTTTTAAGGATTTAAAAATTTTTTAACTATAAATAGGATAAAATTATCCGAAATTAATAATACTATGGAAATATTAAGTAACAATGCCCAAAAACAAATAGGGCAATTTGTAGCAGACGATTACAGAACAGCAGCGATTTTTAGCAATTACGGTATAGATTTTTGTTGCGGTGGACACAAAACTATTGAGGACGTTTGTAATAAAAAAGATATTGATGCCATTGCGTTATTGAATGAACTCGATGCCGTGTTGAATACTAAAACCAGTGAGTCTATTGATTACAAATCGTGGCCAATGGATTTGTTGGTCGATTATATTGAAAAAAAGCACCATAGATACGTTGAGGAAAAAGTGCCGGTTTTACGACAGTTTTTAGATAAACTATGCCGAGTGCATGGCGAGCGTCACCCTGAGTTGCTAGAAATCAATAAACTTTTTACAGCTTCGGCAGGGGAGTTGGCCAGCCATATGAAAAAGGAAGAACTCATTCTTTTTCCTTTTGTGAAGAAAATGGTGTCGGCCATTGCCAACCAAAGTGGTGTTGAAGCACCGCATTTCGGTACCGTTGAGAACCCTATTGCCACAATGATGGAAGAGCATGACAACGAAGGTGAACGGTTTAGAAAGATTGCAGAGTTAACCAATAACTACAATCCGCCAGCCGATGCTTGTAATACCTATCGGGTAACCTTTGCTATGTTGGATGAGTTTGAAAAAGACCTGCACCTGCACATTCATCTCGAAAATAATATTTTATTCCCTAAAGCTGTAAAACTAGAACAGCAGTTTACAAGACAGCAACCTGAAGCATAGCAACTAAAACATCTAGTTTTATTTTTTAGAATTCCAGAAGGGGCAACGCTTCTGGAATTTTTAATTTAGTAGTTTATAAAACATTTGCTTAGTGGTTGTAAAACAAAAAATAATGCCTAAAAACCTTGTTGCAACTTGTTTGGTTAATTTTTTAATAGCAGCCTTAATGGGGCTCGTGTTGCGCTATGCGTTTATTGGCGAATTAAATTTCAACTATCGGTTTTTAACACATGCCCATTCGCATGTTGCCATGTTGGGTTGGGTGTATTTAATGATTTATGTGCTTTTTGTGCATTATTTCGTGCCCGAAAAGAAGCCCGTATTTATGCGGTTGTTTTGGCTTACCCAGTTGGCTGTTGTAGGTATGATGTTAAGTTTTCCGCTGCAGGGCTATGCGGCTATTTCCATTTTGTTTTCCACTTTACATATTTTTTGTAGTTATTATTTTGTGTTTTTAATCTGGAAACATCAAAAAATAAAATCACCAACGGTTCAAAAATTGTTTAAAGCCTCGTTGGTATTCATGCTGTTATCAACTTTTGGCGTATGGTGTTTGGGACCGGCAGTTTCTATGCAAGGGCCAGCATCGGCTTTTTATCAAATAGCCATTCAGTTCTTTTTGCATTTTCAGTTTAATGGTTGGTTTTTAATAGCTGTTTTAGCTTTACTTTTTTATAAGTTGAAGGTTGAAAAAACAAGAACCTTTACTTTGTTTTACACGCTACTGTTGGTTTCAGTTGTATTTACTTTTGCGTTGCCGATATATTGGTTTGTTCCGCTTAAAATTTTTTACTGGATGAATGCGTTGGGGGTTTTATTGCAATTATGGATGTTGTTTTTATTTGTTAAGCTTGTAAAACCTCTTTTGGTTCTGTTTTTAAAAGAACGTCAAAAGCTTATGGCCTTAATATTTAGTTTTGCTGTGGTTGGGTTTGCAATTAAAGTGAGTTTGCAATCACTTTCGCTCATTCCAGAAATGGCCGAGGCAGCCTACCAACAGCGTAATTTAGTCGTTGGGTTTATTCACTTGCTTATGCTTGGCGTCATTACAGGGTTTTTGTTCGGTTTTATTTTAGAAAATTGTTTGCTTCGCTTCAATAGGCTATTGCACATAAGTATTTGGGTGTTTGTTTTGGGCTTCGTGCTTACAGAACTCATATTGATGCTTCAAGGTGCGATGCTCTATTTTGCAAAAGCGGTTTTGCCGCATTATTTTTTACTGCTTTTTATCTCCAGCTTATTTTTGCCAATGGGAATAGCAGGCGTTTTAATTAATATTTTAAAAAAGAATTCAAATGGAACATAAACCACTAAAACGGCACAAAGCACTACAGCCTCTAAGTAGAGAACACCACCAAGGCTTGTTGCTATCTTGGAAAATAAGAATGGGACTAAAGAAAAATATTGAGCCAAAACGTATAAAAGTATATGCTAATTGGTTCTACAAAACGCACCTTATTCCACATTTTGAAATGGAAGAGGCTCACATCTTTACCATTTTAGGTAAACAGAACAAACTCGTGAAGCGTGCCTTGGCCGACCATAAAAGATTGGGTCGCCTTTTTAACTTAGATGTTGAAGACTTAAAAACACTGAACAAAATAGAGGAGGAGCTAGAACAGCATATTAGGTTTGAAGAGCGTGTGTTGTTTCCAGAAATTCAAAAGGTAGCTACAGAACAGCAGTTGGCTACCATTGAAACTTTACACCACGAAGAAGCCTTTGTAGATAACTTAGACGATGAATTTTGGGTCTAATTTTAAAAATCCTTCTTTTTCGATTTAAGGGCAATACGAAGTACGGGCAAAATTACCCAAGCGGTTAACATGATAAACGATACAATGAGCCCTAGGTCGGTGCCAAAGAATTTTTTAAACACTGCACCAGTATAGCCCAGAAGCGCAGAGATATCAAGTTTTAAAAGAATGAGGGTGCGTGATAAATCGATAGGATTTAGCATCGTGCCGAATAGCGATAGCTTGTCTAAGGGGTAATCTTCAAACAGAATGAGCGACATTAAAAATATACCGTCGTAAATAATGGCTAAAAACAGCCACAGGAGTATGGCAAAGCCAAAACCCTTTATTTTATTTTCGTTTGAAAGGGCTATGTTAAAAGCTAAAGCAGAAAAAATAAAGGTTAAAAAAGTGCCTGTAATGAGCAATAGCGAAAAATCCCAAATAGCATTACTTTTAAATAAACCGTAAAATATAAATGGAATACCAAGCCCTAATATTAAACTCATTGATAACGAAATGGCCACGCCCAAATATTGACCCAAAAATATTGATGTTCTGTTTAAGGGTTGTGCCAATAACAATTCGGTGAATTCTTTGGAGTTATAATAGTACATCACCCCAAAAACTGTTCCTATTAACGGAACAAGAACAATAATAACGTTCATTAATGTTATGACAGCTTTAGAGAGGTCGTTGTTTAGAAATAGCAGCACAATGCTTAGCAACAAATAAAAAGCAAAGTACACGTAACTCCAACGGCTGCGCATTAAATCGTAAAAACTGTATTTTAATATCTTAAACATGGTTGTGGGTTAATATTGATGCAATAGCATGTTCGAAATCGGGTTGATGGGTCTGTGTTTTTAATTTTGATATCGATCCTTTAAAGTATATTTTGCCATCCAATAAAAACACAATTTCATCCGATATTTCTTCAACAAAACTCATAATGTGAGAGGTGATTAATATGGTTTTGCCTTTTTCTTTTTCAGCTTGAATTAAGGTTTTTAACCGGATTAATGAAATAGGGTCTAATCCTGTTGTGGGTTCGTCAAGAATAATAAGCGGACTGTTAAACATAAATGTTAATACCAAGTTTACTTTCTGCTTGGTGCCACCGGACAGGTTTCCTAATTTTTTGTCTAGAAAAGGTTCAAGTTTAAAAAGTTCAATAAGTTGTTTGTCTTTATCGGTTTGACCTCGTAAATCCTTGATCATGGTTATCAATTCGCTAACTTTAAGGTTGTTGGGAAAATTGGCGATTTGCGGTAAATAATCAATTTTATGCCTGTAACGTGAATTGTTTTTAATGTTTTCTTCCAAAACGGTAATGTGCCCGTTGTTGGGGATAACCATTCCTAAAATAGATTTAATTAGAGTGGTTTTTCCTGAACCGTTGGGACCAAGTACTGCAAAAATACCGCCTTTTTCAATGTCAAGATTCACTCCGTTCAAAACAATGTTTTTGCCAAATTTTTTATGTAGGTTTTGAATGCTTACCATGATATTCTTTTAATTGAAGGGTTGTTGTCCATTAAATTATCGGGTGTGAAAACTGGTGAAACTTTTTCAGAAAAATCGATGATATCAATAAACAGACTTCTAAGCAAGATGATGGTTTCTGGTGTTCGGTTTACCACGTAAGAAAACAGTTTTACTGGTCTGTAGGGTATATCTCCAATGCCATTTTTGTCCAAATCGTAACCGGTATAATTGCTCCAATAATTTTGGTCGAAAGTATTGTCGTTAATCTTACTGTTATATGAAACGTCAAAAGAGTTATAAAGAAAATTGTTTTTAAAAAATCGATTGGAGTAACACGCTCCTCTAACTTTAACGGCCCATCCGTTATTGATAAAGTTGTTCTGCGAATAATTGATCCTGTTAGAACCTTCAACATTAATGCCTATGGTATTTTCATTAAAGGTATTGCCTGTTATTTCAGCATCGTTTATTTCTTTTAAGAGCAAACCGTAAGAGGCAGTTCCCCAATTTTCTTTAAACGTATTATCAAGCATTTTTATTTTTTTTGAAAACATTACGGCAACGCCAGCACCATTGTTTTCGAAGGTGTTGTTTTGGTAGGTGTCGTTGTTTGAAAACATAAAATGAAGTCCGTAGCGTAAATTTTTAGTGCTAATATTGTTTTGAATGTGGCAGTTGTGTGAAAACTCTAAATAAATACCATCACGTACGCCTTGTACAATGTTGTTTTCAATTTGTATATTGTTACAATACCAAAGCTGAATACCGTTCCCGGAGTTGTATTCCTGTACAGCATCGCCAATTATTTTGTTATGGAACACTTTACCGTTTTTGGCTTTTTCAAGATAAATGCCAAAAAACAACTTTTCTAACACCAAGTTTTTAATAATAAAATTTTTGCTGTTCTTAACTCGAATAGCGGCATAATCTTCAGTATAGCTGGTGCCCACGTTTTTTATGAATAAGCCATCAACGGTAACACCGTCTGAAACAACAGTAATGATCTCGCCTTTATTTTCACCATCAATTACTGGGTAGTTTTTGCCAATAATGGTTAGGGGCTTATCAATTACAATATTGTAGGCTTTATAGTTACCTTTTTTAACCAAAATAGTATCGTAATCTTTTGCGGTAACGATTGCACTTTGTAATGAAGACACCGCACACGTATTGCAAACCGAAATGGTTTTGCCAGTAGCTTCAAGACAACTCAAAAAAAGGATTAATATGGGCAATAATGTTTTCATTGTTATAGTGATCTTCCCGGCTGGGTTCTAAAACTAACAAATACAAATAACGCAGGCTCTATTGTAATGATTAAATATGATAAACGAGTGGTTTTAGAGTGCTTTAGGAAATTAAAAAAAGCACAGGAATCCCGTAAAAATAGATTTTTCGATTTTATATCCAGCTATTTTAAATGCTCAATCAAGGCTTCCCATGAAAATAATTTGCCGCCTTTTTCAAGTTGTGCGTTTTCAGCATCAGCTTTGGTTTTGAAAGCTGATAGGAAAGCTCCCATAGGGCTTGGTATATTTTCACTTATTAAAAAAGTGGCTTGGGTTGCATCTATTAAGTCTCCTGGAGCTTTGTAATTGTTGGACAGGTATAGTTTAATGTTTTGGTTGTTGAATGTTTTCATGAAATTTATCATGCACTCGGTGGCATCAAACTTGTAAACTTTTCCTTTTTTTGTAACAATTTCAGCAGCATGGAGTTTGTCAACAATGGTCATTTTGCAAAAGTGGCAGCCGTCATTTCCATAGTCGATGGCTTGCGGTTTTGCGTTACAGTTCAATAAGATGTATGGAAATGCTATTAAGCAAAGTAATTTTAGTGTTTTCATTTTTAGTGTTTTTTAGTTTGCTAGATTTAAGCGTTTTTTTTGTGCTTTTTTACCCATTGAATAAGCGATAAAGGCACATGCCATCCCGGCGCCTAAAAAAAGTGCGCCCAATCTAGGGTACGAGTGCGCTCTAAAGTTCAAGATGTCTTTACTGCCAAACAAAGGTGGTTGGAATCCCATGACAGAGCCGTCTGGGTTTGTAAACTTCATAATGGCCTTGGGGTCTAAATTATGGCCGTAATCGTGTTCCCATAAATAAAAATCATATAAACCGGCAGTACTTAAAACCATCATCAAAACAAACCAAAATAAAAACCATTTATAATTTCCTTTAAAAGCAATTATTAACCCTATAATGCTTGTAATAAGTATTCCTAAAGGAAAAATTTTAAATTCAGGTATAGCTTCTGGAATGTATTTCATGCCCACATAATGGTTCATCAAGTTTATGTTTTTAATATCGTGGGGGTGTGCATCAGAAAAGTCGTTAATGTGGATATACATGCCCAAAGGTGTTGGATATTGCGGCGCCTCAAGTGTAATTTTCCAAAGCGGAAATAAAAATAGCCCAAGCGGTAAAATGGCTGCAATTAGCATGATAATGTTTGACTTTTTCATCTTGTTGGAATCTTAAATTAATAGGTTTTCTTTTTTAAGAGGCATTGTGTTTTTTAGAATAAAGGCGAGAGCGAAAAAAATCAACTCTCGCCTTCTTTAGGAGAATAAACACTAAAATAAAACTCTCCTGATTTTTAATTACTCAATATTCTCACCCAACGACCATTTTAGTGGTGTTTTGGCATTCGTTGCCGAAACGCGAACATAACCTTGCATTTCTTGGTGCAAAGCAGAACAGAAATCGGTACAATAAAACGGCCATACGCCTTCTTGTTTGGGTTCCCAAACAAAGGTTTCGGTTTGCCCTGGCATAATTAACAGCTCAGATGTGTTAGCGCCAATCATGCTAATACCGTGAGGTACATCGTAATCTTGTTCTAAATTGGTAACATGAAAGTAAACGCGGTCGCCCACTTTAATACCTTCAATATTATCTGGAGAAAAATGACTGCGAATCATAGTCATGTAAACATGAACTGTTTTTCCATCGCGAACCACTTTTGTATCGGCCTCATTTTTTGTTGCAAAAGGATGTTGATTGTCTTCTAGGTTAAAAATCTTTTTAGAACGTGGTTTTATTAAATCTGCAGGGCAACCAGCAGCGTAATGGGGTTCGCCAATGGTTGGGAAGTCTAACAGGAGCTCCATCTTGTCGCCCGAAATATCATAGAGCTGAGCCGATTGTGTTACCTCTGGGCCTGTTGGCAAATAGCGGTCTTTTGTGATTTTATTCATAGCTACAACATATTTGCCCCAAGGTTTTTGTGAATTACCACCAGGAATCATTAAGTGCCCCACAGAATAGTAGCAAGGCTGCCTGTCTACCACTTCCCATGTACCAAGTTTCCATTTTACAACTTCAGAAGAAATAAAGAATGTGGTGTAGGCATTGCCTTTACCATCAAATTCGGTATGTAAGGGACCCAATCCAGGTTGCTCAACTGAACCGGCTAAAACATCATCAAAGTTTAAAATAGGAATACCATAAGCATCGCCAGCAAATTTTTCGTTTTCAATGGCATCTAGCATTTTGGTAAATGAATGTACTGTAAGGTTTGCAGAAAGTTTACCGTTACCAACAATGTACTCGCCAGAAGGGTCAACATCACAGCCGTGAGGTGATTTAGGTGTTGGCAACAAAAATACTGCACCAGGTACCTCTAACGGGTTAACCGTTAAAACCTCTTTTTTCATGGTTGAGGTTGCGCTATGAGTTGATTCGTCGTAAACGTTATGGGCATAATTAGCGGGCATCATAGTACCGCCACCATTGTTTACGTATTCTTCTATTTTTTTCCAGTTAACGGCAGCAATAAAGTCTTTGTCGTTTTGAGACGCATTAACCTCTAGTAATGTGTTAGCTTCCTCAGAGTTGTACGTAGTGAAGAAAAACCAGCCGTGTGATTTACCTCTACCGGGATGTGATAAATCGTAATCAAAACCAGGCATGATTAATTGGAACTTGATGTCCATGTGCCCATGTTCTGGTTCAACAGAAATAAAGGTTAAAGACCCTTTAAAGTTACCTTTGTAGTCTTTAATGGGCATGTCTTTCTGTGGAATTGGCACTGAAAAACGAGTTCCGGCAACTACATATTCTGTGTTTTCTGTAACAAATGAAGAACTGTGATTACCCGCACTGTTGGGGACTTCAATAATTTCGGTGGTTTCAAAAGTTGACAAATCTACTTTAGCAATGCGAGGGGTGTTATTTCCATTAATAAAAACCCAGCGACCATCAATCACCCCATTTGTTTGTGAAATGTCTGGGTGGTGGGCATCGTCCCATGGTACAAAACCGTGCGAGGTGTTAAGCATAGGTTTTGTTTCTTCGTTATAGCCATAAGCTTTTTCGGCATCTTGCGAAAACACAGGTATAACTTTAAATAAGCGACCGGATGGTAATCCGTAAACAGACAGCTGTCCGCTAAACCCGCCAGAGATAAAGGCGTAAAACTCATCGTGCTCACCGGGAGCAACGTAAACTTTTTCGGCAACATTGCCAGCTAGGGCTCCGGATTTTCCAGAAGATTTGCCCGAATTATTACAACTGGTAAAAGCCGCAAGAATGGCAAACAGTGCAATAGTTGATTTTAATATTGTTTTCATTGTTTTGTATTTAGTTAGAATTATTGTCTTTTGAAGGCGGTAAAAGTACTTTGTCTATAACGTGAACAATACCGTTACCGGCTTTTACCGAAGCAATGATGTTGGCGCCTCCAATAATAGGTTTTCCGTCAACCACCTCAACTTGAACATATTGGTTATTTGCCTGTCCTAGTTTTGGAAGCTTAGTTAAAATAGTGGCGCTTAAATTGCCCGGAGTAACGTGGTATTTTAGAATATCGGCCAGAGTAGACTTGTTTTCAGGTTTCACTAAATTCTCAACGGTGCCTTCTGGTAATGCGGCAAAAGCTTTGTCTGTTGGTGCAAAAACGGTTAAAGGGCCAACATTTACCAAAGCGTTTTCAACTTGAGCGGCTTTAACAGCAGCAACAAGCGTTTTGTGGTTTGGGGAATTAATGGCTATTTGTAAACAGTTAGGTGTAGCCTCATCATCAGTAATAAAAGCTTGACCAGATTGTTGTGTTGTAGTTGTCTCACTTTCTTTTGTTTCGGTGGTGTTGTTTTTTGACTGATTGTTGCATGCTACAAGAGTAAAACCTAGAATGAAGGTTGTGTAAAGTAGCATGAACATAAATTGTTTAATTGGCTTCATGTTTTCTTTATTTTAGGGTTCTGAAGTATTCTAATACGGCTCTGGCATCTTCTTCACTTAAGTTTTGATTGGCCATTGGGGAGCCGTTAAACTCAATTAACAGGGCTTTGGCCAAGGGGTCTTTTTGCACCATTTCTTCCGGATTTAAAATCATATTCATGACCCATTCCGGAGAACGTCGCTCTAAAACACCGGTTGGAGCGGGTCCAATAAATTTTTTATCGGGTCGGTGGCAGGCTGTGCACATTTTTTTAAACACATCGGCGCCCTGAGCTGCCATTTCTTGATTTATTTCTGGGTCTAAGGAAAGCGAGGTAATAGGCCCAACACCTATATTGCTAAGGTCTATTTGTTTGGAGGCAGGAACAGACTCGGCTTTTTTAGTTGTTTGCTCCGTTGTTTTGGGTTTTTCGTATGAAAACCCTTTTTTCTTTTTTTCCTCTTTCCCGCCACAACTTATTAGCATTGCAGCTAGTAAAATGATTGTTGATTTTAATATTGTCTTCATGTAATATTGGTTTAGTACAACAAAAATACATGGAGACTATGAAGGATAATATGATAAAAGTCATATTTAAGATAAAAATGTCCTTTTTAGGTTTTGTCTTAAGATTTGAGGTGTTTAAGGCTTGTTTGCCCAAATGTTACAGATTAAAAATAAAGTCTCACAAAAGGCATCCAAGAATCGGCATAAATGCTTTTGGTGTGATCATATAGAATGTCATACCTAATTCCAAAGGTAACATTACGGCTTCTGTACCCAGCGCCAAGAAACAGGGCAGGGGACCAATAGCGGTCGTCAGGAATACCTAAATTTACATTATACCTTCTGTTTACATGAAGGTGTTCATATTCTGCTGATAGCTGAAAAGTTTGAAAAATATTACCCAAAGCAATAAGGCTGCCGCCTAAAATGGTAGTTTTAAAATGGCCTTTTTGATTGTTGAATGTGGCATTTAAACCTAGGCCTGTTGCAATATGCTTGTTGAATTCATAAATGGCACTCGGTGCAATAGTGGCGCTAAAATAATTGTCACCAAAATTTAAACCTAAGCCACCACCAAAGCGAACCTGATTCCAAAAAGTAGAATAGCTTTTTTGAGCCGAAATATGAGTTGTAGTAGTCAGGAAAATGATTAAAATAAAGAATGTTTTTTTATTGATTGTGAGTAATACGTTCATATCAGTGAAAAATCATTAAAAAATTAACAGATAATTATGGCATATTAATTTCAAAGGGTTCAATGCTATAAATATAGTTAAACGAACATCTAATTTTACTAAAAGTTGTATTTTTGAAAAATATTTTGACTAACCTACACGGGATTAAAAGAAACAATGGATAAATTTTCGTTTTTAAACGCAGCACATACAGCATTTTTTGCAGATTTATACGAGCAGTACCTTCAAAATCCAGATGCAATAGAGCCAAGTTGGAGAGCCTTCTTTCAAGGTTACGATTTTGGTAGTGAAAATTATGGAATGGATGGCGAGATAGTAGATGGTGTGTCTGCTCAAATGCCTGAATACCTCCAAAAGGAATTTCAGGTTATTAAATTAATTGACGGCTACAGAATGCGTGGCCATTTGTTTACCAAAACCAATCCTGTACGTGATAGAAGAACGTATTCCCCAACTCTAGACATTGAAAATTTTGGTCTTTCCGAAAACGATTTAGATACGGTTTTTAATGCCGGTGAAATTTTAGGGATTGGCGCTCAAACACTTCGACAAATTATTGTTCACTTAAAGCGAATTTACTGTAGTTCTATTGGTGTGGAGTATATGTATTTGCGTAACCCAGAGGTGATTTCTTGGTGGCAGGGCAATTTGAACTCCAATGATAATCAACCCAATTTTTCGGTCGAAAAGAAGAAATATATTTTATCCAAAATAAACCAAGCCGTAACTTTTGAAAACTTTTTGCAAACAAAATATGTTGGGCAAAAGCGGTTTTCGTTAGAGGGAGGTGAGTCTTTAATACCAGCTATAAGTAACGTTCTATTCTATGCCGTTGAAAAATTTGACGTCAAAGAGTGCGTTTTAGGTATGGCCCACCGTGGTCGGTTGAGTACATTGGTTAATATTTTCAGAAAACCTTTAAACGAGTTGTTTAACGAATTTGATGGAAAAGATTTCGAAGATGAAAATATTGATGGCGACGTAAAATATCACTTAGGTTTAACGCTAGATAAAACCTATCAAAATGGGAAAACTATCAAAATGAATTTGGTGCCTAACCCATCCCATCTTGAAACTGTTGCTCCAGTGGCAGAAGGAATTACCAGAGCTAAGATTGACAATGACTATGACGGAGACGATTCTAAAATAATCCCCATAATTGTGCACGGCGACGCTGCCATTGCGGGGCAAGGCGTGGCTTATGAAGTAGCACAAATGAGCCAACTAAATGGTTATAAAACAGGAGGTACGGTTCATATTGTTGTTAATAACCAAATAGGATTTACAACCAATTATTTGGATGCACGTTCCAGTACTTATTGTACCGATGTGGCCAAAGTTACCCTTTCACCGGTGATGCACGTTAATGCTGATGATGCTGAAGCCGTGGTTCATGCTGTTGAATTGGCCTTAGAGTACAGAATGCGATACAAGAAAGATGTTTATATCGACTTATTAGGATACAGAAAATATGGTCACAACGAAGGTGATGAACCTAGGTTTACACAACCTAAACTTTACAAAGAAATAGCTAAACATCCTAATCCGTTTAAAATATACTCTGAGAAGCTTATCGCCGAAAATACAGTTGATAAAGCCTATGTAACCAATATGGTAGATGAGTTTAAAGATACTTTAGAGTCAGAATATGCCAAATCGAAAGAGGCCGATTCATCTAAGGTAAGAGAGTTTATGCCAGCGCGTTGGGAAGGTTTTGAACGTAGAGGTATCGAGGCGATGCTAGAATCAATGGAAACGGGCTATGCTGAAGAAAAGCTAAAGCATATTTCAAAAATTGTCTCTACAGTTCCAGAAGGCGTTAAGTTTTTAAGAAAAGCTGAGCGTATTTTAGAAGGGCGTTCAAAAATGGTTTTTGAAACCGATACCCTTGATTGGGGCATGGCCGAAACTTTGGCCTATGGAAGTTTGTTGGAAGAAGGCTATAACGTGCGTATATCAGGACAAGACGTAGAGCGCGGTACCTTTAGTCACCGTCATGCCATTTTAAGGGACGAAAAATCTGAAGAGCGTATTAATCTTTTAAACACTAATTCAGATAATAAAGGCGAAATGTATATTTACAATTCCTTTTTATCGGAGTATGGTGTTTTAGGTTTCGACTATGGTTATGCTATGGCAAACCCAAACACATTAACCATTTGGGAAGCGCAGTTTGGAGATTTCAGTAACGGTGCCCAGATTATTTTCGATCAATATTTATCGGCAGCCGAAGACAAGTGGAAATCACAAAACGGTATTGTTGTACTTTTGCCCCATGGATATGAAGGGCAAGGATCTGAGCATTCATCAGCTAGAATAGAACGCTACCTACAATTATGCGGAAATGACAATATGGTGGTTGCCGATTGTACGACACCAGCTAATATGTTCCATCTGTTACGTCGTCAAATGAAACGCGATTTCAGAAAACCGCTAATCGTATTTACCCCAAAGAGTTTATTGCGTCATCCTAAAGCGGTGTCGTCAATTAGCGAATTGGCTTCAGGAAAATTCCAAGAGGTTATAGACGATACAATAGAACCTAAAAACGTTAAAAAACTAGTGTTCTGTACCGGTAAATTCTATTACGATCTATTGGAAGAAAGAGAATCACTGAATAGAGATGATGTTGCCTTAGTTAGAATAGAACAGCTGTTTCCACTTCACTTAGGTAAAATCCAAGAAGTAATTAATCGTTATGCCAACGTAGAAAAATACGTTTGGGCTCAAGAAGAACCTAAAAATATGGGCGCGTGGATGCATATGGCTCAACGCATGGACTTGGTTAAATTGGAAGTATGTTCTAGACCATATAGTTCCGTTCCGGCACCAGGTTCTAGTACCAGAGATAAGAGAAGGCAAAAACGTGTTATAAACGATGTTTTTGACATCACTGAATAAAAACAAAAAGAATTTAAGATACCATTAAAATTATAAAGAATGATTTTAGAAATGAAAGTTCCTTCGCCAGGGGAATCTATTACGGAAGTTGAAATAGCAACATGGCTTGTAGAAGATGGAGATTATGTTGAAAAAGACCAAGCTATAGCAGAGGTAGATAGCGATAAGGCTACTTTAGAGTTGCCTGCTGAAGCTAGTGGTACCATTACCCTAAAAGCAGAAGAAGGTGATGCGGTTGCTGTTGGCGCTGTAGTTTGCTTAATTGATACGGATGCTGAGAAGCCAGAAGGCGACGAGGCTCCAAAAGAAGAAAAGAAAGAAGAAGCTCCTAAAGAAGAAGCTTCAAAAGCATCTGCACCAGAGTCTAAAACGTATGCGACAGGAAGTGCCAGTCCTGCCGCAAAAAAGATTTTGGCCGAGAAAGATATTGAAGCATCCTCAGTTAAAGGAACAGGAAAAGATGGAAGAGTAACTAAAGACGACGCTGTTAAAGCAGTACCCTCTATGGGAACACCAACTGGTGGAAATAGAGGCACGTCTCGCACTAAAATGTCGATGTTACGCCGCAAGGTAGCCGAGCGATTAGTTGAGGCTAAAAATACAACGGCCATGTTAACCACCTTTAACGAGGTTGATATGTCGCCAATATTTGCATTGCGTTCAGAATATAAAGAAACCTTTAAGTCTAAACATGGTGTTAGCCTTGGGTTTATGAGTTTCTTTACAAAAGCTGTGGTACGTGCTTTGGAAATGTACCCTGCAGTAAACTCGATGATTGACGGAAAGGAAATGCTAACCTATGAGTTTTGCGATATCAGTATTGCCGTTTCCGGACCAAAAGGTCTAATGGTGCCTGTAATACGAAATGCAGAGAATTTAAGCTTTAGAGGTGTAGAGTCTGAAGTAAAGCGTTTAGCGCTTCGTGCCAGAGATGGTCAAATTACAGTTGATGAAATGACCGGTGGTACCTTTACAATTACCAACGGAGGTGTTTTTGGCAGTATGTTATCTACACCAATCATTAATCCACCGCAAAGTGGTATTTTAGGTATGCATAATATCGTTGAGCGTCCTGTAGCCATTGATGGAAAAGTAGAAATTCGTCCTATCATGTATGTTGCACTATCTTACGACCATAGAATTATTGATGGTAAGGAGAGTGTGGGATTCTTAGTGGCCGTTAAAGAAGCTCTAGAAAACCCTATTGAACTGTTGATGGATAATGATGTTAAAAAAGCGTTAGAATTATAAAAAAAGGAGTGTTTCCTTTGCTTTAAAATATTAGTGTTAAAAGCATCCTACATTATTTAGGATGCTTTTTTATTTTTGCACAAAACAACGAACTTCTATGTGGGCATTTTTAAAGCAATTATTTAAGAAAAAAACGCATTCAGAAGAACGAGATGTTATGAAAAAATTTTTGATAGTGGGCTTGGGTAATATTGGTGAAAAGTATGCAAACACACGCCATAACATAGGTTTTAAAGTGTTAGATTATTTTGCGAGCCAAGAAGATTTGACTTTTGAGACCCAAAAATTGGGTGATGTGGCAACCTATAAATTAAAAGGACGAACCTTTATTTTTTTAAAGCCCAGTACCTATATGAATTTAAGTGGGAAAGCTGTTGTGTATTGGATGACCAAAGAAAAAATTCCAATGGAGAACCTTTTAGTGATTACTGACGATTTGAACTTGCCCTTTGGAAGCATCCGATTAAAAACTAAAGGCAGCGACGGAGGCCATAATGGGTTAAAGGATATTCAGCATAAATTAAATACCACAAAATACAACCGATTTAGGTTCGGAATTAGTGATGCATTTGGTAAAGGTCGACAAATTGATTATGTTTTGGGCGAATGGACAGACGAAGAAACCAGTCAGTTGAGGGAGCGATTGGAGAAATCCTCAGAGCTGATTAAATCTTTTGTTCTAGCCGGTGTCAATAATACTATGAATGCTTTTAACGGCAAATAAAGCACAGGTTAAAAGTAACTTTTAGTGGAACCTTATTCAATGACTATTTTCTTTGTCGATTGCATTAGGCCATCATTAACTTTTAAAATGTAGATACCCGATTGGGTAGTCTTCAGCCTTACGGTTTCACTAAAATCTCCCGCCTCTTTATACGTTTTATGATAAATAATTCGTCCACTAACATCAAAAAGGTCAACCGCTATTTTGCTTGCAGAAGTACTTCGTAATTTTATGGTAAATTCACCGCGATTAGGGTTTGGAAACACTTGAAAATCTTCGAAGTCAAACGCTTTAATGCTCAAGGCGGCTTCAATGCTTAATTTGTAATCTTCAATTTCGCCGTCAAAATTATTTTCGCATGCAGTTGGTTCTCCATCATCTTTGTACTTTGTAGCTACGCGCATTATAGTATTTCCTAAAATCGCATCATTAGGAACCGTAATTGATAGTGGTGAATTGTTGGTAGGGCCATCGGCTACATTAAAGGCATCACCTAAATCGTATTCCTCTCCAGGGTCGTCAAA
Organism: Flavobacteriaceae bacterium GSB9; assembly: GCA_022749295.1. Classification (NCBI taxonomy): domain Bacteria; kingdom Pseudomonadati; phylum Bacteroidota; class Flavobacteriia; order Flavobacteriales; family Flavobacteriaceae; species Flavobacteriaceae bacterium GSB9. The sequence continues at coordinate 2,906,332 of CP062007.1, forward strand.
ACTACAGTTTTGGTTCCAGTCTATCCAAACCTTGGTAGTGGTTTCGTAAGCACCATCATTGGGGTCGGTGTTGGCGTTTACCGTTAGATCATATGTACTGTTTCGGTTTACGGTAGTGGAAGTTGTTGTAAAATCGGAATAAGCAGATTTGCCTGATGCATTATCAATGGTATTAAATTGCACAAGTGTAGTACTTGTTTGATAATCGAGATTGCCTGATGCAATACAAATGGAATTGAAAAAAGGAAAATCTACATAAACGTTTTTGGTTTGTGTTGTGGCCGTACCAGTAATAACGATATTGTAATTGCCTTGCGATACATCGTCTAAATTACCTATGGTCATGGTTGCAGTACCGGAATTACTCAAATTTGTTGGCGAAAATGAAACGGTAGCACCTCCTGGCACACCGGAAGCGCTGAATGTGGTAGTTTCAGAAAACCCATTTACCGCAACATATTCAAAATTAAACGTAGCACTGTTGTCGCCACAACTAATTGGAGATAAAGTTGGTTCAACAATAAAAAAGCCGGGATTTGTTGAAATTGAAAAATCAAAATCAGAGACGTCGTAAAAAATATTATCGGCAGCTTCAATTAATATACGTGCTGTATTGGTATCTGCAATTGCGGGCACGGTGTAAGTGTACGAACCATCGTTAGCTGTGTTTGAAACTATGGTTGTAGGAAAGGTTTTGCCACTATCAGTTGATAATTTAATATTTACAAACTGGCAATTTATAGTGGCTGCATCTGCAGTTTGTCCAACATTCCATTCTATGGTTTGTGTTGTGGTTTGTGCCCAATTAACAGGATTGTTTGCAGTAAAAGGTTCGGTGCTATTTACGGTAATTTGCATAAAGTCTACATCGGTTTGTCCACCACCATTCGTTCCAATAACATCGTTGTCCCTTACGGTTAAAGCAAATTCCATGGTTCTGTTAACCGAGGGCAGTTTTTCCCAATCGGTTGAGCCATTGGTTGTAAGGTAATCAGGGAAATCAGGAAAATATCTTGTGCTGTTATTTGTGCCTTCATAAGATCGAAATAATGGACCTGTAGTATTGCTTTCTTCAGGTGCTCCCGCCGCTCCCAAATCGTATTGCTCCCACGTATAAGTATGGGTGCTTATGCCATCGGGGTCGGTTGAGTTTCCGGTAAGCTTGAAGGCTGTTGAAATGGGAATGGTGTAATTGTTCCCTGCGTTTGCTAGGGGGGCTGAATTTCCTGTGGCCGTTTGTGTGGCGCAAGTACTCAGGCCTGTGGTTATGTTGTCCCAAATCATTTGAATACTTTTTTGATGAAAATAGGCATCGCTGCTCAGTTGCACGTTCTGTGATGAGCATAAGCCAGCATAGGCCATAATTGTTGAGCCACTACCCGGTTCGTAGGCATTGCTTGAACTTCTGTTACCGCTACAACTTCCCGTGTTGCCGTTAAAGGTGTGGGGAGCTCCAAATTGATGTCCCATTTCGTGAGCCACAAAATCGATATCGTAGGCATCGCCAACAGGAACAGATGACCCCGTAATACCCATGGCTTTCTGCTCGTCTACACATGGGGAATTTAATGTGGCGTAACCGCCGCCGCCGGTACTAAATGTATGGCCAATATCATAATTTTCTGGAAGTATGGTACTGTTTATAACAGATTGGCTTTGGTCAATTAAAATTTCGGCATCGTTGTTGTCAAAACTGTCAGAGTCAATAAAAATAATATCGGTATTGTCAATCAATACCATTTTAATGGATAAATCGCGCTGAAAAATAGCATTAACACGTGTCATGGTTGTTACCATAGCGTTCAAAACTTCAATTTTTTTATCAGCTTCGCTGTCACTTGGTGATAAACCAGCAGCCATCCAGTGGAACTCTGAATATTCAATAGTAGAGGCTAAAGCCAGCCTAAACGTTCTTAAAATGCCATCATTGGCGTTTTTAAAGGATTTTGTGGTTTTGGTTGTGTTTTTTGCTGTATTAATGGTTTCTTCAAAATAACATTCAAAACCTTTTTTTAAGTTGGGCAGATCTCCCTTGTTGTAAACAATGTAGGTGTTGTTCTCTGTATAGGGGTCGATAAACTGCACACCATTTTCAGTTGAAAATACCATAGCATGAAGGCCACGTGTAGTCAGGCTAAAAGCTATACTCGAAGCGTGGTTATTAATGTTTTGGCCAATAAAAGTTCTTATGTTTGGATGTTTGGCTTGAAAATCGGGTTCTAAAATTGAAGATTCTTCAACTTTAAACGTTTCTAGCTCGCCCGAACTGTTTGGGAAGTTTATTAAAACATTGGAAGCATCCTTTGTTGAGGTTCTATGGGCTTTTGTTAGAGTTGTTTTCAGTTTTTCTATATCCAATTGAAAGTAGCCAGCCTTTGAAGGTTCTGTTTTCCTAACAAACTTTTTTCCCGTCAGGGTAGGTGTTTTAGTCCACAAGCCTTGTTGGTTTTGGGAAAACACATTAGTAGAAATACATAAAAACAGTATGGCGAGAGCGGTTAAATTTCTTGTAAAAAGATTCATAGCAATTGTTGTTTGTGCATTGTAGCTGGCTAAAAATACTTTGTATTAATATGAATTGCAAAAAATAAAAGCTGTTTTCAATAGCCAAAACATGTTTAAGCCATAAGTTTAGTATAAACTTTAAATTTACCTTGAAAAAGTAATGGGTTGCTAAAATAAACAGCAACTTTGGTTTTCTGTAAAAGCTTTCAGTTTGTTTTAAGATCTATTATACCTAGTTTTGTAGAAAATAATCGGCTTGAAAACGAAGAGTAATTTAAATGCTTTAGAAAACCAAGAAACGGTAGTGACTATCGGGACTTTCGATGGGGTGCACATTGGGCATCAAAAAATAATAAAGCGCCTTATTAAAACGGGTGCAGCGTTTGGGTTAAAATCTGTCATTCTTACTTTTTTCCCACATCCACGCATGGTTTTGCAAAAAGATTCGAACATAAAACTCATTAATACCATTGATGAGCGCCACGGGATTTTAAATGCACTTGGGTTGGATTATTTAATTATTAAGACATTTACCCACGAGTTTTCAAGGCTGTCTGCAGAAGATTTTGTGAAGCAAATTTTAGTGGATAAGCTTAATGCTAAAAAGGTGATTATAGGTTACGACCATCGTTTTGGACGAAATAGAAATGCTGATATCAACGACTTGAAAGCCTTTGGTGAGATTTATGGTTTTCAAGTTGAAGAGATTTCGGCTCAGGATATCAACGATGTTTCGGTAAGTTCCACCAAAATAAGAACAGCATTAAAGGAAGGCGATATTGCTAAGGCTAATGCTTATTTAGGATATAATTTTATGCTAACCGGTGTTGTTTCAAAAGGGAAGGGCTTGGGTAAGCAAATCCACTATCCAACTGCTAATATCCACATTGAGGAAGATTATAAGCTCATTCCGAAAAAAGGGGCATATATAGTAAGCTCTAAAATAAATGGTCGTCTTTTTTATGGCATGATGAATATTGGAACCAATCCAACGGTAAATGGTAGCCATCAAACCATTGAGGTGAACTTCTTTGATTTTGATGCAGATATTTATGGTGAAAAAATTCAAGTCGACTTGTTGCAACGCCTCCGCGACGAAAAGAAATTTGAATCGGTTGAAGGTTTAAAAGAACAACTAGCCATAGATAAAAAAACGGCACTGGAATATATTTCAAAACAAAATGCTCAATAATTGGCTGTTTAAATGCATTGATAATTCTGCATTAATAGTTTTCAGGATTATATTTGGCCTGTTGTGTTTTTTAGAATCGGTAGGTGCCATATTCACAGGTTGGGTAAAAGATGTACTTGTCACTCCTAAATTTACGTTTTCATTTATTGGTTTTGAGTGGTTACAACCACTTCCTGGCAACGGTATGTATATTTACTATACTGTAATGGGTGTTTTCGGTTTATTTATTATGCTGGGTTATAAGTATAGACTCAGTGTTGTAGGTTTTACGTTGATGTGGTCGGCAACTTACTTGATGCAAAAATCGTCATATAACAACCATTACTATCTGCTTATGTTGATTAGTAGTTTAATGGTTTTTCTGCCCGCTAATAGATATGCTTCAATTGATGCTAAATTAAATCCGAAAATAGAACGTATTGATATGCCGCAATGGTGTCGTTGGGTCATTATTTTACAACTTTTTATTGTTTATACCTATGCTTCATTAGCGAAATTATACCCAGATTGGTTAAACACAACCGTCATGGAGTTGTTTATGGAAGCCAAGCAGCACTATGTTTTGATTGGTAATTTGCTTCAGCAGAAATGGATGCATTATGTTTTAACCTATGGTGGAATTGTGTTTGATGGCTTAATTGTGCCGTTGCTACTTTACAAGCCCACTCGAAAATATGCCTTTTGGGTATCTGTATTTTTTCATTTATTTAACTCTGTGGTGTTTCAAATAGGGATTTTTCCCTATTTAGCGTTGGCTTTTACATTGTTCTTTTTCGAACCAAAAACCATTCATAAGATTTTCTTAAAAAGAAAACCGTTTTATGACGGTCAAGCCGTAGTGCTTCCAAAGTATAAAAGCTTGTGGATAAGCGTTTTTTCAATATACTTTATAGTGCAAATAGGCCTGCCTTTAAGGCATCATTTTTTTGAAGATAATGTACTTTGGACCGAAGAAGGCCACAGACTGTCGTGGCGTATGATGCTTCGTACCAAAGGCGCACAAATTGCGTATTGGATAGAAGACAAGGAGACCAACAGACGCGAGTATGTTAATTTAAACGATTACTTAACGACCAAACAAAAGCGGGCGGCCAGTACAAAGCCCGATGTTATATGGCAGTTTGCCCAGCACTTAAAGCAAGAATATGCGGCCAAAGGCAAAGCGATTGCGGTTTATGTAAATTGCAAAGTAAGTGTTAACGGCAAGCCATTTGAACCTTTAATAAATCCAGAAATAGATTTGGCTAATTCACCTTGGTATCCATTTAAACACAGTGCTTGGATTTTACCTTCAAAACCCGGGCAAATAAATAAGTAATTCCTTAAATTTGTCGCTTAAATTTTCACTACATGTTACAAGTTGCCTTTATTAGAGAAAACAAAGATTTAATAGTTGAGCGGTTAGCAAAACGAAATATTGACGCTGCCCAAATGATTAACGATGTGCTTACTTTTGATGAGGACAGAAGACGTCTTCAAACCGAACTGGACAATACTTTGGCCGAATCAAATACGCTTTCAAAAGAAATAGGCAACTTATACAAGTCTGGTGAAGTTAATAAGGCCAATGTTTTAAAGGAGAAAACGAGTCAGTTAAAAGAGGCTTCAAAAGAATTAACCGAAGCTTTAAATCAAAAAGCCGAAGCGCTTAATGACTTGTTGTACAAAATACCCAATGTGCCTAATAAAATAGTGCCACAAGGGAGTACCGACCAAGATAATGAAGAGGTATTTAAATCTGGCGAGGTGCCCAAACTTCATAATGGAGCTTTACCGCATTGGGAACTGGCTAAAAAATACGACATCATAGATTTTGAGTTGGGTAATAAAATTACCGGTGCAGGTTTTCCTGTTTACAAAGGAAAAGGTGCCAGGCTACAGCGTGCTCTAATCGCCTATTTTTTAGATAAAAACACTGCTGCTGGTTACACCGAGTACCAGTTGCCACATCTAGTTAATGAAGCTTCTGGTTTTGGTACTGGGCAGTTGCCTGACAAAGAGGGGCAAATGTACCATGTTACGGCAGATAACCTTTACCTAATTCCAACGGCCGAAGTGCCAGGAACCAACATTTTTAGGGATGTAGTTTTAAACGAAAACGATTTACCCATTAGCATAACAGGTTATACGCCATGTTTCCGTCGCGAGGCCGGAAGTTACGGGGCGCACGTTCGCGGCTTAAACCGTTTGCACCAATTTGATAAAGTTGAGATTTTGCGCATAGAGCACCCAAGCAAATCGTACGAAGCATTAGATGGCATGGTAGCTCACGTAAAAACCATTTTAGAAGAACTAAAATTGCCTTACAGAATATTAAGGCTTTGTGGTGGCGATTTAGGTTTTACATCGGCCTTAACTTACGATTTTGAAGTGTTTTCAACGGCACAAGATCGCTGGTTGGAAATTTCTTCAGTTTCAAATTTTGAAACCTTTCAGGCTAACCGATTGAAATTAAGGTTTAAAAACAGTGACGGCAAAAACGAACTGGCCCATACTTTAAATGGTAGTTCGCTTGCCTTGCCGCGTGTATTGGCAGGAATATTGGAAAATTACCAAACCGAAAATGGTATTGAAATTCCTGAAGTATTGCAGGCTTATACTGGTTTTAAGGTTATTGATTAGGTTTAAGGCAATGCAGGCTGCAGCTTAAACTTACCATCGGTAATCGTTATAACATCCGAAGGGTCGTCGTAATTATAAAGCGTAATAGCAAAATTACCTTCAATTTCTTGTGCAACATTAACTAAAACCTCCAACAGGTATTGATTCATTTCAACAGATGAGGTGATTTCAAAATAACTGTTTGTTTGGTCTCCACCATAACTGGTGTAATAAGTATCCTCACCAACGTTTGGGCTATAAGTTGCTCCTACAGCTCCTGTTGTGCCGTTAAGATTATCATTACTTGACGCAATCGTATAACTTTTCACAGGAAATAACGAATTGAATTGTTCTGCTTGGGTTGGGGTTTGTCCGCACAGATAAAGTCGTATAAACTCAAAATTGATTGAAGCTAAGTTTTCGGAAAAGCCAGGGTATACGCCAACTTCATAGTTAATTCCGTAAGAGTCGCCATAAGCACAAATTCCTGAGAGGCTACCTCCAATTATATTGGAATATTTTAGAGAAGAATCATCTAATTTTTGACCAAAAATAAAAGGCTCTCCATCTATTTTTCCAGAAATATAGTATAGGTAATCTGTAGAATCAATGCTGTTTGTTGTTGGTTCAGATTCTCTGTTTATACTACAACTTGTTAAAGTCATCATAGCATAAGCTAAGAGGTGAATTTTTTCATGTTAGAGGTGGTTTGTTTTATAAATTAACACTTTGCATATATATTGATATTATAGGTTAAATCTTACTTTTTTAAATTTTAATTTCGCTATTAATCGATGAAATGCAAAAAACACATGTTAATTAACGATTTTTTTGCTATTCGTTTGTTTTTTTAGAATTTATTTTCCAAGTTCGTTGTTCCAAATCTAATTAACCTACTGATTATGAAAAATGTTAAACGCATTGTTCTATTAATTGCTCTAATTTTTTTCGCAACAAAAGTATTGTCTCCAGATTTTGAACTGTTTAAATCTGAAGTCAAAGCGACAGCTATTGTGAGCAAATAAGGATAAAGTTTTTCTATTTTATATCTTGATGCAATCAAAAAAAGATTGAATTGGTCGTTTTGTGCCATGCACGAAATTTAAGACTGTCCCCAATCGAGTAGTTAATTAACAAGTAGTTAACAGAACATTATTTTTGGTTGGTTTATGCCCGAATTTTATTCGGGCATTTTTTTGCCTTGTCGTAATTCATAAAAAAAACCACGCCCAAACAAAACAAAAAAGGCACATTTACTATCTTTACCAAATGAGGTATCTGCTAATCATATTTTTGTTTGTTTCGGCTAATCTGTTTTCGCAAACTGATTTGGTAGCTAAAGAATACTTTAAAAATGGCGAGTACGAAAAAGCCTTGTTGGAGTATAAAAAGCTGTATTCTAAATCGCCTTTAAACATTAATTTTATTAACCAAATTGTTGCGGTGCATCAAGAACTGGAGCAGTACTCCGAAGCCGAAAAGTTTCTTTTGGATGTTATGGAGCGCCTAGAATATCCTGCGTTTTTAGTGGAATTAGGATACAATTACCAGCTTCAAGATAAAATTGAAAAAGGACAAGAACTATATAAAAAAGCCTTGGCTACTATTGACGATAGAGCCAGTAATGTGTTTTCTGTAGCTAGAAGTTTTAGAAATCATTCACTTTTAAAAGAGGCCGCAACGGCCTACGAAAAGGCAATGGTTTTAAACCCCGATTTTAATTTTAATATACAATTGGCCCAAATTTATGGCGAGCAAGGGATTCTTGAAAAAATGTTTAATAGCTATTTAGATTTTGCTAAATCCAACCCTATTGTTTTAAGTGATGTAAAACGCGCCATAAACGATTTTATTACCGAAGATGGGCAAAACGACAACAATATGCTTTTTCGCAAAATGCTGTTAAAAAAAATGCAGCAACAACCCGATGTGCTTTGGAACGAGCTGTTAAGTTGGCTGTTTATACAACAAAAGGAATTTAACAAAGCGTTCGTGCAAGAAAAGGGCATTTACAACCGAAAACTTGCTGGTTTAGATAGAATTGAAGAATTAGCAGCCATCTGTGTTGATGAAAATGAAACCGAAGTGGCAAAAGCGATTTATAATTACATTGTTGAAACGGCCCAAAACCCAGATACCAAATTAAAGGCCCATTACAGTTTGCTTCAAATTCAAGTTAATGAAAGTACCAAAGCAGAATATCAAGATATCAAGCAAAAGTATTTAGACCTGCTAGAGCGCTTTGGTGATGATGCCGAAATCTTAAACCTGCAAATTTCATACGCACATTTTTTAGCGTTTTATATGAACGAAACCGATGAGGCAACCCAATTTTTAGAACGGGTTTTAAAACAGCCTCTAAACCAGTTGGAAAATGCACAGGTTAAATTAGAGCTTGGCGACATTCTAGTGCTCCAAGAACAATTTAATAAAGCTTTGATCTACTACACGCAAATTCAGCGTAACCTAAAAAACAGTACCATTTCACAACAGGCAAGGTTTAAGGTGGCTAAAGCAAGTTACTACAAAGGCGATTTTAAATGGGCTGAAGCTCAGTTAAAAATCTTAAAGTCGTCAACATCACAACTTATTGCCAATGATGCGTTGGACTTAAAATTGTTGATTACAGATAATAAGTATGAAGACTCGTTACAAACCGCATTAAAACAATATGCAAAAGCCGATTTATTGGCCTTTCAAAACAGAAATGATGATGCCATAGCGTTGCTCAATAAAATTTTAGATGCGCACAAAACAGAGCCAATAATAGCACAGATACTCTATAAACAGGCCCAATTATTTGAATTAAAACGTGAATATGAAAAAGCCAAGGCAAACTATGAAGTGCTAATTGAAAATTACCGCGATGGCATTTTGGTAGACGATGCACTCTTTAATTTAGCGCAACTTTTCGAAAAACAGTTGAACCTACCTGAAAAAGCAAAAACACTATACGAAAACATTGTTTTTAACCATGCCGATAGTATTTATTTTGTAGATGCCAGGAAACGTTTTAGAGCGTTGCGGGGTGATTTTATCAATTAGGCGAGTTTGAAAACTTAAACCCTTGATAAGTATTTAAAATACTGGATTTTGACATTTTTGTCGTAAACATGTCGTGCTTAAGACGCTATCAAAATGCTAAAGCGCTAACTAATTTTACTCAAAAATAAAAACCATAAAAATGAGTGAATCGAATTTAGCAAAGCGCGTAAAAGAATTAAGAAGAAGAAAAGGATTATCTCAGGAAGATTTAGCCGAAAATTCAGGTTTAAGTTTAAGAACAATCCAAAGAATTGAAAATAATGAAACAGTACCAAGAGGCGATACCTTAAAAAAAATGTCGCAAGCCTTAAATTGTACTCATGAAGATATTGTTGATTGGAAAGTTCAAGAGGATAAAGGGTATTTAACATTGATGAGCTTGTCTGCTTTGGGGTTTTTGTTTTTTCCTTTGTTGGGCGTCATCATTCCTTTAACATTGTGGATACTTAAAAAAGAGAGAGTAAAAGGGGTTAATCGACTAGGGAAATCAATTTTAAACTTTCAAATTACTTGGGCACTTTTGTTGTTTTCTTTTTATATCTGTTTTATTACAGGGATGTTAGGTGGTTTTTTGGGAAAACTATTAACATTTATATCTCCAAGTCCCTGGTTAAGTATAATTATAGTTTTAGGAACTCTATATGGGTATAATATTGTTATAACGGTAATTAATACGCTAAGAATCCACAAAGAAAAATCGGTATTCTTTAAGCCGGCATTGCCAATTTTAAGGTAATTTATTTTGATGCTGACAAAGAACTGCGGTAAATTTGCAAAAAACGCTAATTTATGTACATCTACAACGTTACGGTAAATATCGACGAAACCATTCACGATGAGTGGCTAAAATGGATAAAGAAACACATACCACAAGTATTGGGCACGGGGAAGTTTGAAAAAGCCACATTAACGAAAGTGTTGGTTGAAGAAGACATGGGCGGCATAACGTATTCCATTCAATACCGTTCGTATTCGCGTGAAGCTTTGGATGCCTATTACCGCGAAGATGCCGATAGATTGAGAACCGAAGGCCTAAAAAAGTTCGCCGATAAAATGCTGGCCTTTCGTACCGAACTTCAAATAGTTGATGAATACACAGTAAATTTCAAATAGCTTGATTAGGTAACTCGCAAAGTTAGAAACTAGCTTATCTTTCAATTGACTTTGCATTTCTGTTTCTTAGGGAACATTATTTGGTTAGGATATGCACCAGATGCACGTTAGTTAAAGTGCTTTTGTATCTTTGCTGCTGTAAATCGTTATATCCCGTGGCAAACCAATCCAATCAAAATCATGTAAGAGCTAAAAAACATTTAGGTCAGCATTTTTTAACCGACGAATCTGTGGCTCAAAAAATTGCAGACACCCTAAGTTTACAAGGCTATAAAAAAGTTTTGGAAATTGGTCCGGGTATGGGCGTGCTCACTAAATACCTCTTAAAAAAAGAAACCACAACCTATGTTGTAGAAATTGATACTGAATCGGTTGCGTATTTGCAGGCCAATTATTTAAACCTTGCCCCGAGAATTATTGAAAAAGACTTTTTAAAGTACGACTTAAATGAAGTATTTCATGGTGAACCCTTCGCCATAATAGGAAATTTTCCTTATAACATATCAAGTCAAATTGTATTTAAGGCTTTAGAAATGCGAAACCAAATCCCCGAATTCTCGGGTATGTTTCAAAAAGAAGTTGCCCAGCGTATTTGCGAAAAAGAAGGGAGTAAAACATACGGCATTCTTTCGGTTTTGGTTCAGGCATTTTACGATGCCGAATATCTGTTTACGGTGCCGCCCACGGTATTTAGCCCGCCACCAAAGGTCGATTCTGGTGTGTTGCGCTTGGTAAGAAAGCAAAATTACAGCCTTCAGTGCAATGAAACGCTCTTTTTTAAAATTGTAAAACAGGCTTTCCAGCAGCGCAGAAAAACCATCCGTAACAGTTTAAAAACCTTTAATTTATCAGATAATTTAAAAGCAAATAGTATATTTGGCCAACGTCCCGAACAATTGAGTGTTCAACAATTTATTGCACTTACACAACTTATAGAAAACGATATTTAAACCCATAAACTTTTTTCATTTGGCAGAAGAGAAAGAAAACATACAATTTCAGCTTACAGACCAGCTTTTAGAGCAAGTTGAGCTGCTCATCGAAAATCAAGACAATAAAGGATTAAAAAAGCTAATGGATGAATTTCATTATGCCGATATTGCCGAGATTCTGGATGAGTTAGACTTAGATGGTGCCATGTATGTTATCAAGCTTTTAGACTCTGAAACAACTTCCGATATTCTAATGGAATTGGATGAAGATAACAGGGAAAAAGTTTTAAAAAACCTATCGGATAAAGAAATAGCTGATGAGGTTGAAGAGCTCGATACCGATGATGCCGCCGATATCATTGCCGAACTGCCAGAAGAACGCAGGCAAGAAGTAATCTCCCAAATTGAAGATGAGGCACACAAGGCTGAAATTAAAGAGTTGTTGGCTTATGACGAAGATACAGCGGGGGGCTTAATGGCTAAAGAGCTTGTAAAAGTTTACGAAACTTGGACGGTAGCTGGATGTTTACGTCGCATTCGTGGACAAGCAAAAGATGTTACCAGAGTTCACTCTATTTATGTTGTTGATAAACAAGAACGGCTCATTGGGCGCTTATCGCTAAAGGATTTAATAGTCGCAAAAAACGACCAAAAAATTGCCGACATATACATATCAAATGTTGATTACGTTAACGTAAACGAAGATGTTGAAGAAGTAGCCAAAATCATGGCTAAATACGATTTGGAAGCCATTCCCGTTATTCAAAGTGATGACAACAAAGTGCTTTTAGGACGAATCACCATCGATGATATTGTGGATGTTTTAAAAGAAGAAGCCGACAGAGATTACCAAATGGCAGCAGGTATTACTGGCGATGTTGAGGCCGATGATAGTATTCTGCAACTTACCAAAGCGCGTTTGCCTTGGCTGTTTTTAGGGCTAGTTGGTGGTGTAGGGGCATTTTTAATCATGGAAGGCTTTCAGGAAGCGTTTAGTAAATATGCCGTATTGTTCTTTTTTACACCATTAATTGCGGCTATGGCCGGAAACGTTGGGGTGCAGTCTAGTGCCATTATTGTTCAGGGTTTGGCCAATGACGATGTTAAGGGAAGTGTAAACAGCAGGCTGATAAAAGAAATGTTGCTCGCTGCATTAAATGGGTTTATACTAGCCTTATTTCTTTTCTTTTTTGTTTGGGCTACAAAAGGCGAAATGAATACAGCATTCGCTATTTCAGTTTCACTAGTTGCGGTTATTATTGTAGCTGGCCTTATAGGTACATTTGTGCCACTTTTTCTAGATAAACGCGGTATAGATCCAGCTATTGCAACAGGGCCTTTTATAACCACTAGCAACGATATTTTTGGAATTTTAATTTACTTCTGGATTGCAAAAATGATTCTCGGTATTTAAAAGGGTTTACCCGTCCTTAAAAGAATCTTTATCTTTTTTTAATTTCTTTTTGGTTTAATTTCTTTTTGGTTTAATTTCAACGGGTTAAGTGTGAAATGTTTTGTCGTACTAAAACTTAAATGCGTTCCATTTGTTTGAGTTTTACATTATATCTACATTTGACTAATACAAGATTCATTATGAAAATTCTTCATCTCGATACCAACCACCAGTTACTTATCGACCAATTAAACGAATTAAACTTTAAAAACGACGAAGATTATACATCTACTAAGGCAGAAGTAGAAGCTAAAATTGAAGATTATGAAGGCATAGTTTTGAGAAGCCGTTTTGCTATAGACAAACAATTTCTAGATGCTGCTAAGAACCTGAAATTTATAGGAAGGGTTGGGGCTGGCCTCGAAAACATCGATTGCGAATATGCCGAGCAAAAAGACGTATTCTTAATCTCTGCGCCAGAAGGTAATCGAAATGCAGTAGGTGAACATGCTTTGGGAATGGTTTTGTCGTTGTTTAATAAATTAAACAAGGCTGATAACGAAGTACGGCAAGGTCAATGGTTGCGCGAAGACAATCGAGGTATAGAACTCGATGGACGAACAGTAGGTATTATAGGTTATGGTTATATGGGTAAGGCTTTTGCTAAAAAATTGCGTGGCTTTGATGTAGAAGTAGTATGCTACGATATTAAAGATAATGTTGGCGATGCCAATGCCAAGCAAGTTGGTTTAAAGGAGTTTCAAGAAAAAGCAGATGTAGTGAGCTTACATACGCCACAAACACCGCTAACGCTAAACATGGTAGATGCTAATTTTATCAATCAGTTTAAAAAACCATTTTGGTTTATTAATACGGCAAGAGGTAAAAGTGTTGTTACTAAAGATCTGGTTGCTGCGTTGCAATCTGGTAAAATTTTGGGTGCCGGACTCGATGTTTTGGAATACGAAAAAGATTCGTTTGAAAACCTGTTTAAGGCAGCCGATTCTTCAAGTACAGTTGAAAAGGGTTTGTTAAGGGAAGTTGAAGCTACTGAACCTTTTCAATATTTAATAAATGCCCAAAATGTGTTGCTCTCTCCGCATGTGGCAGGCTGGACAGTTGAAAGCAAAGAAAAACTGGCGCAAATAATAGTCAATAAAATAAAAGCGAAATTTTGTTAACTTTAGATTTATAAAGTTGACAGCATGCAGTATAAAGCCAGCTCGCCCGAAGACTACATAAGCCAAGTTCCAAAAGAACACCAAAGTGCTCTAAAAAAGCTACGGCAAGTTATCAATGCCCATTTGCCAAAAGGTTTTGAGGAAGGCATACAGTACGGTATGATTGGGTTTTATGTGCCGCATTCGGTTTATCCCGATGGATACCATTGCAATCCAAAAGCACCCTTGCCTTTTATGAGTTTTGCTTCCCAAAAAAACTCAATAAACCTATACCATAATGGTATTTATGCAATACCAGAAATTCACGATTGGTTTGTAGACGAATATCCAAAACGCTGCACAGGAAAATTGGATATGGGCAAAAGTTGTATCCGTTTTAAAAAAGTAGACCACATTCCCTATGACTTAATTGCCGAACTATGTACAAAACTTTCAGCGGATGAATGGATTGCCGTTTACGAGGCTAACATCAAGAAGAAATAACCAAAACCACAAATATTATGAAACTAGGAGCATTTTCAATAAGCTTGAGCGTAAAAGACATAAAGGCTTCAAAAAAATTCTACGAAACTTTGGGTTTTGAAAAGTTTGCGGGCGATTTAGAGCAAAATCACCTTATCATGAAAAACGGTAATGCCCTTATTGGACTTTTTCAGGGCATGTTCGAACAGAATATTATAACGTTTAACCCGGGCTGGGATGAAAGTGCGAATACAGTTGAGCCGTTTGATGATGTTAGGGCGATTCAGAAACATTTAAAGAACAATAATCTTAAATTAGAAAGAGAGGCAGACGAAAGTACAACTGGCCCAGCGAGTACTGTTTTATTCGACCCAGATGGAAATGTTATTTTAATTGATCAACACGTATAATTTCCAACTATTAAATTATGAAAAAACGCGTAACAGGTATTGGTGGATTGTTTTTTAAAACAAGCAATCCAGAAGCGACTAAAGCATGGTACAAAAAGCATTTAGGCTTTAATACAGACGATTATGGTTGTACCTTTTGGTGGAAGGATAAACAAGGCAACGATTGCTCAACACAATGGAGTGTTTTTCCTGAGGATACCAAATATTACGAGCCTTCGACAAAAGACTTTATGGTTAATTACCGCGTTGAAAACCTCAAAGCATTGTTAAAAACATTAAGAGAAGAAGGCGTAACCATTGTTGGCGAAATCGAAGAATACGAGTATGGTAAATTTGGCTGGATTTTAGATAGAGATGGCAATAAAATAGAGCTTTGGGAACCAGTTGACCAAGCTTTTTTGTAATTTCGTTTTTCAAAAATACAGCTATTGTCTTATTTAGAAACCCTTCAATCTTTTCAGTTAACGGCATGGCAATGGGCAGCCATTGGTTTTGCGGTTTTTTTATTAGGCCTATCCAAATCGGGTATTAAAGGAATTGGAATCATCATAGTAGTTATTTTGGCTTTTGTATTTGGCGAAAAAGCTTCAACAGGGGTTTTGTTGCCCATGCTTATAGCGGCCGATATTTTTGCGGTAACCTATTATTTTCGTCATGTAAAGTGGGATATTATCAAAAAGCTTATTCCATGGATGATCGTTGGGGTTTTGGTTGGCGTTTGGGTAGGTAACGATGTGTCTGAACTTCTGTTTAAAAGAATGATGGCAGTAATTATTATTGTTTCTGTACTCATCATGATTTATACCGAAAGACGAGCGTCACCCAAAGTGCCAGAAAGTAAGTGGTTTGGTATTGTTATGGGGTTTTTGGCTGGTTTTACCACCATGATAGGTAACTTAGCAGGACCTATTTCTAATATCTATTTTTTAGCCATGCGCTTTCCTAAAAATGAATTTATTGGTACGGCAGCTTGGTTGTTTTTTATTATCAATGTGTTTAAACTGCCTTTTCATATTTTGGTATGGAAAACTGTAACCCCAGAAACACTAGTGCTTAATTCTGTTCTTATTCCTACTGTTATTGTTGGTTTTTTCTTAGGAGCGAGAATAGTAAGGCTTATTTCTAACCTTAATTACAGGCGGTTTGTTTTAATTGTTACTGCACTAGGAGGATTAATTATGTTGTTCAGGTAAAAGTCGATTGCTGAAGTTGATGCGGTAAAGAATTGGTAGTAGCTTTCTGAAAAATCAATTAATATTTTTACTACCTTTATAATCAGTTTACTAACCAAAAAATAAAAATATGTCTGACGAAAAAAAATTAAACGATGACCTGAACGAGGCATTGGACGATGCCAAAAAAGGAGCTAAAAAGGCAGCAGACGGTGCTAAAGAAGCAGCATCTGATTTTGCTGATGATGCCCAAAAGGTGTTAAGTGATGGTAAAAATGTAGCCATTATTGCCCATATTACCCTAATAGGTTGGGTTATTGCTTTGGTTATGAATAATAACGATAAAACCGAGTTGGGCTCTTTTTATATTAGGCAAATGCTCGGATTGCTAATACTTGGTTTGGTGTTTATGTTTATCCCGGTAATTGGCTGGATTTTAAACCTGTTGATTTTAGTACTATGGATTATGAGTTTAATCGGTGCATTAGGCGGTGAAAAAAAACCAACACCAGTACTGGGCGAACAGTTCCAGAATTGGTTTAGTGCGTTGTAATAAAACAAATATTTAAAAAAAGCCAAAAAGTAAAATTTTTGGCTTTTTATTTATGTTATACCTGTTAAAAGCTAATTATTATTTTCACCATTAAACTTACGCTCCAGTTCCGCTTGGAATTCTTCCATAACGGGGCGTACGGTGCTTTCCGGCAAGTCGGCAATTTTAATATACATGAGTCCATCAACCGAGTTGTTGAACAGTGGGTCTACATTAAAAGCCACCAATTTGGCATTTTGTTTAATGTACTTTTTAAGTAGTACGGGCAGGCGTAATGCGCCAGGTTCTACTTCGTCAATAATACGATCGAATTTATTTAAATCGGCTTCGGTTTCATCAAAAACAAAATCTTTATCGGCATCTTTCAATTTTACCTTAAATTCCTTTTTCGGGCGAACGTACTGCGCTATGTAAGGATCGTAGTAATGTGATTTCATGAACTCAATCATCAACGATTTTGAGAAGTTTGAAAACTGATTGCTTATGCTCACGCCACCAATTAAATAGTTGTGTTCGGGATAGCGTAGGGTAGTGTGCACAATGCCTTTCCAAAGTAAAAATAAGGGCATCGGTTTTTGTTGATACGCTTTTATGATGAAAGCACGCCCCATTTCAATAGACTCGCTCATCATTTTATAAAGTTCGGGATCGAACCTAAACAGGTCTTGTAGATAAAAGCCGTTTATGCCAAAGCGATCAAAAATTTGCGAACCCAAGCCCATACGGTAGGCGCCCACCATAACTTGCTTATCGTTGTCCCACAAAAACATGTGGTGATAATATTCGTCGAAATTGTCTAAATCAATCGCTTCGTTGGTGCCTTCGCCTACTTCCCTAAAGGTAATTTCACGCAGTCTGCCAATCTCACGGAGTATGTTGGGTACTTTTTGTGCCTCGGCCAAAAATACTTCGTAGTTTTTACTCTCCAATAGTCGCGAGCCATCTGCCCTTAGGGCATCGACTTCGCTGGCCATTAGTGCGGCATCAACGGGAGTAACTATATTTTTGGGCGCTTTTGAAGCTTTTAAAGACGATGAAAAACTATCTAATATTTTCGATTTATGCTCGAACGCATTGGAGAGCATGTATGTTTTTCGCCTTAAAAATTCGGAGAATTCCTTAAAATCGGTGTGGTATTTTTGGTCTTCAACAGAAATGGGTCTTCCTATACGTACTTTAATGGTACGCCGTTTTTGGGTAAGCAGTTCAGATGGGAGTTTAGCCGTTCTGAACGTGTCGCTAATTTTTGATAACTTATAGAATAATTTACTGTTTTTGGCGTGAAAATAAATAGGGACGACAGGGACTTCAGCTTTTTTTATCAATTTTATGGCAGCTTCTTCCCAAGGGCGGTCAACTACTAATTTCCCATCGCGATAGGTTGAAACTTCACCGGCGGGGAAAATGCCCAATGGGTGCCCCTCGCGTAAATGAAGAATGGAATTTTTAAATCCGGCAATACTTGATCTTGCATCTTTTCGGTCTTCAAAAGGGTTTACGGGCATTATAAAAGGCTTTAAAGGCTCGATGCGGTGCAGTAAAAAATTGGCTATAATTTTAAAGTCTTGTCGTTGCTCAAGCATGAGCTTTAAGAGCAAAATGCCATCAATACCACCCAGCGGATGGTTTGATATGGTTAAATAGGCCCCATCTTTCGGTAGTCGTTTTAGGTCTTCTTCAGGGATTTCAAATTTTATTTTAAAGTCGTCTAAAATAGCATTTAAAAACGCCAAGTCGTTGAGGTGCCTGTTACGTTTATAAATTTTGTTGAGTGTAGATATTTTTAGGAGCTTCATCAGTAACCATCCTATAAATGTACCAATAAAACCATACTTGTTCAATTGTATAACTTTAGCCACTTCTTTGGCAGATACTAACCCTATTTGTTCTGGTTTGCCCATGGGTGTAAATGTACTAAATAGTTTATTTAGTTACTATTTGAATGGTTTCTTGTGTTAACTGTTTTAATAACAAGGTTTTTCCGTTTTCAATTTGATTTATCGCAGCCTGGTTGTAATGTCTAATTGTGAAAAGGGAAACATTTTCGTGACAAGTTACTTTAAATTTTGCTTTTAGTTGTTGCAAAAGGGGAGCTAAATTATTGTAAATGTTATCGAAACACACTGAAAAGCTAATGGCTGAGTTTTGAATAACGTCCACTTTCATTTTATGTTGGTGCAATAGGGCAAAAATTTCACTAATGTTCTCTTCGACGATAAAGGAAAAATCTAATGAAGCGAGCGAAATCAATACTTGGTTTTTTTTAACGATAAAACAGGGCGTATCAGGTTGTAAGGTTACATTTTTTCCAATTTGGGTTCCTGGATTATCAGGGTTTAAAAATGATTTTACGAAAAGCGGAATTTCTTTGCGCTGTAACGGTTGTATGGTTTTTGGGTGAATTACGGATGCGCCGTAAAAAGCTAGTTCTATCGCTTCGCGGTAAGAAATATGGTTGAGTAATTGCGCGTTTTCAAAATAACGCGGATTGGCATTGAGCACACCGGGAACATCTTTCCAAATGGTAACGATTTTCGCGTTAAGGCAATATGCAAGTATAGCAGCCGTATAGTCGCTGCCTTCGCGCCCCAGAGTTGTTGTGAAATTATTGGCATCACTACCCAAAAAACCTTGAGTGATTGTTAGTGTAGCCTTGTTTAATTTTGAGTTGGTTAGCTTTTGTGTAGCATTCCAATCGACATGGGCTTGCCTGTAAAAATTATCGGTTTTTATCAGTTCTCGTACATCGATCCAATTATTGTTTATCCCAATATTTTTTAAGTGCTCGCTAATTATTGTTGTTGAAACCAATTCGCCGTAGCCAACAACTTGATCATAAACAAAGTTGTAATCTGGCGACCGGTTTACATTTAATAGAGCAGACAATTCGTCGAAAAGGGCGGCCACTTTTTTAAACACAGCATGATTTTCATCATCAAATAAATCGAAAAGGATGTGGTTGTGGAATTTTTTTACTTCCTGTAGCGCGCTTTGCAGCTCGGTTTTGTTTTCAAAATAATTTTTAACAACATGTTCTAGTGCATTGGTGGTTTTACCCATGGCCGACACCACAACAACCGTATTTTTATACCCAAATTTATGTAAAATGGCGCCTAGGTTTTTTACGCCCTCTGAATCTTTTACTGAAGCGCCACCAAACTTAAATACTTGCATGTTAAATTTTTGAAATGTAATTTTTTATGCCTTCTTCATTTAATTGTACCACATCCCAATCGCGCATAACTTTAGCACCTTTTTTTTCATAAAAAGCGATGGCAGGCTCATTCCAGTCTAATACTTCCCAGTTAATGCGTTTAACACCTTTACTGTGGCCGTATTTAACAACTTCATCCAGTAGTGCTGTTCCAATGCCACTGCCCCGCATAGATTTGCTCACAATCAAATCCTCTAAATGTATAGCACGGCCTTTCCAGGTGGAGTAACGCTCGTAAATTAAAGCGATACCTTCAATTTTAGAGTTTACCTCGGCAACAAAGCAAATAAAGGCTGGGTTTTCGCCAAAACCGTCGTGTTCAAGGTCTTCAATGGTAATTTCAACGGCGTTGGGTTCATTTTCAAAAATGGCTAGTTCATTGATTAATTCTAAAACCTGTTGCATATCGTTTTTTACAGATTTTCTAATGGTAAAGGTCATAATTCTTAAAAATTACTTCAAATATAGCTTAAAGTTAAATAATTATAGAATAGGTTATAAAAACCTTATTAAATATTAAAAAAAACTGTTATTTTGTACTACAAAACAATACCACTATGGCACATAAAAAACAAACATTAGGCGAATTTATTATTGAAAACCAAGCTTCTTTTAAATATTCTTCGGGAGAGTTGTCTAGTTTACTCAATTCTATTCGTTTGGCTGCAAAAGTAGTAAATCACGAAGTGAATAAAGCGGGTCTCGTTGATATTATTGGTGCGGTTGGAGAAACTAATATTCAAGGTGAAGACCAGCAAAAACTTGATGTTTATGCGAATACTAAATTTATTCAAACGCTGACCAAAAGAAATATCGTTTGTGGTATTGCAAGTGAGGAAGAAGATGATTTTATCACAGTTAATAGTCAAGATGAAAACCATGGTAATAAATATGTGGTTTTGATAGATCCGTTAGATGGGTCCTCAAACATAGATGTTAATGTGTCGGTAGGCACCATTTTTTCAATTTATCGGCGTATCACACCTATTGGAACACCGGTAACACTCGATGATTTTTTACAAAAGGGAAGTCAACAGGTAGCTGCGGGTTATGTTGTTTATGGAACCTCCACTATGCTAGTGTATACTACGGGAGCTGGCGTAAACGGATTTACGTTAAACCCTGCCATTGGTTCGTTCTATTTGTCGCACCCCGATATGAAATTTCCAGAAGACGGTAAAATATATTCTGTAAACGAGGGTAACTATATTGATTTTCCTCAAGGTATAAAAGACTATATTAAGTATTGTCAAAAAGAAGAAGGCGATAGGCCTTATACTTCAAGGTATATTGGTTCTTTGGTTTCAGATTTTCACAGAAATATGATTAAGGGCGGTATTTATTTATATCCACAAAGCTCTAAAAACCCTAAAGGTAAATTACGATTGCTTTACGAATGTAATCCTATGGCATTTTTGGCTGAACAGGCGAATGGTAAGGCTAGTGATGGTGTAAATAGAATAATGGAGATACAGCCTACTGAATTGCATGAACGCGCTCCTTTTATTTGCGGAAGTAAAAATATGGTAGAGAAAGCTGAGGAGTTTTTTCAGAAAGCACAAGAATAAACTTGAATAGTTATCAATCATAAAAAAATGCGAACCATTTGGTTCGCATTTTTTATTTTCATGATGTAATTATACTTTTATAGAGCAACCAAATCACCAGACATATCTTTAGTTGGTAAATCTGATTTACCCATCAAGAAAATATCGACTTGGCGTGCCGCTTCACGACCTTCAGAAATGGCCCAAACAATTAATGATTGTCCGCGACGCATATCACCTGCAGTGAAAATATTAGGAATGTTGGTTTGGTACTTTCCGTATTCTGCTTTGTAGTTTGAGCGTGCATCACGCTCAATACCTAACTTATCGGCTAATGTGCTCTCTGGGCCTGTAAATCCGAGTGCTAATAAAGCTAAATCGCAAGGCCAAGTTTTTTCGGTTCCTTCAATTTCAATTAATTGAGGACGCTCGCCAGGAACCATTTTCCACTCAACGTTAACCGTTTTTAAAGCCGTAAGCTTATTGTTTTCGTCGGTGATAAATTCTTTGGTATTGATTAACCAGTTACGCTCAACACCTTCTTCGTGAGAAGAAGATGTTTTAAGCTGCAACGGCCAAAATGGCCAAGGCGTTTTTGGGGAACGATGCCCGGGTGGTTTTGGCATAATTTCAAAATTAACCACCGATTTTGCACCATGACGGTTTGAAGTTCCAACACAGTCTGAACCTGTATCACCACCACCAATAACGATTACGTTTTTATCGGTAGCCATAACTTGGTTTTCTACTTTTTTACCAAAAAGAACTTTGGTTTGCTGTGTTAAGAAATCCATAGCCTGTACAACACCATCGGCATCAATTCCTGGTGTAGGTAGGCTACGTCTTTCGGTAGCACCGCCACAAAGTACTACGGCATCAAAATCTTTTAATTGATCAACATCATAATTAACACCAACGTTTACATTAGTTTTAAAGATGATGCCTTCTGCTTTTAAAATATCCAATCGACGCTCAATCACTTCTTTTTCCATTTTAAAGTTAGGAATGCCATAGCGTAATAATCCACCAATTTCGTCATCCCTTTCAAAAACAGTTACAGTGTGTCCTGCGCGGTTTAACTGTTGTGCTGCAGCCAATCCAGCAGGCCCAGATCCAACAACAGCAATGGTTTTGCCTGTTCTGGTTTTAGGAGGTTGAGGTTTTATCCAACCTTCTGCGAATGCTCTTTCTACAATCTGTTTTTCTATGTTTTCGATGGCTACAGGATCTTCAATAATGCCCAATACGCACGATTTTTCGCATGGCGCTGGGCATAGTCTTCCTGTAAATTCAGGGAAGTTGTTGGTGGCATGTAATAACCAAGAAGCTTTTTGCCACTCACCTTGGTATACCATGTGGTTGAAATCGGGTATTAAATTACCCAGTGGGCAACCACTATGGCAAAATGGTATGCCGCAATCCATGCAGCGCGCACCTTGGGTGGTCATTTCTTCCTCGGTTAGAGGCTCCGTAAATTCTTTATAATGTTTTACCCTGTCTTTTACAGGATTATATTTTTCGTCTTGTCTGTCAAATTCTTTAAATCCAGTTACTTTTCCCATAACACTATGCTGTTGTTAATTCTTCTACCATTTCTTCTTCTGTCTCTAAACGTTTCAATGCACGTTTGTATTCTGTTGGCATTACTTTTACAAAATTGCTTAAGCTTGTGTCCCAATCTTCTAATAAAGACTTTCCTAGACGACTATCTGTGTACAATACATGTTTATCTATGAGTCCTTTTAATTCTGCAGCATCTTCAGCAGAAATGTCTTCAAACTCTATACTTTCTGTATTACACAAGCCGTTAACAAACTTGTTTTCGGGGTCGTAAACATAAGCAATACCACCACTCATACCAGCAGCAAAGTTTCTGCCTGTTTTGCCAAGAACTACAACTCTACCTCCCGTCATGTATTCACAACAGTGATCACCAACGCCTTCAACTACAGCATGAGCCCCCGAGTTTCTTACTGCAAAACGTTCGCCAGCAATTCCGTTTATATAAGCTTGACCTTCAACAGCGCCAAACAGACAAACATTACCAACGATGATGTTATTGGCAGCGATAAAATCGGCTTCGGCAGGTTTTCTAACAATAAGTTTCGCTCCAGATAAACCTTTACCAAGATAATCGTTAGTATTTCCGTCTATGGTAAATGTTAAACCATGGGCTCCAAAGGCTCCAAAACTTTGTCCTGCAGAACCTGTAAAATTAATGTTCAGCGTGTCTTCAGGTAAACCAAGGTGACCATATATTTTAGATATTTCGTTACTTACTATGGCACCTACCGTACGGTTTATATTTTTAATAGGATACGACAGGTTTGTTTGCTCTTTTCTGTAGAGCGCTCTGTGAGAATCCTTTAAAATAGTAAAGTCAAGAACATTTTCAAGGTTGTGGTCTTGTGGTTCTGTATTTCTAACAGGCAATTGGCTGTAGGCTCTAGGTCTGTGTAAAATGCTTGACAAGTCTAAGCCTTTGGCTTTATAATGCTTAATGGCTTTGTTGGCGTTAATTTTGTGTGTTTGACCAACCATTTCAGCTAAAGTTCTAAAACCTAACTGCGCCATAATACCTCTCAATTCTTCTGCGATGTAATAGAAGAAATTAATAACGTGTTCTGGTGTGCCTTTAAAGTTTTTACGAAGCTCTTTATCTTGTGTAGCAATTCCAACAGGGCATGTATTAAGGTGGCATTTACGCATCATAATACAACCTGAAGCTACTAGCGGAGCAGTTGCAAATCCGAACTCTTCGGCTCCAAGCAGTGCGGCGATAGCTACGTCGCGTCCGGTTTTTAATTGACCATCACATTCTACAACAATTCGGCTTCTTAAATTATTTAAAACCAAAGTTTGCTGAGCTTCTGATAAACCAAGTTCCCATGGTAAACCAGCGTGTTTTAATGACGTTAAAGGCGATGCTCCTGTACCACCATCATAACCAGAAATTAAAACCACATCGGCTTTAGCCTTAGATACACCGGCAGCAATAGTTCCAACACCAACCTCTGAAACCAGTTTTACGTTAACGCGGGCATCACGGTTAGCATTTTTTAAATCGAAAATTAATTGTGCTAAATCCTCAATTGAATAAATATCGTGATGTGGTGGCGGTGAAATCAAACCAACAAATGGTGTCGAGTTACGAGCAGCGGCAATCCATGGTAATACTTTTTCTCCAGGTAACTGACCTCCTTCACCGGGTTTTGCACCCTGAGCCATTTTAATTTGTATTTCTTTGGCATTAGTCAAGTAGTGAGATGTTACACCAAAGCGACCCGATGCTACTTGTTTAATGGCAGAGTTTCGACTATCTCCGTTAACGTCTTTTTGGAAACGTTTTCTGTCTTCACCACCTTCTCCAGAATTGGACTTTCCACCAATACGGTTCATGGCTATGGCTAAGTTTTCGTGTGCTTCTCTAGAGATAGACCCGTAAGACATCGCGCCCGTTTTAAAACGTTTTACAATTTCGGTCCAAGGTTCTACTTCTTCAATAGGAATAGGGTCAAGGTTGTCAAACTCAAATAAGCCACGAATGGTCATTAAGTTTTCCGATTGTTCGTTTATAGCTTTTGAATAAACATCGTAGCTAGCTTGGTCGCTTAAACGAACAGCTTGTTGCAATTTGGCAACCGTTGTTGGATTAAACAAGTGGCGCTCGCCATTACGTCTCCAACGGTAATCGCCACCAATATTCAAGCCTAAACGCTTATCGATTAAATTATCTGGATACGCCAGTTTATAGCGTTCGTTAATTTCTTTTTCAATTTCATAAAGACCAATACCTTCAATTCTTGAAGCAGTATACGGGAAATATTTCTCAACAAAAGCTGAGTTGAAACCAACAATTTCGAAAATTTGAGAGCCTCTGTACGAATGTAGTGTAGAGATTCCAATTTTGTTCATGATTTTTAGCAGGCCTTTACCAATAGCTTTATTGAAGTTTTCGACAGCTTGGTCTTCATCCATATTTTCAATAAACCCTTCTTTTACCTGCATTCTGATGATTTCGTTCACCATATAAGGGTTGATGGCACTAGCGCCGTAACCAAATAGGGTAGCGAAGTGATGCGGTTCGCGAGGTTCGGCAGATTCAATGATAATATCGAAGTACGAGCGCTTGCGTAAACGGTTCATTTGGTGGTTTACGTAAGAACATGCCAATAATGATGGTATTGGAGCATAATCTTTGTTTACACCTCGGTCTGAAAGTATGATTATGTTTGTGCCTCTTTCTAAAGCTTTTGTGATTTGTACAATAATATCTTCAAGAGCATCTTCAAGTCCATTAAGGCCTTGAGCTTTAGGATAGAGGATGTGTATTGTTTCAGCTTTAAAACTGTCAATAGAGATGGTTCTTATTTTTTCTAAATCGGCATTAGAAATAACAGGGTTTTGAATTCTTAATTTTCTACACTGTCTTTCTGTAATGCTAAATATGTTTCTGTCTTTACCTAAGTTAAGGCTGATATCGGTAACAATTTCTTCACGGATACCATCCAACGGCGGGTTGGTAACTTGGGCAAATAATTGTTTAAAGTAATTTGAAATAAGTTGTGGCCTGTCTGATAAAACGGCCAAAGGTGTATCAATACCCATTGAGCCTAAAGCTTCCTTGCCGGCAATGGCCATTGGGGTTATTACCTCTTGGATATCCTCAAAAGTGTAGTTGAACAAACGTTGCCTCGTTTTAATATCGATGGTTTCGATTGGGCAAGTTTCGTTGGTGTAAGGTACATCTCTTAAGTGTAAACGTGTTTTGTCTAACCATTCTTTGTATGGTCTTTCAGAAACTATTTTGGTTTTAATTTCTTCGTCCTCAATAATGCGGCCTTCGTTCATATCTACCAAGAACATTTTTCCTGGCTCCAATCTACCGTGGCTCTTTATATCGGAAGGATCGATGTTCACTACCCCAATTTCAGAAGACATGATTAGTTTGCCACTTTTGGTAACGGTATATCGAGAAGGACGTAAACCATTTCTATCTAACAAAGCACCAATATAATCACCATCTGTAAAAGGTACAGAGGCAGGGCCGTCCCATGGTTCCATGATGCAAGCATTATACTCGTAAAACGCCTTTTTATCGTCGCTCATCGTTTTGTGTTTTTCCCAGGCTTCTGGAATCATCATCATCATGATTTCAGGCAAAGAACGTCCGGTGTGAGTTAGTAGCTCCACAACCATATCCATCGATGCTGAATCTGATTTTCCAGGTAATATGATAGGGAACAATTTTTCAATTTGCGGACCAAAAACATCACTTTTCATGATTTCTTCGCGCACACGCATTCTGCTTACGTTACCACGAAGGGTGTTTATTTCACCGTTTTGGCACATAAAGCGGAATGGTTGGGCCAACTCCCATGTTGGCATGGTGTTGGTAGAGAAACGTTGGTGTACCAATGCTAAACGGGTAACCAAATCTATTTGTTGTAAATCGGTATAATAAGGACCAATATCTTCTGGCATGATTATACCTTTATAAATAAGGGTAGTTGTTGATAAACTAGGAATGTAAAAATATGAGCTTTCAGATATTTTTGATTTTAATATCTCATGCTCTGTTATTTTTCGTGCGGCATATAGTTTTGCCTTAAATGTAGCCTCGTCAATATCTTCTGTTTTACCTATAAAGATTTGTTCGATATTTGGTTCTGAAGTTTTTGCTATTTCACCTAGTTGGCTAGAGTCTACAGGTACTTGTCTCCATCCTAAAACAGCTAGTCCTTGAGCCTTTACTTCTCTTTCAAAAGTGTTTTTACAAAAGGTGTATTGGTTCTTGTTTTTTGGTAAGAATACCATACCTACGGCATATTCTCTTTGCTCGGGTATTTCAAAATCACAAACACGTTTAAAATAGTCGTGAGGGATATCAATAAGTAAACCAGCCCCATCACCGGTTTTTCCATCGGCACTTACACCACCTCGGTGTTCTAATTTTACCAGGATCTCTAAGGCATCGTGAATGATTTGATTTGTTTTCTCTCCTTTGAGATTACAAATAAAACCAGCCCCACAGTTTGCGTGTTCGTATTCTGGTAAATAAAGTCCTTGTTTCGTCAGCATAATCAACAATTATTGGTTTTAAAACTTGAGTTGAAATGTAAAGATATGGACAACTTTTTGAACTACAATAAAGTGTATTTCATTATTTCGATTTTAGAGGCTAACTCGATGTGAAAATAATTATATATCAATATTACACCGCTTTTTTAATAAATATTCAAACAGTTATTTCTTCACTATAAATACAGATATGCTAAATAAAGTTCATTAAATATTAAATAAATCAAAAAAACGGCCAAAAAAAATCGAAAATACTGACAATAATTCAAATGTGGTCTTTGTGGAAAAATTAAAAAATCATAAAATTTAGATTATACCCTTAAAAAAATAGGGTATAAATTAGAATATTGATAAAAATGAATTAATCACCCCTATTTTTTATGGGGGTTAAAAGTTTTTGATATAGTTTTGACTCGTTCTTAAGGAAAAATTAACAAAAAGAATTAATAACTTAAATGAAAACAATTATGAAAAAATTTATTACACTTTCAATGTTCTTTGTAGCAAGTTGTCTATTTGCCCAAGAGGAAGCTAGCAAGCTTACTATTAGTGGTAGTGTTGATGCTTACTATCAAACGTATTTAACGGCTCCAGATAATGTGGGTGCAACTTTCGGTACTGCATTTGCCGGTAAATCTGGTTTTGCTTTAGGTATGGGTAACATCATTGCAAGCTACGAAGGCGAAAAAGTAGGTGCAGTTCTTGATTTAGTTACTGGACCAAGAGGTGCTGGAGCTACTTTTAATACTGATATTGTTGATGGTATTGTGAATCAAGCGTATGTTTACTGGAATGTATCTGAAGGTACTACATTAACATTTGGTAGATGGAATACTTTTTTAGGTTATGAGGTTATTGCTCCTGCAGCAAACTTTAACTACAGCTGCTCTTATTTATTTTCTAGTGGACCTTTTTCTCATATGGGTTTAAAAGCAGACTTTGCTTTATCTGAAGATGTAAGCTTAATGTTAGCTGTTACCAATCCATGGGATACTAATGATGTTTCTATGACTGGTGAGTATGCACTAGGTGCTCAATTAGGGGCTTACGGACAATACCTTAATTTATATTACGATAGCGGAAACAATGGTGGTTTAGGTTTTGAAATCGATTATACAGGTGGTTTTGATTTGTCAGATGCTTTCTTCTTAGGTATTAATGCAGCTTACAATGATAATGATGGTTCTGGTTTTTATGGGGCGGCACTTTATCCGCAAGTAGCTACTTCTGATAGCTTTTCAATAGGGTTAAGAGGTGAATATTTTGCTATCCATGGAGATGGAGATGATTTACCATCTGTTTTTGCTACAACTTTAACAGGGAGCTATACTGTAGACAACTTGATTATTAAACCAGAAATTAGATTAGATGCTTTAACTAATCAAGACGATGGTCAATTTTACGGAAACTTTGTTGACAGCGATGGAGTTGGTACCGATAGTTTAGCTGCATTTACTTTAGCTGCCATAGTAACATTCTAAGGAATGAGCAATACAGCCAAATAAAAAAATGAATAAAAGGCAGGTTCATTATGAAATAGAGAACCTGCTTTATTCCAAAAAAATAACTAACCCTAAAAATTATTTATTATGTCAATATTAAATGTGCCCCTTATAATGCAAGATACCGCCGCGATAGAAGGCGATATGGGAATGCTTTGGATGCTTATTTCAGGTATTCTAGTATTCTTTATGCAAGCTGGATTCTTTTTAGTTGAGTCTGGTATGACCGATTCAAAGAATGCGGTAAACATCGCCATGAAAAACTTCTTGGACATTGCAGTAGGTTCTTTGGCTTTCTGGTTCATAGGATATTCGTTAATGTATGGTGCCGATCAAGGTGGCGGTTGGTTCCACTGGGGTGGTTTTATTTTTTCTCAAGGCGCTGCCGATTTATTCTTCCAAACGGTATTTGCGGCAACTGCAGCAACTATTGTTTCGGGTGCTATTGCGGGAAGAACAAAATATACAACATACGCCATCTTTAGTGTTTTGTTAACGGCTTTCATTTACCCAATTGCCGGCGGATGGGAATGGAATGGCGGATGGTTAAATAATACCGATGGTATTATGCCAGCCGAATTTATCGATTTCGCAGGGTCTTCAATCGTTCACTCTGTAGGTGGATGGGCTGCTTTGGTAGCAGCATGGATGGTAGGTCCAAGAATTGGTAAATTCCTTAACGGTAAACCCATTGAAATGCATGGTCATAACCAAATGTACGCTACTTTAGGTGTGTTTATCCTATGGTTAGGATGGTTTGGTTTTAACGGTGGTTCTCAGTTAGCTTGGGGTGGCGATGATGCTACTGCTGCTTCGCAAGTGGTGCTTGTAACAAACTTAGCTGCTGCAGCTGGTGCATTAGGAGCTTTATTCTTTACATGGTTTAAAAACGGCAAACCAAACTTAAGTATGACCTTGAATGGTGCGCTTGCTGGTTTGGTTAGTATAACTGCTGGTTGTGGTAACATGACAGAGGGTGGTGCTGTATTAGCTGGATTAATAGGAGGCTTGCTAGTTGTATTCTCAATAGGTTTCATTGAAAAAACATTAAAAATTGATGATGCGGTTGGTGCCATATCTGTTCACGGTGTAGCTGGAGCCTGGGGTACTTTAGTAATAGGCCTTTGGGGTGTTGACGGTGATGCTGGTATAGGTATACTTAACGGTGGTGGCGCTGCTCAATTAGGTGCTCAAGCTATTGGAGTTGTTGCATATGCAGTTTGGGCTATAGCACTATCTTTTATATTCCTATATATTATGAAAGTAACTGTAGGGCTTAGAGTATCTGAAAAAGAAGAGATTGATGGTCTTGACTGGGCCGAGCATGGTTCAATTGCCTACCCTGGTAAGAGACAAAGAGAAATTGAAGAGTAATAAATTTCAAGTATAAGTAATAATGTCAAAAGGTGCCTTTCTCATAAAGGCACTTTTTGAACATTTAATAGAAAGTAGTTAAATAAGTGTTTTTAGGGGGATAAAAATAATTTCCTAATTTTAGCATACTAAAATTAAATAAGATTCAAATAATTATGAAAAAAATTGAAGCAATCATTAGAAAATCAAAATACAGCGTTGTAAAAGAGGCGTTACACGAAGTTGGTGTAAACTTTTTTTCCTACTGGGACGTAACCGGTCTTGGTAATGAAAAAGAAGGCCATGTTTACAGGGGGGTGTCGTACAGCACTAGCGATATTCAACGTCGTTTTTTATCGATAGTGGTTAATGACGATTTTGCAGAAAAAACTATTGAAACCATTATAAATTCAGCCGGAACTGGCGAAGTGGGAGATGGTAAAATTTTTGTATCAGATGTTGAACAATGTTACAGAATAAGAACAGGAGAAAAAGGCGGAGAAACTTTAAAATAAAAAAATAGAAAACAGAAAAAACATAAAACAATTATAATGGAAGGATTATTTACAGCTAACAACGTATGGATGATGATCTGTACAGCATTGGTTTTCTTTATGCATACTGGTTTTGCATTTTTAGAAATCGGACTAACAAGACAAAAGAATACAATAAACATATTATTTAAAAACATATTTATTATTACCGTAGGGTTATTGCTTTATTACATAGCGGGTTTTAACCTAATGTACCCAGGTTTTGCTGAAGGTTCTGCAGGGGTATTTGATTTTGCAGGATTTGGGATAGCGCCACCCGAAAATGGAATGACACCTGAATACGCCGATGGCGGTTACACATGGTGGACCGACTTCTTATTTCAGGGTATGTTTGCTGCAACTGCCGCAACCATCGTTTCGGGAGCTGTTGCAGAACGTATAAAAATAGGACCTTTTATGGTGTTTACCGTATTGTATGTAGGTGTTGTTTACCCTATTGCCGGATCTTGGAAATGGGGCGGTGGATTCTTAGACCAACTTGGTTTTTATGATTTCGCAGGTTCTACATTAGTACATTCAGTTGGCGGATGGGCTGCTTTGGTTGCCGTTTGGTTGCTGGGTGCTAGAATTGGGAAATTCAAAAACGGAAAAGCACAAGCTATTCCAGGGCATAGTATTCCTATGGCTACTGCCGGTGTACTTATCTTATGGTTAGGATGGTTTGGGTTTAACGGAGGTTCTGTGCTTTCAGCCGACCCGGAATTAACATCGTTAACTTTAGTTACAACGTGTTTAGCTGCAGCAGCAGGAGGTGTAGTGGCTGCTTTTGTATCGTTCTTAAAGTACAAAAATCTAGACTTGACCATGTTCTTAAATGGTATATTAGGTGGTTTGGTTGGTATTACTGCTGGAGCCGATGTAATGACACCAGAGAGCGCAATACTTATTGGTGCTATAGCTGGGGCGCTTATCGTGTTTGCGGTTAGCTTCATTGATGCCATTAAGCTTGATGACCCTGTTGGTGCTATCGCTGTACACTTAGTATGTGGTATTTGGGGAACATTGGCCGTTGGTATTTTCTCAACCAACCCAGACCATACATTTATAGCCCAATTAACAGGTGTGGCTTGTTATGCTGGTATTTGTTTAGTGTCCTCTTTCTTGATTTTCTTTGTGTTGAAGAAAACAGTAGGTATAAGAGTTCCTGAAAAAGAAGAGTTAGAAGGCTTAGATGCGCATGAGCACGGCATGGATGCTTATCCAGATTTTAGATTGAATGAGCATTAATCATATAAATTAAGTTTGATTAGGATTAAGGGTGTCTTTTTAAAAAGGCATCCTTTTTTTTGTTATATTGTATACGAGTTTATGTTAAAAAAGATTGAACATTTTTATTGAAAAAACATGAAAAAAATTGAAGCAATTATAAGAAAGTCAAAATTCAATGTCGTTAAAGAAGCCCTGCACGAAGTTGGCGTAAACTTTTTTTCCTATTGGGATGTCACGGGATTGGGTAACGAAAAAGAAGGTCATGTATATCGAGGTATTTCTTATAGCACCAGTGATATCCAAAGAAGGTATTTGTCTATAGTGGTTAATGATGACTTTGCTGAGGCTGCAATAAATGCCATACTACAATCGGCAAGTACGGGGGAAGTGGGCGATGGTAAAATCTTTGTGTCAAATATGGAAGAGGCTTACCGTATACGCACAGGAAGTAAAGGCGGTGATACTTTAAATTAAACCACACGGCATTTTTATTGTAAGTAACAAAAAAAGCGCAAATTCAAGAGAATTTGCGCTTTTCAATTTTATAGATATTTGTTTTATGCAGAATTTCTGCTGGCGTTTATATTACCAAACAACGAACGCGTAACAATTTTTTCAAAAATCTTTTTCTCGTCATTGTCAATGCCTGCTTTTTCAAACTCTTGAACCTTTTTAAGGGCGTATTGCTGAATAGTTAGCAACGGTAATACAATAGATTCCCTAACCTGAATGGAAGCTTTGCCCGAAGGTTCGTTTTCCATTAGTTCTTTATAGCCTGTTAATTTTAGCAACAGCCTTTGTGTTGTTAAGTATTCTTCGTGTATAATGTTCCAAAACTCGCCAAACTCTTCGTCTTTGGCCATGTATTTGGTAAGGTCGAAGAACGATTTTGTTAAGGACATCATACTGTTTTCTAACAGTGTTTTAAAGAATTTAGAGTTGTTGTAAAGCTGTTCAACTTTGTCAAACTCCCCTTTGTCTTCATATTTTTTTAACGCCGTACCCACACCGAAGAAACCTGGTACATTTTGTTTTAACTGGCTCCAAGATCCCACAAACGGAATGGCGCGTAAATCTGAAAACACTAATTTATCTGAGGTCCCTCTTTTAGAAGGTCTACTTCCAATGTTGGTTTTAGCATAGTATTTTAAAGTACTCATGCGCTCCAAATATGGGATAAACATTGGGTGGCTTTTAAAATCTTTATAAGTTTGGTAGCTGGTCTCTGCCAAATCGCTCATAACTACCCTGTCTTCATCAGACATTTTATTTTTTTCCTTAAGCTTGTTCATAAGGCCAGAACTAATTAATTGCTCAAGGTTATATTGCGACGAGTTTAGCGTGCCAAAATTAGAGCTAATGGTTTGCCCTTGTATGGTAAGCTGTACTTCTTTGTCTTCAATAGTAGGGCCTAATGAGGCATAGAACTGATGTGTTTTTCCACCACCACGTGCTGGTGGTCCGCCACGGCCGTCAAAGAAAATTGCGGTAATATCGTATTTTCTGGACATTTCGGTTAGTAATTCTTTTGCTTTATAAATGCCCCAATTGGCCATTAAGTAACCGCCGTCTTTTGTACCGTCAGAGAAACCTAACATAATAGTTTGTTTCATGCCTCTAGCTTTTAGGTGGGCCATATACTCTGGGTTTGTATATAATTGCTCCATAACGCTTGGTGCATTTTCTAAATCGGTAATAGTTTCAAACAAAGGAACCACATCAACAGTTAACTCGTCTCTAAAGGCTACAATCTTAAGCATAGCAAATAGCTGCATAACGTTAAGTGCCGTTTGGTTGTTGCTAATAATGTATCGGTTTGCACCGCGCTCACCATTACTTTCTTGAATGTCTTTAATTGCAGAAATGGTTTTTAAGGTATTGTAAACCATTTCATCTTCAAACACATCCAAATGTTCTATGGTGTCGTCTGCCTTAGAGAGAATTTCTATTTGTTCGCTTTCAGAAAGTTCGTGGTAGTTTTTAGGGAATGAAGAGCTTCCCGTTTCTATTAAATAGTCTATAACCGTTGTGAAAACAGAGTGGTGTATGCGGCTATCTTGCCTTATGTCAAGTGTGGCAAAATTGTAACCAAACATGTGCACTTTGTTTATTAAGTCGTTTATCTCTTTAACGTAAAGTGATTGATGTTCTTCAATAATAAGGTTGCGAATACTCAAAAGCTCATTTATCAATTCTTGCGAATCAATTGTTTTTTTGGTATTAAGGTCTATACTGTAATTGTATAGTATGGTCTCCAATTTTATAATGCGGTCTTCTACACCTCTGAAGGTTAGCTTTCTTCTAAGCTTTTTAAGGTCTTCGTAGTATTTTTTAAGAACTGATTGTTTTAATTTATTGGCAACTTTTATTGTCGTATCGGGTTTAACAAATGGGTTTCCGTCGCGGTCGCCACCTGGCCAAAATCCAATATTTATAATTTCGTTGTGCTTTTTTTCATCTGTAAAGATGTTTTGCTGAATGTAATTGTATATTTCGCTGAATGAGTGGTAAAATACATTCTCTAAGTACCAAATTAAACTTTTTGCCTCATCGTAAGGGGTTGGCTTTTTGTGTTTGAAAAACGGTGTTTTACCTAATTGGCCAAACAAATTATTGATTTCAGAAAGGTTGTTTTCTTCAATGGCTTTTGTTAGGTCTGTAATAATCCCCAAAACCGAACCTGGATAAAATTGGGTAGGGTGGGCTGTTAATACAATTCTAACCTTAAACTCCTCAAGGTATTCTTTAAGCTCTTGTATTTTGTCTTCAGAAATGGCCGATCCCTTTAAGTTTCTTAACGTACCTACGCCTTCCATATTGTTAACGACTGGAAAAGCCGCGTCTTCAATGGCGTCAAACAGTACAACTTGACGTTCGATGTACTGAATAAACCTGAAGAGTAAGTTAATTTGGCTTTCTTTTGTACGGCGAGCTTGATATTTTTTGAAAAAAGTATCAACGATGGTAGTTGGGTCGTCCCCTTGTTTAAACCCCTTTTCACAAGTTTCGTGAAATAACGGAAGCAAAACGCCTGTTTTTGTAACCGAATCGAAGGGTAAGGTCATAAATATACTGTTGTATATTTGGTATTTTGACAAAACACTCTGGTTGAATCTCTTTAATTTTGGTTCTACTGACATATAATTTTTTTTCTATTGAAAATTAAGCATAAAAATACTAAAGCTAGAGCTAAACTGCACAGCCTGTTCTAAGTTTTATCAAATTTTTGTCTTTAAATAAATCTCATTAAGAATAATTAAATAAAAAGCAATCATTCGCCTAATGTTTTTAATCTTTTTTGAAGGAAAAATCTTCTTTTTCAATGCAGAAGGGTTAAGGGTTGCCATCAAGGGATGACATTTATCATATTCTAGAAGTTTTACGCTGCATACATTTGCTGATTAAAATAAAAACAATATGAAAAAAGAGCACACGTTTCACATACCGGTAATGGGCATTGGTTTTACAGTTGATACACCCTTAAAGGTAGCACATTATGGTATGGATTCAGTGATTTCTTTGGTCGATGACATCTTGCTGGAGAAATTAAGAAAAATGTATAGCGAAAAGTTTGAATTGCCATATGACGAAATTAGTGATAAAGTAGAGGATTTTAGAGCCAAAAGGATAACCTCGTATCTGAACTTGATAAATGATCTCGCCGAAAAAAACTTTAAAGCCCTAAAAAGCATAGCCTCAAAAACGAATCATGAATTTTTGGCCTATATAAACATGTTGCCAAATGGGTCTCGCTTAAAAACAGAATTTAAAAATTTGACAGCCAAAGGTTTTGATTTTTCCGAATTAAAAAAGTGGGCCTCAAATAACCTATCCATGGGGGCAATCGATGTCAACATTATGACAAAAGTCGACAAAGATAACTACAGGAAGCAGGAAAAACTTCCTGTTGAATTTAATGATGCCCACGCCGCGCTAAGGGGCTTTGCCGAAAGTAAATTAGAATCTTCGGTTGTGCTTTCAGCAGGTATGAATCCTCGTCTTTATAGCTACATGGGACAATTTGATGATTTTTACCCAAACGCTGATGGCGTTTTTAAAAAGCGAATTATTTTAAAGGTTAGCGACTACCGGTCGGCGCTAATACAAGGTAAGTTTTTGGCTAAAAAGGGACTGTGGGTTTCTGAGTATAGAATAGAATCTGGTCTTAACTGTGGGGGGCATGCTTTTGCAACAGATGGCCATCTATTAGGGCCGGTTTTGTCAGAATTTAAACAAAACCGTAGCCAATTGCAGGCCATGGTTTATAAGGTTTTAAAACAAGAACTGCTAAACCAAAACAGAACGGTACCTGAAGCCGATTTAACTTTTAAGCTTACCGCTCAAGGCGGAGTGGGTACCAACGAAGAGCATGATTTCTTATTGGAGCATTATAATTTAGATTCAGTGGGCTGGGGAAGTCCATTTTTACTTGTTCCAGAGGCCACAACTGTTGATGCCGAAACATTAAAAAAATTAGAAAAAGCAAAAGAAGCCGATTTGTATTTAAGCGATATATCGCCTTTAGGTGTGCCTTTTAACAATTTAAAAAATAATACAAAAGACAAAGAAAAGCAACGTTTAATAGATAAAGGTAGGCCAGGCAGTTCGTGCCCTAAAAAGTTTGTGGCGCTAAATAAAGATTTTAAGGAAACGGGCATGTGCACCGCATCAAGGGAGTTTCAATATTTGAAGATTAAGGAACTTGATAGTTTGGGCCTTGATTCGTATGAGTACCAAAAGCAACTCAACAAAATAACCGAAAAATCCTGTACCTGTGTTGGCTTGGGTACATCGGCTCTTTTGGCCTATGATTTAGACACAAAAACTGAAGGAGAAGGCGTTTCAATATGTCCCGGCCCCAATATGGCCTATTACTCAAAAACTATGAGCTTAGCTAATATCACCGATCATATTTACGGTCGTGATAATATGGTTTCCCGTAAAGATAGACCAAATTTGTTCGTAAAAGAATTGGGCATATATATGGATTACCTTAAAACCAAAATTGAGGACGCTAAAAATTCCTTCGATAAAAAAGAACAGAAATATTTAACAACTTTTGCTAAAAACTTAAAACAGGGTATTTTTTATTACAAAGATTTATTTGATAACTTAAAAAACACTTTTGTCGATATTAAACTATCTGTGTTAAATGAATTAGATAGAAGCGAACAGGATTTAGAGGCTATTTTAATAACTATTGAGACCGTGCCGGTGGAAGCCTAAAATGTATTTTTGTTAATAAAAATGCCTTTATGTTTTCTGAATTATTAAAGCCTTTGTTTAACAATTATTTAAAAAATCAATAAAATTGTTGAAGGTATTTAATAAGGTGATAATTTTTAAACGAAAGACAATCCAGTAAACAGATTAATTAGGATATTTGCATGAAAATAGCCCATTTACTATTTGTGGCTACTTTTTGTAATTTCACGTTTATAGTTTACAATGGATTTAGTTAAAGAAATTAAAAGGCTAAAAGAAGAAAAGAATGCAGTAATTCTGGCACACTATTATCAAGTGGGTGAAATACAGGATATTGCAGATTATGTTGGAGATAGTTTAGGCTTATCGCAAAAGGCGGCAGAAACAGATGCCGATATTATAGTTTTTGCTGGTGTACATTTTATGGCTGAAACAGCTAAAATTTTAAACCCTAGCAAAACCGTTGTGTTGCCCGATTTAAATGCAGGGTGTTCTTTGGCCGACTCATGTCCTCCAGAAGCTTTCGAAAAATTTACTAAGGCGCATCCAGACCATGTGGTTATAACCTATGTAAACTGTTCTGCTGAAATTAAGGCCCTTAGCGATATTGTGTGCACGTCGTCGAATGCCTTAAAAATAGTTGAATCTGTACCAAAAGATACACCAATTATTTTTGCGCCCGATAGAAACCTGGGGCGTTATATCATCAACGAAACGGGAAGAGATATGTTGCTTTGGGATGGCAGTTGCGTAGTGCATGAAGCCTTTTCAATGGATAAGTTAATTGAACTTCATAAAAAATATCCCGATTATAAGATTATTGCGCATCCAGAATCTGAAACCCATATTTTAGATACGGCCACCTACATTGGCTCTACG
Organism: Flavobacteriaceae bacterium GSB9; assembly: GCA_022749295.1. Lineage (NCBI taxonomy): Bacteria > Pseudomonadati > Bacteroidota > Flavobacteriia > Flavobacteriales > Flavobacteriaceae > Flavobacteriaceae bacterium GSB9. The sequence continues at coordinate 2,944,435 of CP062007.1, forward strand.
TCAGGAATGATTAACTACGTAAAAGCACATCAAGACCAAAAGTTTATCGTGGCAACCGAAGCCGGTATTCTCCATAAAATGCAACAGGAAATGCCCAATACCGAAATGGTTCCGGCTCCTGCCAAAGAAGATAATACTTGTGCATGTAGCGAGTGCCACTTTATGAAAATGAATACGCTTCAAAAATTATACAACTGCTTGTTAAACGAGTCTCCACAAATTGATGTAAACCCTGCTATAATAGACCGTGCATTGCTGCCCATTGAGCGTATGTTGGAGTTGTCAAAATAATCAAAATGACTTCAGATTATCTCGTCATAGGTTCAGGTGTCGCAGGTTTAACGTTCTCTGTTAAAATTGCTGAAAAGTTTCCCGATAGGAAAGTGGTCATCGTTACAAAGGCCGATGAAGACGAATCGAACACGAAATACGCCCAAGGAGGTGTGGCTATTGTTTTAAATAAAGAAGACGATTCTTTTAAAAAACATATAAAAGACACCTTGATTGCTGGTGACGGTTTGTGTAAGGAAAGTGTGGTGGAAATGGTCGTTAAAGAAGGACCAGACAGACTTGAGGAACTCTTGCTCTGGGGGGCCAATTTTGATGTTGATGATGCCGGTAAGTTTGATTTGGGAAAAGAAGGTGGGCATTCAGAATACCGCATCGTACACCATAAAGATATTACGGGTTATGAAATAGAACGTGCTTTGTTGCAAAGAGCGCATCAGTTGCCCAACATAACAATATTACCTCACCATTTTGCTATTGATTTGGTAACCAACCACCATGTTAAAAATACATCATTTGAAGAGTTGACTTGCTATGGGGCGTATATACTTGACCAAAAGACTGGTAAAATATTTACCCTAAGGGCTAAAAGTACGTTGTTGGCTTCGGGTGGAATAGGTTGTGTGTATGGTCATACCACAAATCCTGTTATTGCTACTGGCGATGGTATAGCCATGGCTTATCGTGCAAAGGCGAAAATAAAAGATATGGAGTTTGTGCAGTTTCATCCTACGGCACTTTATGAGGCTAAAGGGGAGTCGTCTTTTTTAATTTCAGAAGCCGTGCGCGGTTTTGGGGCTTACTTACGAAATAAAAAAGGGCATCGGTTTATGCCCGACTACGATGATAGAGCCGAATTGGCGTCTCGCGATATAGTTTCCCAAAGTATAGATAGTGAGCTGAAAAAATCTGGTGACACTAATGTATATCTTGATTGTACACATTTGGATATGGTATCTTTCAAGAGCCATTTTCCAAATATATATAATGAATGTTTAAAGCGCCATATAAATGTTGAAACTGATTGGATTCCTGTGGTACCTGCATCGCACTATTTATGTGGTGGTATAAAAGTCAATAAAAAAGGAAAAACAAGTATTGTTAATTTATTCGCTTGTGGTGAATGTTCCAGAACGGGGCTGCACGGTGCCAATAGGCTAGCCTCAAACTCACTTTTAGAGGCTTTGGTTTATGCTCACAATATTTTTAAATACCATTCAAAGCATCAGGTTGAGGTTGCCAATGTTGATATTCCCGATTGGAACGATGAAGGAACTACCATAACCAAAGAGCATGTTTTAATTCAGCATAACTTAAAAGAGTTACAGGCCTTGATGCGCGATTATGTTGGTATTGTAAGGAGTAATAAACGCCTAAAACGTGCAGTAAAACGCATTGAATTAATACACGATGAAGTTGAGGATTTATATAAAGAGTCTAAAATCACCACGTCGTTGTGTGAGTTGAGAAACATGATTAATATTGCGCACCTTATTATTGCACAGTCGTTAAAACGAACCGAAAATAAAGGCGGGTATTTTAATGTTGACAATGTAAAAAAGTAAAGCCGATATAAATCGGCTTTACATAAAATGTTTGGGAACAAAAAAAGGTTATTTGCCAAGCATAAGCAGTTCGCTGCACACAATTTCGGTGATGTAGCGTTTGTTTCCATCTTTGTCGTCGTAACTGCGCGATGTTAGTTTGCCTTCAATGGCAACCTCTTTACCTTTTGAGACATATTTTTCAATAATTTCAGCCGTTTTGCCCCAAGCGACTATGTTGTGCCATTGGGTGTCGGTTATTTTTTCTCCTTTGTTATTGGTATAGCTTTCGTTTGTAGCAATATTGAATTTAGCCAATGTTTTATCCGATTCAAGATTGATGATTTCTGGATCGTTTCCTAAATTTCCAATCAACCGTACTTTGTTTCTTAGTGTGCTCATAATTTAAATTTTAATGTTAAACAGTTAATACTATCGAGTTCTTATGTTTCGACACTGCAAATATGGGATGGTAATAAAACGTTATTCGGTTTTTACTTGTTTAATATCGTTTGTAAACGTTTGTTGTCGTTTGTAAACGAATATTTTTATTATATTGAGGGCATGCAAAAACAATGTTTGGAATGCGGTGAGAAGATTGTTGGCAGAATTGATAAAAAATTCTGTAGCGATGGCTGTAGAAATGCTTATAACAATCGAATTAACAAAGACAGCAAAAACCTTATCAGAAACACCAATAATAGACTACGGAAAAATTACAGGATATTAGAAACGCTTAACCCAAAGCAAAAAACCACTGCTTCACGAAGTAAGCTTATTGAAGCTGGGTTTGACTTTAACTACATTACCAGTATTTATACGACAAAATCGGGCAAGGTATATTATTTCGTTTATGATCAGGGATATCTGCCGCTTGAAGGCGATTATTACGCTTTGGTTAAACGGGAAAGTTGATTAAACAATATCCACTAAAAAAGCTTCTAGCTACTAACGAACCAAAAGCTTTGCAAAAGTTAATGACAGATGATAACGCTATTTCCAAGTATGACCTTTTAACTGCATTGCAGCTTTAAGGATATCTTTTTGACTTATTTGTCCTACTAATTTACCATTTTCAACGATGGGGAATCGACGTCTTTTTGCACTCAAAAACTTGTTGGCCGCGTCAAAAATATTCATGTTGCCATCAATAGTTTCAACATTTTGTACCATATGTCTTTCAATGGTTTGGTCTTGCATGGGCATATTGTAATAGCGGCTCTCACTAATTTGTTTAATGCAATCGCCTTCAGAAATAATACCAACCAACTCATGTTTATCGTTAACTACTGGCCCGCCTGAAATTCTATTTTTTATTATGGCTTCCATAACGCTTTCTATACTTTGGTCTGGTGTAAACGTAATGAGGTCGGTAGTCATGTAATCGCTAACCGTTAATGACTGTGTATCGGCAGTGTTTGATTGCTGCCTTCTAGATCCTTGAAAACTCTTTATTCCCATAAATATCAAATTTAGTAAACTTAAATATAATCAATTTTTATGATAAATCCTAAAAATAGAAGTGGTATAACTCAATTAACAGCCAACTTTTCAATAAAAATCAAAATAATTAGCATTCTTTTAAGGGATTAAATGTTAAATTTTTATAGTTTTAGCGCACTAAATTAAAATAGATTGAAACAATGAACAGAAAGTTATTAGGATTGTTTTTTTTATTGGTTGGTTTTATGATGAGCGCGCAAACCAACTCAGAATTACTAAAACATTACGAAGCGTATTACAAACAAATGAAAACTCAGGGAGATGTGCAGGGTATTGTAAACGCCATAACACATTTAAACGTCTTATCACCATCGCAGGCTAGAAAAGATACCTTAGCTTATATTTACATGAGCGAGGGTAAATACATGCAAGCACTCAACACTTTGGGCATTGATAAAAAAGCTGCCGATTCTGATATGGCTGTTGAGGTTAAGGCCGTGTCGTTAAAAGCGGTTAAACGACCAGAATTGGCCATTGCACATTTTGAAGAGATGTTTAAACGAAACCCAAATGCCACGATAGCTTATGAGTTGGCAGAACTTAATTTGCAAACTCAAAAATTTGAAGAAGCCGATAAACATATAGAATATGGATTAGCAAATGCTAAGCCTGAAATGAAAAAGGCTTTTTACGAAAGTCAAAATCCATACGAAGTGTCTTTAAAGTCGGCATTTATGTACCTAAAGGCTTTATCTACTTTTAATAAAGACCGAAAAGGCAATATTGATGCTGCAGTTGATATTTTGGATGCTGTGCTAAAAGAGTCGCCAAACTTCAATTTGATACAATTAACAAAAAATGAACTTCTAAGGCAGAAACAAGCGTTGCAAAACCAAGCAGCGCAACCTCAGAATTAACAAAATGTTGCGATAATAATAAAAAAAAAGGTGGGTCTTAAAAATTTACAGACTCGCCTTTTCCTATTTAAGGGGGTGTTTTGTCTTTTGGGTTTTACTCAGGCTTTTCGATAGTCCGGTTGTCAAATTCTACTTTTTTATTCATCTGTAAGTTTAAATTAGAAAAAGCCACCAAAAAGCCTTTAATGGCATTAAGGCGTTCGGCCTTAGTGGTTGTTGGTAAATTAGATAAACTTTCAAGTTTGTAAAATGAGGTTTCCAAAACTAAAATACGTGCCAAAACCGACTCGGTATTTAATTCGCTTGGCAGGGTTTGGCGTAAATTTTTAAACAGCTCTTTTGAGGTCTCGTTATCCTCGCCAAAAAGGCTCAAGTCGCCTTTTTTGATGTTATTCTTTAGGTCTTGTAATTGTGTATATTCTCCAGATTTTTTAATTAGATTTTCTGCCTTTTGATCTAAAATATAATCGGTGTATTTTAATTGTGCGATGTCCTTTTCGTTTATAGATGCACTGCGGGTTTGCTCAACCGCATCAATATCTTCACTTTCTTTGGGGTTCTTGCAGCCAAAAAGGAAAACAAAACAGACTAACAGTAATGTGATTAACTTGCGCATATCTCAGGTTAACAATGATTCGTTGCAAATATAGGCCAATTCCTTCGGTTTTGCTGAAGTAGTTTTAATGTTGAAATAAAAATATTAGCGCATTGTAATAGAAAATTATCACTAAAAACTTGTTATTTTTGAAATATCTCTAAAAAATGTGTTTTTAAATGAGCTCTAGAATACTCATCATTGGTGCATGTGGTCAAATTGGATCGGAATTAACCTTTGCCTTGCGGGAAATCTACGGCGATGATAACGTTATTGCCAGCGATATAAGCTATAGTAATTTAGAAATTGTCAATTCTGGCCTTTTTGAAATTGTTGATGCACAAGATTATGCCAGTGTAAAAACCTGTGTTGAAAAGTTTAACATCGATACGGTTTATCTCATGGCTGCCCTTTTAAGTGCTACAGGAGAAAAATATCCTATGAGAGCTTGGGATTTGAATACGACCTCCTTATTCAATGTTTTGAATTTGGCGCGCGACAAGTTTATAAAACATGTATTTTGGCCATCAAGCATTGCTGTTTTTGGGCCAACAACGCCAGTAAATTATACCCCGCAATATACGATAATGGAGCCTTCAACCGTTTATGGTATTACCAAACAAGTGGGAGAGCGATGGTGCGAATATTATCACAATAAATATAATGTAGATGTGCGAAGCATACGCTATCCTGGTATTATTAGTTGGAAAACTCAACCGGGTGGCGGTACTACCGATTACGCGGTCGAAATTTATCATAAAGCTTTGCAATTAGGGCATTATGAGTGTTTTTTAAAAGAAGATGCCGAACTCCCCATGATGTTTATGGACGATGCCATTAAGGCAACCATCGATATCATGTCAGCAAAGTCAAACGAGGTTAAAATTAGGTCGTCTTACAATGTGGCAGCCATAAGTTTTACGCCAAATGGAATTGCTGAATCGATTAAAAAGCATATTCCAGAATTTGAAATTAGCTATAAGCCGGATTACCGACAGGAAATAGCCAAAAGTTGGCCGAAAAACATTAATGATTCCTATGCCAGAGAAGATTGGAAATGGAAACACAGTTTTACGTTAGAGGACATTACCGAAGAAATGTTGTTCCAACTCAGAAAAAAATATGATAAAGCAATAAATCAGTCCAGCTAGTTAGTGAATTTCAGTCGTTAGTTTCAGTTAATGTGTTTATTTTAAAAAATAGATTATTGTATATTTGGCTCCCCTAAATCTTAATTATTATGCTCGAAAATTTTTGGTTTAATGTAGAATACGGTATCAATCATGTACTTGATATAAATGCCTACGACCATGTTTTGTTTCTAATCGTTTTAACAGTACCTTATCTTTTTAAAGATTGGAGGCGGGTGCTTTTGTTGGTGACCATGTTTACTTTAGGGCACACATTATCGCTAGTGTTAGCCTCATATGGCGTTGTTAGTGTAAATGCTTCGGTGGTAGAGTTTTTAATTCCTATAACCATTTTGGTAGTGGCACTTTTTAATGTGTTTACATCGGGCAAAGGGGCGCAGCGCGAAAAGGTAGGTGTGCTTTTTCTTTCTACTTTATTTTTCGGACTCATACACGGTCTTGGCTTTGCAAGGGAGTTTAGAATGCTCTTGGGCGATAGCGATAATAAATTAGTTTTGCTTTTGGAGTTTGCACTGGGTATAGAGCTTGCCCAAGTAATAATTGTGTTTATTGTGCTGTTTTTGGGGTATGTAGTACAAACCATTTTTAGGTTTAGTAAACGCGATTGGATTATGGTTATATCGGCCATAGTGGTTGGTTTGGTTATTCCTATGATTTTAAACAGCGACTTTCTGTCTTAAATTTTCAAAAAACTTTAACGCCTGGGCGTTGCAATTAAAATGTTTTGCGTTTATCTTCGTTATGCGATTTGCGCAAAAAACTTGGCTGTTTATGTGTTTTTAGTGCATAAACGACCATTGTCTAACTATAAGATAGATTAATGCCAGATAACAAACAATTAAAGTACGATAAAGCTTATTTAAGAATGGCCGAAGAGTGGGGCAAATTGTCTTACTGTAAGCGTAAGCAAGTAGGCGCTATTATTGTGAAAGACCGCATGATTATTTCCGACGGATATAATGGAACGCCATCAGGATTTGAGAATTTTTGTGAAGACGACCACGGTTACACCAAATGGTATGTGCTCCATGCCGAAGCCAATGCCATTACCAAAGTGGCCTCCTCAACACAGTCATGCAAAGGGGCAACCCTATATATTACGCTGTCGCCGTGTAAAGAATGCAGTAAGCTCATTCATCAGGCTGGTATCGTAAAAGTGGTTTATAATAGGGCTTACAAGGACGATTCTGGTCTTAAGTTTTTAGAGCGGGCTGGGGTTGAGTTAAAGCTAATTGAAGATTTAGAAGTATAATGTCACCACAAAAAAAATATTTGCCACTAGTTTTAGGCATTGCTGTTGCAATGGGCATTTTTATTGGTGGTAAGTTAGATTTTGCCGATTCGCGAGATAAACTATTTTCAACTAATAGTAAAAAAGATAAACTCAACAGGCTTATCGATTATATTGAGTACGATTACGTTGATGATATAAATACCGATAGCATTGTTGATGTAACCGTGAATGGTATATTGGAAAACCTCGACCCACATTCTGTTTATATCCCAGAGGAAGATATGCAGCGTGTGGCCGAAGAGATGAAAGGTGGTTTCGTGGGGATTGGCGTGAGCTTTTATACTTATAAAGACACTATTGCTGTAATTCGTGCTATTGAAAACGGACCCAGTGACAAGGCTGGCATTAAAGGTGGTGACAGGATTTTGTTAGCTGATGGTGATACACTTTACGGCGATAACCTCAAAAATGGCGATATAATTAACAAATTGAAAGGAGAAATCAATTCAAAAGTTAAACTTAAGGTTTACCGTCGTGGAGAGCCTAAACTTTTGAATATTACAGTAAAGCGTGGAAAAATTCCAATAAAAAGTGTCGATGCGGCCTATATGTTAACCGATAAACTTGGCTACATTAAAATAAATAGGTTTGCCGAATCTACATACAAGGAATTCAAAAAAGGTATCGAAAAACTTGAAGATTTGGGGGCTACCGAAATAGCATTGGATTTAAGAAATAATCCTGGCGGGTTTTTAAGTATTGCTGAAAAAATTGTAGATGAGTTTTTAGAAGACGACAAGCTTATTTTATTCACCAAAAATAAGCGCGGAGATATCGACAGGAGTTTTGCTACCAGCAAGGGTGATTTTGAAAATGGAAAGGTGTATGTTTTGATTGACGAAAATTCGGCTTCTGCCAGTGAAATCGTAGCGGGAGCTCTGCAAGATAACGATAAAGGTACTATTGTGGGAAGGCGTTCTTACGGAAAAGGTTTGGTGCAGCGCGAAATGGATTTGGGTGATGGCAGTGCCGTACGTTTAACCGTGTCGCGCTACTATACTCCAACGGGGCGTTCCATCCAGCGGCCTTACGATAACGGAAACAAAGATTATTACGATGAATATTTTGAACGGTTGGAAAGCGGTGAATTGCTAGATCCGAATAAAATTCAAGTAGACGATTCATTAAAGTTCACAACACCAGGAGGAAAGGTAGTTTATGGTGGTGGAGGTATTATTCCAGATGTGTTTGTGCCATTGGACAAGAGTATGCAAAATGAAACCTTGTCCTTTTTATCGCGCCGAGGCTTTTTTGGGAATTTTGTATTTGAAGAATTAGAACAGGACAGGCATAAATACGATGGTATATCCCGTCAGGATTTTATAGATAATTACGAAGTGGGTGACGATTTAGTATTTGCTTTTCAAGATTATTTGAATCTTAGATCTGATTCAAAAGTAACCTTTGTGGCCTATCACGATGAGGTAAAACAATATATTAAAGCCACTTTGGCCGACCAATTATATGGAAATGGTGCTTTCGAAGAAGTTTATAACCAACGCGACATTATGATTGATGAGGTTATTAGCTTAAGCGAAGGGGATAAATAGTTACACCTCAAGCTTATCATGTACTTTAGTGTGTTTGCCGTCGTTCCAAAGCGTTAAAATATCGGTTGCTACTTGAGCGCCACTGCCTGAAGCAATAGCGAATTGACTTCTCCAGCCAGCAAGTGTTCCGGCTACATATAAATTTCCCTTAATTAAATGGTTGTTGTTTTTTAGCCAAATACGGTCTTTTTCAATAGCTGCTCGCGGATGTGGTTCAATATAATTCGCAAGCCCTTCAATGTTCATAAGGTTAGTGTAACCCACGGCAATAACCACAATTTTAGAGCGGTAAGTGTTTTTATTGGTTCTTACGGAAAAGTGGTTTTCCGTTTTTGATATTTCCAATACTTTTTCTTTGTCAATTTGCTCCACATGCGGATACAGCTCTGCAAGCTGTGCCTTGCCACTGTTTAAGACTGAAGCCCCAGTAGTTCCGGGTGTTAATCCTAAAACATTGTTAAATAAAGCGGTTTGCAGGTGCGATGTTTTTTGGTGCATGATGATGCCAATGTGTTTGTCTTTGGCGTAAGTCTTGTTTTTAGCCGACCCTAATATCAAAGCACACGACATTCCTGCGGCACCACCGCCAATAATTAGTGCGTCAAACATGTTATTTGCGTTTTTTTAATTTTTCGTCAATACGCTTTGAAGTTCTTAAAATGGCCATCATTAAAATAGCGCAGAGACCTGCAAGTATGGTTATAACAGCTATGATGCTTTCGCCTTCAAAAGGCGTGCTGAAATTCACTTTAGTAAAATTGAAAATAATGAGGCCAAGAGCAATAATGCTAATGACAATAGATAAAATCTTCATGTTGTTGATGTGTTAAATAAGATTAAAAAAGCGCTTTTATGTTGTGCGTAAATAGTTTAACGGCAATTGCCAATAAAACAACGCCAAACACTTTTCTAATAATGTTAATGCCGTTATGCCCAATAAGGCGTTCTATTTTAGACGATGTTTTTAAAACAATAAAAATAATGATAACATTTATAATAAGGGCAACAATAATATTTTCGGTTCTAAATTCAGCACGAAGCGAAAGCAATGTTGTTAAGCTACCGGGGCCTGCGATAAGTGGGAATGCCAAAGGAAAAACGGCTGTGGTTTTCGAGTCGTGCTCTTCTTGTTTATAGAGAGTTATGCCTAAAATCATTTCTAGGGCAATAAAAAACAAAATAAAAGCCCCTGCAACAGCAAACGAATTAACGTCAATGCCAATAAGGTTTAAAATACTTTTTCCTAAAAACAAGAATAATATTAAAATTACCCCAGCAACAATAGCGGCTTTTTCGCTCTGTATATGGCCGGCTTTTTTTCTCAAATCTATAACGATAGGAATGTTCCCAATAATGTCAATTACGGCAAATAGAACCATGAATGCAGTAAAAATTTCCTTGAAATCGAGTTGCATAAGCTTGATTTTTAATTTTTGCAAAAGTATGGGATTATAGTAAATATAAATGCTTTAAAACGCTAAAGTTTAGTTATTTTTGCATGCTCTAAGATACGTGCAGATATGTTTCAATTAGGTAAAACCATTGTTTCTGAAGATATTGTGAATAAAGATTTTTTATGTAATCTTTCTGCTTGCAAAGGGGCATGCTGTGTTGATGGCGATGCTGGAGCACCAGTTGAGCCCGATGAAGTTGAAATTTTAGAAGATATCTATCCGAAAGTCAAACCTTTTTTGCGAAAAGAAGGCATAGATGCAATAGAAGCTCAAGGGACTTCGGTAAAAACGGAAGACGGTGAACTTGAAACACCTTTAATAAACGGTGCAGACTGCGCTTACGTTATTTATGGAGAAAACGATGTGGCGCTTTGCGGAATAGAAGAAGCATACAACCAAGGAGAAATTTCTTGGAAAAAACCAGTATCCTGCCATTTGTATCCTGTACGTGTTAAGGATTATAGTGAATTTTCAGCTGTAAATTACCATAAATGGCAAATATGTGATGATGCTTGTGCTTTGGGTAACGAACTAAAAGTTCCCATCTACAAATTTGTAAAAGAAGCACTCATTAGAAAATTTGGAGAAGATTGGTACAATGAGTTGGAAAAGGTTGCTGAGACTTTTTAACAATCTTTAGAATACTTGTTTAAAACGCCTTCAACCCCAGTGTTTTGGGTTGAAATCTTTAATTTTTTTTGTAAACTTTTTAAATTTTTAAAAAACACAAATATCTGTTAATCAGTTTTTTAAATAAAATTTCTTGTGAACTTTTTTGGTTTTTAAAAAATCATGTTTGTTAAAAACTTGTTGAAAAGGTTTTTTTATCCGCTTCAAAACGTATCAATCATTTTGCAATCTTTGTTTCGCTCAATTCAGAGAGAAAATTCAATTTTTTAGCTTGTTAATAAACTTGTTAAAAATGTGTTTTGAGATTACCAAAAACATATTTGACAAATTATAAACTTTGTTGAAATCGATTTTATTAAGTAAAAAAGTTCAACAGGATATTTGTGTAAATGAGTATAGAATGAGATGCTGGGTTTTTAGGTGATTTTACGATTTCAGATAGCGATTAAAACGCAATCAAAACCAAAAATATGGAAATAACGCACATCATTAAACGAGATTACGAAACAACACCTTTTGTGTTGGACAAAATTACCAGTGCCATAGAGAAGGCTATGCTTTCGGTAGGGCATGGAACAAGAGAAGATGCCGAATCGATTTCAGGAAAAGTATTCGAATCGCTATTGGCTAGAAAGGCGGTCGATTCAAGATATGTTCCAACAGTCGAGCAGGTGCAGGATATTGTTGAAGACAAACTCATGGGGAGTGCGTTTCATGATGCCGCAAAAGCATATATCCTTTATAGGGATGAGCAAGCAAGAAAGCGCCAGACCAATATTTTTGAAAAACGTATTAATCTTAAGCCTTACGAATATCCAGATTTGTACGAGTATGTAAATGCGATTAGACATTCGTATTGGATTCATACGGAGTTTAATTTTACCAGTGACATTCAGGATTTTAAAACGGGACTAACGCTAACCGAAAAATCGGCTATAAAAAACACTATGCTGGCTATTTCCCAAATAGAGGTGGCCGTGAAAACCTTTTGGGGAGATATTTATCAAAAAATGCCCAAACCAGAAATTGGTTCGGTGGGGGCAACGTTTGCAGAAAGTGAAGTGCGGCACCACGATGCTTATTCTCACCTTTTAGAAATATTGGGCCTTAATACCGAGTTTAAAACGCTAAAAAAGAAGCCGGTAATAATGCGGCGTGTTCATTATTTAGAAACGGCTTTAAAAAACTCTAAAAGTGAAAACATTCAAGAATATGCTGAATCTGTGCTGTTGTTCTCGTTGTTTATCGAGCATGTATCGTTGTTTTCGCAATTTTTAATCATCATGGCTTTCAATAAATATAAAAATATGCTGAAAGGGATATCAAATGTCGTTGAGGCCACTTCTAAAGAAGAGCAAATCCATGGCGATTTTGGTATCGATGTCATTAAAATTATCAAAAAGGAAAACCCAAAATGGTTTGGAGAAGATTACAATGAAAAAATTCAAAATATATGCCGTGATGCCTTTAACGCAGAAAGCGATATTATTGATTGGATTTTTGAAGAAGGTGAGTTGGATTTCCTCCCAAAAGATGTTATCAATGAATTTATAAAGAACCGTTTTAACAATTCGTTGGAAAGTATTGGTATTGGAAAGGTATTCGAAGTAAATGAAAGTTTATTGGCCGAAACTGAGTGGTTTGACGATGAAATAATTGGAACCAAACACGGCGATTTCTTTGTTAAACGCTCTATTAATTACAGTAAACGAACAAAAAGTATTACGAGCGACGATTTGTTCTAATAGACTAACACCCAACAAGCATTTTAGAATAAAATGCAACCATAATAATTAAAAAATTAAACCAAACCATAATCCTTTCAACAAAATTAATCCATGAAAATAAACACGCATCTCCAGGACGAAACAACAGAACAACAATCTAGCAATTACAACCAATTATTAAATGCTCGAAAAGAGCAAATTAAAAATGCCTCTCAGTTAGAATCTGAATCAGGTTTTGCATGGCTTACCGAAAACAGCCGTAAGTTTTTAGAGTCGGGGTATTTAACCGAGGGCACGACACCCGAGGGGCGAATTAGAGAAATCGCAGAACGTGCCGAAGCAATTTTGAAAATAGATGGATATGCCGATAAGTTCTATAAATACATGTCTGAAGGCTTTTTCTCATTAGCTTCTCCTGTATGGTCTAATTTTGGAAAAAAACGTGGTTTGCCAATTAGCTGTTTTGGTTCTAACATTGCAGATGATATGGGGAATATTCTCTATACACAATCGGAAGTAGGAATGATGTCTAAGCTAGGAGGTGGAACTTCAGGGTATTTTGGAAACCTTAGGCACCGCGGAGCGCCGGTGAAAAATAATGGTGCGTCGTCTGGAGCTGTGCATATTATGCAACTTTTCGAAAAAATGGTAGATGTGGTAAGCCAAGGGTCGGTACGAAGAGGTCGTTTTTCACCTTATTTGCCTGTTGAGCATCCAGATATTAAGGAGTTTTTGGAAATTGGAACAGAAGGAAACGCTATCCAGGAACTTACACATGGTATTACCGTTACCGATAAATGGATGCAGGAAATGATTGATGGCGATGTGGAAAAACGTTCTATTTGGGCTAAGGTTATTCAGCGAAGAGGTGAAATAGGCTATCCTTATATTTTCTTTAAAGATCACGCCAATAACCAAGCAGCTGATGTTTACAAAGACAAAAACCACCAAATTGTAGCGAGTAACTTGTGTACGGAGATTATGCTACCATCTAACGAAAATTGGTCGTTTGTTTGCGTACTTTCGTCAATAAACTTGTTACACTACGACAAGTGGAAAGATACTGATGCCGTTGAAACTATGGTGTACTTTTTAGATGCCGTAATTACCGAATTTATTGAGAAATTGGAGGAATTTAGAGATTCACAGGACTTAGACGACAGACAAACGTTTATGTTTATGGAGCGCGCTTACAACTTTGCGAAGTCTAATCGTGCATTAGGATTAGGAGCTTTGGGCTGGCATTCGTTGCTTCAATCGAAAATGTTATCGTTCGATAGTGCGGAAGCCTTTAATTTGAATAGTGAGATTTTTAAATTAATTCAAGAAAAGTCATATAAAGCTTCAGAAGAATTGGCCAAGTTATATGGTGAACCAGAAGTGTTAAAAGGTTATGGCAGACGTAATGCTACTTTAAATGCCATTGCGCCAACAACATCTTCTGCTTTTATTTTAGGTCAAGTATCGCAAGGTATTGAGCCAATTTGGTCTAATATTTATGTTAAAGATATTGCTAAAATAAAAACCACCATTAAAAACCCATTCCTGCAAGATCTTTTGGAAGAAAAAGGACAAAACACACCAGAGGTTTGGCGCAGCATTCGCGATCATGATGGTTCTGTTCAGCATTTGGAATTCTTAACCGAGCAAGAGCGCGATGTGTTTAAAACTTATTCTGAAATTGACCAGTTAAACATTGTTTATCAGGCGGCCAATAGACAAAACCATATTGATCAAGGGCAGTCAGTAAACATTATTGTACACCCAGACATGCCAGTTAAAGACATCAATAAAATATATGTTACTGCATGGAAGCTTGGGTTAAAATCACTGTATTACCAACACAGTATGAATGCAGCACAGAAATTTAAACAGAAAAAGGAATGTGCAAGTTGCGAAGGATGATTATTTAAAACGAAACAAACTAAACTAACTAAGACAAAAAAGCACCCCAAAGGGTGCTTTTTTATTTTTTATAAAAGAAACTAATATTATTTGTATTGGCACAAATAAGAGGTTTGCCCATTTACTTTTACTTGAAACTTTTCGTTAGCTTCTATTTGGTAGGCTTCACCGGCCTTATAGGTTTTCCATTCGGTTTCACCAGGTAATAGAACGGTCATTTCGCCTTCTACAACATTCATGGTCTCATGTTTAGACGTGCTAAACTCGTAAGTTCCGGCATTCATAACACCCAAAGTTGATTGGCCTGTTTTACTTGTGTATCCTAAAGATTTAACGTTTCCGTCAAAATATTCATTTGCTGAAATCATTTTAAATTTTTTTATTGGTTTTTAACAAAAATACTAAACTCCAAGTTGAACAAAGAATTGATGGCAATAAATGTTGATGATGTGTGCTGTACAGGGATTGTTTTTATACAAGGAAATAAGTGGACGAAGCTGTTTTAGATAAAATAAAAATCTCCAAGAGTGAGGGCTCTTGGAGATTTAGTTTTTGAAACACACTTTAAAGGTGTCAACGGGATATTAAGCTAATATTTAATCTAGAATATTTTCTGAAAGCGCTGTATCGTTATCTGCCATTAAAGCAAAAAACTTATCGATATTTGGAAGGATAATAATTCTGGTTCTTCTGTTTTTAGCACGATCTTCAGAATTATCGTTGCTGGCTACAGGTTGGTAGCTGCTTCTACCAGACGCTATTAACTTTTCTGGTGCAACGTTGTATTTGTCTTGAAGTTTACGAACAACCGATGTCGCCCTTAAAACGCTCAAATCCCAATTGTCAGCAATGTTGGCAGTGTTGATTGTTCTTGAGTCCGTATGGCCTTCTACCATAACATCTAAACTTGGTTCAGAATTGATAACATCGGCTAATTTTTTTAAAATAGGATCAGCTTTAGAACTAAGTCTGTAGCTAGCCGTATTGAACAGCATATTGTCTGCAATAGATATCATTACAACGGTTTCGTTAATATCTACAGCAAAGTCTTGATCTTCGTCAATATTACTTTCGTTAATCGTTTTTTCAAGATTGTAAGCAACGGCCAAGTTCATGGAGTCTTTTAGTGTTTTAGCTTGGCTAAGTTTTGTTTGATCTACGTTTTTTAAGGTCTCGCGCATACGAGCTTTTGTGTCGTTAGATATTACCGTGCCATTTTCCGCAACTTCTAATTTGGAATCGCTTTCTTCTTTCAACGACATAATTTTGTTGTTGTAAGCCTCAACGCGTTCTTGGATTTTGTCAAATTTAGCTTCAAGGTCTTCTTTAGCAACTCTAGTTTTTTGTAATTCGCTTTTAATTTCACCATTTTCTTGTTGTAAAGCCAAGTATTTTTTCTTGGAAACACACGATACCGTAATAACCGTCAACAAAAGTAGTATAGATAATTTCTTCATAATTAATATAATAATTTGGTTTATTGTATTTACGGAGTTAAACCTATTATAGATTACGAAGTCTGTATGTTTTTTTTAACGTATTGATTTCTAGTTGTTAAAAAATAAAAAAACCCTAAAACTTAACAAGTTTTAGGGTTCCATTACTTTGGTTTAAGTGTCTATGATTTAACTACTCTTCTTCCAATTCTTTTTTTAATGTACCATTTTCGGAAATAGATTCTGCAACCTCTATTGTTGCTGGTTTAACCGAAGCATCATGAGAATTGTGGTATTCTTCCAATAGATTCATAGTTGCTACTAATAAATCTTTTGTTTCAGATAGTAAGCCAAAATACAGGGTGGTGTTTTTAGGGCTCGATTCTTCTTTTCTGGTACGTTCAATCTGCTTTTGGATTTTTTCAGATAACAAGTGGAACAATTCTTTTTTACTGTTCAAAATATCTCCAATCTGTTCAAATGAACTAGAATCGAACGCCACCTTAGTGTCATTGAATAGTTTTTCAACGGCATCATCAATCTCTTTCAACTCTTTTATTTGGTTAAATTTAAGTTTTTTGTGGTTGTTGTTTACATGCTTGTAGCTTACTTTTGAAATATATTCTAAAGATTGTGTCATGTCCTGTAAATAACCTAAAATACTAATGTAAAAATCGCTGGCACCAACACTAGATTCGTCTAGGTTTTTTATAAAATAAAAAATATTGTCTCTTAAGTTGTCGACTTCTAGCGATAGCTTGTCGATTTGTTTTTTATTCTTTTTTAATGAAGACAAATCTTGTTTAGCCAGTCCTTTTATGGCATTAGAGTATATTTTATTACCTCTTTTAACCACATTAGCAATATTGGCTGCACTTTCATGAATAACGCCTTGAACAGAGCTGCTCTCGGCAGTTTTAAGACGGTCTTCACTTTTACTTTCAGCTGATTTCTTTTTGTGCGACAAGAAGTTTCTTATGAGTAAAAATGCGGTTACTAACAATAGTATCGGCGTCATTACCTGTGGTTCCCAATTAATCAAAAATACGACAGTCCCAGAGGCAATAAAAGCTCCGAAAGCGGTTCCAAACCAGCCTCCAATTACGTTTAATACACCAGCAACTCTATATACTGCACTTTCTGCTCCCCAAGCTCTATCAGCAAGCGATGTACCCATAGCAACCATAAAGGTTACGTAGGTAGTTGAAAGGGGGAGTTTCATGGCTGTGGCAATTGAAATTAAAACACCGGCAACCATTAAATTCACAGAAGCTCTAATCATATCAAAAGCTGGGGCATCCATGCTTTGGTCTTTAGTCATCACTGCCGTATTAGGCTTTTGAAAACTGGAGTCTATATTAGATTGCATGGATTTAGGGATGATATATCTTAAAGCATCCGATATTCCAGAAGTTGCTTTTACGATACTTCGTGAAAGCATATTGGGTTTGAATTTTTCATGTGTATCGCTTTGGCGTGATAGGCTAATTTCGGTTTCGGCCACTGTTTTAGCTTTTTTAGAAAACCAAAGTGTTACCACCATTATGCCTCCAGAAATGAAGAGTAAAAACGGTTCGGCAGGCATCTTTTTCCCAAGTATGCCCATGCTGAATTCGGTAGCAACTGTTCCAGAGCCTAACCAAGCTTCGTAACTATGGTATGCAGCCATAGGAACACCGATAAAGTTAACTAAATCGTTACCTGAAAAGGCCAATGCCAATCCAAATGTTCCAACAGCAATAACAACTAATAAAATACTCTTTTTTGTGATTTTTTGAAACGCAAACGAAAACAATGTAAACAGCACAAAACCGCCAATAATTATGTAAAGTTCATTGCCTTCAATGTAGCCTTTAAGATCATCATAATAAGGTGTTCCTTTTAGGCCTTTCATGAAGATAAAGTAAAGGATGGCCGTTAATGCCAAACCACCAAAAATAGCACCAAAATTTTTAATTTTTTCATCGTAATGAAAAGTGAAAATGTAGCGCGAAATCCACTGAACAAAGGCCCCCACACTAAAGGCTATGACGACCGATAATAGGATGCCGCTAATAATCTCAAGCGCTTTTTCGGTGTTAATATAGCTTCCTAGGTCGGCAAAAGTTTGGGAATCTGAAGCGCTAATTTTTATCAAGGCCATAATAACAGCAGCTCCCAATAAGTTAAATACAATAGAAACCGTTGTTGATGTAGGTAAGCCTATCGTATTAAAAAAATCGAGTAATAATATGTCTGTAATCATAACTGCCATAAAAATGAGCATGATTTCATGAAAGCTAAACTGTGCCGGCACAAAAATGCCTTTTCGGGCAACTTCCATAAGGCCGCTAGAAAAAACGGCACCAATAAAAATACCCAAACTGGCAACAATCATGATTGTTCGCAACGAAATAGCTTTAGATCCTATTGCAGAGTTGAGAAAGTTAATGGCATCATTACTAACACCAACAACAAGGTCAACCACAGCCAGAATAGCAATAGCTATGAGCATGTATAAATAAATGTGTTCCATAGGTTTTAATTGTAAAAGGACTGCAAATATCATGACAATATATAATTATTATGTTACGTAATTGTTATTTTTTGGATTAAAAATGCAGGTCGAAGCCTAGCCTAAATGTTATATTATCTTCATTTCCATCGAGAGTAGTATAACTGAGGTCACTTTGTACTTTTAGTTTATGTCCAACAATAAACTTATTAACACCAAAAGTGTATTGTTTTGTGGGTAGGGCCTCAGTAACGGATTCGTAATCTAAAGTGGTAAAACGTGCAGCAATTTCGTAGTTGCTTTTAAATAAATAACCTGCTTGTAAATTTAAAGCGTTACCGGTTAGAACGATATCTCCCGTTGGTGTTGTGCTATCTGCTTCTGTTGCAATTTCATCGTCGGCTTTACGTTTAGCGTATTCGCCCATAAATGAAAATCCGTTGTACTTAAACATGGCATCTGCAAAAAAGGTAGTTTGGTCGGTTTCGTAAAGGGAACCATCTGTTCTAGTCATGTAATCACCGGCAAAACCTCTTTCCCTAACGGCATCTTGGTTGTAGTTGTAAGTGAATCCAAGCATTATTTTTGGAAGTTCTTCACGTTTTAGATCAGAACCTGTGTAATCCCCTTTCGACTTAAACGTACCGAAAGGTAATAACTCCAACCGTCCTGTGTATTGTAAGCCACCTTCATTGCCTTCGGTAACATTTCGGCCTTCACCTTGTGAAATCGATAATTTTTCACGCATTAAAAAGCTGCTCCCCAAATAAGATTTATGGCGTAATTGAATACCTAAATCGCGATCAATATTAAAACGGCTATTCAATAGCGAACGGTCTATAAGCTGTAAGTTTGCGGATGACACCACGCGCTCTACGTTACCAGGTAGTTTTGTTTGTCCGGCCCATAATTCGAAATTTTTGGCAAAATTCCACATAATAACTGCATCTAAAATGTAGCGGGGTGTGTTCCTGTTAAATTGGTTGGCTCCCGAAATATCTCTGTTTGAAAGCCCTAGCTCTATTTTGTATTTTAACTTGGGACTGTAGGCGAACCCATCAAACTTTAAACGTGCACGGCGCACAATGAAATTATGTTCTGGGCTATTGTAGTTATTTCCGTTGTGATCCCAAGATGAAATAGATCGTACCTGAAAGCGTGGAGCGAATTTTACGCTAAACGAACTGTCTTTTGCAACAAAATTAATTAATCCTTTTCCAAAAGACGTATCGCTGATTTCTTGTGAATGCGTTGTAAACACTAGACTTAAAGCCAGTGCAATACTGATTTTTAGTTTCATTGTATGTATTAGTTTTTGTCGCTGCAAATAACCAATACCAATGTTAACTGAATGTTACCAAACGATTAACAATAAAACAATAAAAAGACTGCCTTGGCCAAAGGCAGTCTCATTAGAAATCATGATAATGTAGTCGACAAAAACTAATAGATTATATGAAATACTAATTAAAGTGTCTTAAGACTTCACAAATATCAATGTTTTATTTCATCGTAACGTAACGCTAATATTAATTTAATATTAAGGATATTGCTATTGTTAATTTTTTTAAAATTTTTAAAAACAAACTGTTACAGGGTTTGTGTTAAATTAATGTTACGTAAACGTTGCTTAAATGTTATCTCTTTTGTAACTTTGATGTATAATGTAAAAACCCCATAATTATGAAGAAGTTTATCTTATTTTTTGCCTTTTTAATTACTGTGGTGTCTTTTGCTCAGCAAAAGAGAGATTTAAAGTTTAATAAAGAAACCAACTTAATAGAGGTTGTTTATTATCATGACAATGGAGTGGTTAGCCAAACGGGCTTTTACACTACAGATGGTAAACTACAAGGCGAGTGGTTAAGCTTTAACGCAGAAGGCAAAAAAACAATTTCTGGTAATTATGATAATGGTAAAAAAGTCGGCAAATGGTTTTATTACACTAATGAAACCGTAAAAGAAGTAGATTACAATGAAAATGTTATTGCAAGCCTAAAGGAAACCAGTACTGATAATCAGGATGGTTTGTAAAATCTTGCAAAACTACTAATAAAAAAAGCATCCCATTTTGGGATGCTTTTTTTATTGTAATCTTAACCTTTTATAAGGCATATGCTATTATAAATTTGCGTTTATCCAGTTCCAACCAGAAATGTCAACTTGCGTACCGGCATCGTAAGCATCGGTAGTTGTAGCAGCATTACCATCAATAATAACGTTTGCTAATGGTCCGCCATCTTTCATGTCAATATTAGTATCGTAACCACTTAAGTACAAATTGTTGATTGTAGCACCAGATTGCTTTTTAAATTGTAAAGCCGTACCACCAACAGTCGATATAGCCGTTACATTTGTAAATAAAGGATTGCCATTGTCTTTGTCTCCTTCAAAAGCGGTAGAGAAACCTTCAACGGTATGTTTGATGTAAGTGTTAGTTACAGAACCATTCCATCCTTCAGTCCAGTCAACAGCATCGTCATCGTTGTTTTCTAAATAGATATTGGTTACAGAAGCAGAACCTCCAAAGAACTCAATACCATCATCAGCGCCGTTAATTACGGCAATATTTTCTAAAATTGTACCAGAGCCAACAGCGTATAAAGAAACACCATTGTACTGAGACTCAGAGTTGATTTGAGCACCAGTTCCTTTGATAATCAAGTTCTTCACAATACCAGAACTTTCAGAATCGTTAGTGCCTCCATAAATGAAACCACCTATTTCGGCAGTAGCATTAACACCAGCGGTAGTAGTGGCGTTACCGCAAATGGTTAATCCGCCCCAGTCTCCTGGTTTTGCATCTGTAGAAGAGATTACTACAGGGTTGTTAGGCTCACCATTAATTTCTATTTGTCCACCTTGTAATACAGCGATGTAAACCCCAGTACCGCCAGCTCTAGCTGTAATTTTTGTACCAGCAGGAATGGTTAATTTGGCACCAGACTGTACAATGTAAGAAGAGTTTAATGTATAGGCTACAGAAGCATCAAGTGTAACATTACCCGATACAGCACCTTGTAACACGTTGCTCTCAAAAGAAACATCAGTATCTACCCAGTTAAAATCTGTAAGGTCAACAGAAGGAACTACCGTAGTGTTTAATGAATAAAACCACTCTTCGTTTGCGATTTGGTCAGCTTCCTCAGCAAATGCAACAGGAGTATATCCGTCCACAAAAACTACGTTTGAAATGGCACCGCCATCTTTCATGTCTAAATCTACATCGTATCCGCTTAACGATAAGTTTGTAATCGTTCCTCCAGATTGCTTTTTAAATTGTAATGCCGTACCACCAACAGTTGAAATGGCAGTAATATTGTTGAATTTAGGATTTCCGTTGTCTTTATCGCCTTCAAAAACAGTAGAGAAACCAGCAACAGTATGCGAAATATAAGCGTTGTCTACAGTTCCGCTCCAGCCTTCAGTCCAGTCGATAGAGTCATCGCTGTTATTTTCTAAATAAAGATTAGAAACTGAAACTGTTCCGCCGAAGAACTCAACACCATCGTCATCCCCATTAATAACAGCTAGGTTGTCAACTAAAGTACCAGAACCAACAGCGTAAAAAGACACGCCATTATATTGAGACTCAGAGTTGATTTGGGCACCAGTACCAACAATTTGTAAGTGACGGATAATACCAGAACTATCAGAGTCATTGGTACCTCCGTAAACAAAACCACCAACTTCAGCAACAGCGTCAACACCGGCCGTAGTAGTAGCTTCACCACAAAGTGTTAAACCACCCCAATCGCCAGGGTTACCATCTGCAGACGACATTACAACTGGATTACCAGCGTTACCGTTAATGTTTATGGTGCCACCTTTTAAAACAGCAATGTAAACATCAGTACCACCGTTATCGGCAAGGATTCTAGTGCCGGCTGGGATATTTAAAGTTGCGTCTGAATCTATAATAAATTGCCCTTTTAAATTGTAAACCACAGAAGCGTCAAGTGAGTAAGTCGTTTTTAAAGTGCCATTTAAAATGCCAGCCTCTAGGTTTTTAACCACGTCGGTTTGCTCTGGTCCAATTGGAGCTGGATCGTCAGAATCACAACTAGTTAAAGTTAAAGCAGCAAAAACAAAGGTTGCGCTAAATAATTTTCCGATTAAATTTTTCATTTTTTAGTTTATTAATTTACTTTTTGTTTTGAATTAATTTCTTCTGCAAAGAAAGCTAACCACCGTTTTAATATCTTTAACTCAATATTAAACGATGGTTACTTTTATTTGGAAAAAAACCTTGGTTTGTTAACTGAATGTTATTAGAAAGTATACTTTAAGCTCAAGCTTAATAAGCTTCCCTTTTTATAAGATAATACGGTTTCGTTAGTTTCTATTCCCGTATTAAGGTTTCTTATTAATTGGGTCTGTTTTATTTCTGGGTTTAATAGGTTTCTGCCTGTAAACTTTAATTGTAACTGGTCAGTGATGTCTTTGCTTGCAACAAAGTCTAGGGTAACAAAACCTTTTTCAATAATTTGATCGTTGTACAAAGTGGCACTATTGGTGAAATCTTCTGGAGACCCTAAAGCAAATATTTTGTCGGATGAATAATTTCCAGTTAAAGTCGCCACAAACTCTTTTTCGGTTTGGCTGTTATAGCTAAGCGAACCATTTACGATTAAATCTGAAGCCCCTTGCAAATCTACTTCAGTTAGGTTTTTGTACTGGTAGTTTTCCAATAAATCTTGGTTGAACCACATTTTGGTTACATTGGTGTTGAAGTTTAAAAGAGCATTGTCGTCGTCATTTTTAATTAAATCCAAACGTGTTTCCAATTCAATACCATAAACGTTGGCTTCTTCTCCAGTATTAAAGTATTTAAAATAACCTGATGACCCGCGTTCCATGGCCAAGTTTATTGGGTTTTTAATGTTTTTGAAAAACGCCGTAGCTGAAACCAACTCACTTTGATTAGGGAAAAATTCCCATTTTAAATCGATGTTAAATACATCCGATTTTTCCAAATCTGGATTACCAGTGGTAACACGTCCTGTTGGAGATACATAGTTAAAAGGAGCTACTTCTTTAAATTCAGGCAGTGTTTGTGTTAGGCTGGAAGCTAATCGTAAAAACTGTTTGTCGTTTAGTTCAAACTTAACGTTTGCACTGGGGTAAACCTCAGTATATTCCTTAGTAGTAGAGCCAACACGCCCTACGTAGTTGCCAACATCCCAAAGCACATTGATTTCATCACGCTCAAAACGAACCCCCACGTTTCCAGAAAAACGTTTGTTTAAACCAAAATCTAAGTTGGCATACGCAGCCATTATATTTAGGTCGGCATCATAGCGATCTGGATTGGGCTCTCTTAAAACGAGTCCGTCCTCAAAGTTGTCTGGAGTAAAAGTTAAAGAAAACTGGTCGATTGATGGTACTTTGAAATCACGGGCACGAACGCCAATAAACTGAGAGCTGAAAACACGGTCTTTTTGGCGGAAATTGGCGCCCACATGTAATTTGTAAGGTTTGGTATTGGCATCTTCATCAAATTCACCAAAGCTAATGGCATCGGTGATATAAGCGTTGTATTCGGTGTCTTCAATTTTTTGACTCGATTTACGCTGTTGAAAATCGCCAACGTGAGCATATTGCACGAACGGCATATCAGTATCAATGATGGTTTGGTTTTCAGGGTCGGTTTCGGGAGTAAAAATATTAGCTTCGTTACGTACACGGTTAGGCTCTTGAGCCAAAACATAATTGTAACCTGCAGCCCATTTCAGCTCATTGTTTTCGCTAATATCATGCGAACCTTCAATTTGGTTAACCAATAGAATGGTTTGCTTGAAGTTTTGGTCGCGAACAAAAGCTTGGTCTTCTTTTGGGTCTTGGTCAAACACATAACCTTCAAGGTTTCTACCTTGCTCATAAACATTGTCGTTGCTTGTGTTAACCGATAAACTGCTAATTTTTAAATTGTTACTATCGTTAATCTTAAAGTCTAAATTAAAATAACCTGTTGAGTTTGTTTGGGTGGTAGACGATTCAACATCGGTAAACTCGTTATCCAAAATGTTTGAGCGGTAGCTTCTAAAAATACCTTCTTGGTAGTTGTATTGTTTCGAGTGCGAACCGGCAACAAATAATTTTAACTGTTTGCCAAAAACATCAAATTTGGTGCCTCCAGATAATTTAATACCGTAATTGCCAGTATTTTTTTGGTCAATTGGGTCCCAACCTTGTCTGGTAATCAAATCTACTAAAGCGTATTCTTTTTTATGGAATCCAAAGTTCACATCTTCAGAAATAATTGATCTTTTAAAGTTTGCTGAACCTACCGTATTTGTGTTGTAGCCTGAAGAAAGGCTTATGGAGAATTCTTTTTTGGAATACGATTTTGAGGTGATATCAACATTGCCCGAACCTTGGTCAGCATAGCTGTCAGTTGAGTATGTTTTGCTGATACCAACATTTTCAATAACGTTAGTTGAGAATAGGTTTAAGTTGATGTTTTTATTGTTAACGTCGTCTGAAGGAATGGGAAGTCCATTCATTGTGGTAGACAAATAACGGTCTCCGAGACCTCTAATGTATATGTCACCAGAACCTTCACTTTTAGTTACTCCAGAAATTTTTTCAGTCGCTCCAGAAGCATCAGATACTCCAATTTTAGTCAATCGTTCTGCACCAATACTTTCCTTTATCACTACCGCCTTTTTCTGCTCCAACAACAGGGCTGTTTCGCTTTCACGTTTGGTAGTAGTGGTAATCACCACTTCGTCCAACGAAGCAGCGCTTGCGCCCATCGGTACGTTTACTTCGGTTATTTTGCCGGCAACAATTGTAACAGGCAGTTCTTGTGTTTCATAACCAACAAAACTGTATATTAAAATGTAATCTCCAGGTTCTAAATTCTCAAGGGCGTACAAGCCATCAAAATCGGAAGTAGTACCTTTAGTGGTACCTTTTATTATAACATTGGCAAAGGCCAAAGGTTCGTTGTTGTATTCTTTGTCGGTAAGTTTACCAACCACAGAACCAGTGTTTTGGCCATAAGAAATGGCCGCTATCATTAGTATTAAAAATAGGGTGATTTTTTTCATATTTTTAGTTTTTATCTAGGTGCAAAGAACGCTAGGTTATGTGAACAGGGTGTTATCCATGAGTTAAACAATGGTAATTGAAGGGTTATGTAAACGTTATGTGTAACTGGGTTTTTAGAAGCGATAGTTACATTAATTTAACATTGAAAATGATGTGTTTTTAATTTTGAATTTTATAAGGGAGGTGAGATTGAAAATGGCCTTTCTTAAAAATCAGAAGAGGTGAATTGGGGTTGAAATCTAAAATAGAAGTAAGGTTTGATTGTGGAACTCTAATGGAACTTAAGTTTCATTCTGCCAAAAAACAGAATGTTTTTTCAGATGAAAAATAACTCCAACAAAGTCTGAAAAAGAAAGAGTGATTGGTTTACTGGTAACTTAACTGTTACTGGTCCGAAGTGTTTTTTAAGCTCTGTCCAGCGTTTGCCATGGCCATGGCTAAAGCGATGTCGTCCATAGAAACGCTACTGGCTTCTAAAGTCAGTTTTAACTCTACGGGGTTAAGACCGTCAACATGCACGTTGATTTCTTTCGATTCGTAACCCACAAAGCTGCAAACCAAGGTGTAATCGCCAGCTTCAATATTTTCAATAACAAACATGCCGGTTTGGTCGGTGTTGGCTTTTACCTCAGTATTTTTAATACTAATGTCGGCTAAAACCAAAGGTGCATTTTCAACTTCATTGTCCAAAACCTTTCCAACAATAAGCCCAGTATTTTGACTAAAGGAAAGTGTACTGAAAAGTGTAGCGGCAATGATAATTAAATGCTTCATGTTTGTTGATGTGTAAATACAGCGCAAAATAAATGAAACATCATAAATCTAATGTTATCTAAGTATTAAACAACGATGATTAAAATGTTATCGTAATGTTAACTCAAGTATGGCAAAAAAACGAAAGTAAAGCCCATAGGTTAATAAGATCTTTTTTATCTTGCCTTGCTTTAAAAACGAACGATGAACTGGGAACAATTACTATCCTTAAAACGCTTTGGCGATACCAATAAAAGACTAAGAAAAGAGCAGGACGAAACCCGTTTGGGTTTTGAAGTGGATTACGATCGCATCATTTTTTCTTCGGAATTTAGAAGCCTTCAAGACAAAACCCAAGTGATTCCTTTATCGCAAACCGATTTTGTGCACACCCGTTTAACCCACAGTTTGGAGGTGAGTGTAGTAGGGCGCTCTTTAGGTAGAAAAGTGGGGTTGAAACTATTAGAAAAATATCCACATTTGCAAAATGTTCATGGCTACCAGGCCAACGATTTTGGAGCTATTGTTGCCACAGCAGCATTGGCCCACGACATAGGCAACCCGCCGTTTGGGCATTCTGGCGAAAAAGCCATAGGTGAATTTTTTAAAACAGGCGACGGAAAAAAGTACCAAGACCAATTAACCGAAAAGCAATACCAAGATTTATGCGATTTTGAAGGCAATGCCAACGGTTTTAAAATTTTAACACAAAGTCGGGCTGGTAGAAAAGGCGGATTGCGTATGAGTTACGCCACGCTTGGGGCGTTTACTAAATACCCAAAAGAATCGTTGCCTAAGAAGCCAACAACGCATATAGCCGATAAAAAGTATGGATTTTTCCAAAGTGACAAAGCTACTTTTATTGATGTAGCAAATGAGTTGGGCTTAATAAAACGCAGTGAAAAACATATTAGCTTTTCACGGCATCCGTTAACCTATTTGGTTGAGGCGGCCGACGATATTTGTTATACCATTATTGATTTTGAAGATGGTATCAATTTAGGGCTCATTCAAGAAGAATATGCTTTGGAGTACCTATCGAAGGTTATACGCGAAAATATTATTCCAGAAAACTACTATGCGCTATCCAGTAGAGAAGACCGTATTGGTTACCTTCGTGCGCTAGCTATTGGAGCATTAATCAACGATGCTGTCGATATTTTTATGAAACACGAAGAAGCCATTCTAAATGGTGATTTTGATGCAGCGTTATTGGATAAAAGTAAATACGATGCCCAAATTAAAGATATCATTAAAATTAGCAGAGATAATGTGTATTGCTCCGAAGAGGTTATCGATAAGGAAATTGCGGGTTATCAAATTATAAACAAGCTACTTGGTGTTTATACCGCTGCGGTTAATAATTGTTATGATGGAAGTGCTTCAAATTACGACAAATTAATACTGAACCGCTTGCCGGAAACCATAAATTTTAAGAGCGACGATTTGTACCTAAGGCTGCTTTCGGTATGCCATTATGTGTCTTTACTTTCCGACAGCAAGGCCATTCAAAACTTTAAAAAAATAGAAGGGGTGACGTTTTAGCGGTTTTTATGGTAGTTCGATTAACGTCAATTAATATAAGTGTTTTCATCTCTTATATACATTTTTGTTCTTTCGTTATTTCGAATCTCTTTTTTAATAAAAATTGCTCTCTCTTACTTTAATTTTTTAATTCGGAATTAATAAGTTTTTCAATAATTTTAATTTTTTTAATTAAATCAGAACAAGCCTCAACTGTAATTTTTTCATTGTGATTTTTGACCCAAAGTCCAGCTCCCTTGGATAAAATTATGTCCTCTAGGGAATTCTTTACATGAGCAGAAATAGTTTTGTTTAAAAGAGTCTTATTTTCTATCATTTCTCCAATGACACCACCTGATGATAAACTAGCTAACCTTATTCTGTCTTTGTATTCTTGATTAAGTTCTCCATTAACAATAGTACGTCTATCCATATTATGTTTTAAATCTAATAATTTGTTGCGAATAGATTGGGGGGTCAATTTTATCTCACCTGTACTTATCAGGGACTCTATAGTGCCTGTATGGAAAATAATGTTTTGATATTCATAATTTACAAGACTATATTTATTAAATATTTGGTCCGTTGTTAAACTTTGTGAGTTTAGGCTGTAAATAACTTTGTTGTAAGTTGAAATGTTTTGACTGTACTTCTGTATTATTTCTTCAATATAAATTTTATTTTCTTTTAGCTCATCTATAAGTTGGAGATAATATTGATGTCTTATTGTATCATTTTTTTTACTCTCTCCCCAGCTGTTTAGTTGCAACGCTATTAAAATGCCAATAACCACAAGAATTATTTCACCAATAGCATATTTTAAATACTTTGTTGTTTTTCCCTCTGAAAGCAAATTTTGTCTAATCTTTCTAAAGAATTTTATCATAGTTATTAGGCTGTATATAATGAAGAACAATGCAAAGCTGAAAGTTCTGTTTCAACTAGATTATTGGTTTGTTAAACTAAGATAGTTGAAAAATTTCACCAAATCAAGATTGCCTGCTTTCTCTATAATATTTGGTTAGTTGAATTTAAGAGGACTACATGCGACACACAACTTTCTGTTTTTAACAAAATTTTAACAAAACCGCTCTTTTCATTATTTCGTAGGTATTAGTGAGAGTAAAAAAATTACTAATAACAAAATCTAAAAATCATGAAAAAATTAACAACAGTTTTAGGAATAGGAATTATAGCTGTGGCTGGTTTCTTAATTATTGCGGCAGACCATATTGATGCGCCTGCCGTTGAAGGCGGTAATAGCGATATTACGGACTTTTATGCATTTCAGGGCGAAAATACAGATAACATTGTATTTGTAGCAAACTTACAAGGCTTGCTTAGCCCGAGTGCTACTGGCAGTGCCGCTTTTAACGAAAATGTCTTAGTAGAATTCAATATCGACAATACAGGAGATTATATAGAAGATTTAGTTATTCAAGCCATTCCAAAAAATGGAAAAATGTACTTTTTCGGACCAGTTGCTCCTTCACAAACCGGACTTAACAGCACTATACAGACTAATGCAACAGCTGGAGGTGTAGTAGATATTACAGCTTATGGTGAGGATGCTAAAATACGTTCGTTTAAAGGTATGAGCTTTTTTGCTGGACCTAGAGATGATCCATTCTTTATGGATTTTGCACAATATTCTGAAATAATTGCTGGAAATGCCACAAGCTTTAACAGTCCTGGGGCAGATACTTTTGCTGGAACCAACGTCATGTCAATTGTAGTTGAAGTTCCAAAAAGTATGATTGGTGGTTCTGGAACCATAAATGCTTGGGTAGAATCTAAAATAAAATAATAACATACAACCTTATAAATTTTTGAAATATGAAAACGATAAAAAGAATACAAATAGCAACAGTTGCATTTGCAGTATCTGTACTTGCCTTTAACTGTTCGAAAGATGACTTAATTCGTAGAGCTCCTGTAGCACCGGATTTCTCTGGAATCTACTCACAAGAAGACCAAATGGGTAGACCAGCTGTTAATACAGTATTCGTTTCAAGTGCAGACAAAGACCTGTTTAATGTTACTGTACCTTCCGAACAAAACGCAGCATTCCAAAGTAAATTTCAGTCTAACCTAATGGCACTGAGTCCTGCTTATGCAAATGATGAAGACCAAAACGCCTTAGGATTAGATGCAGCAACTTTTACCGGACTATTATCTACTGATGTTTTAAATGTATCATTAGACGCCCCAACAACATTTTTTGACGGAACGAATGTGTTAACAGGAAGAGCACTGTCGGACGATGTAATCACCGTTGAATTACTTTTAATTTTTGGAGGTGAAGACTTTTCAGAAAACCCAGGATTATCTGATGACAATGTTGATGCTAATGACAAGGCCTTTTTGAGCTCCTTCCCTTACTTGGCTTCGCCTTGGTAAAATCTGAAAAACCTACTCTAAACTCTAAAGCAAGGGCGCACACACCCTTGTTTTAGAGTTGTTTTAAAACAATATAAATTTAAAAGCAAACGCAATGAAATCCTTAAAACATTTAGCAATAGCTCTGGCAATAATTTTGTTAGCGAGCTGTGGCACGAAAGAAAAAAAAATAACTAGCAAAAGAGATTATACGGGTTATTTGCAAAACACAGAGAGCGAGATGTTGCAGTTGGCTAAATCCGATTTAAACTTCTGGGAAAAAAAGCTAGAAAAAGAACCCAATCAATTCCCGTACTTAGCCAAAGCTGCGGCATCTCAATCTCAAATTTTTAATCTAACTGGTAAAATAGAATCCTTAAAAGAAGCTGAAATTTATTTAGTTAAAGCTAACGAAGCTGCTTTGTACAATAAGGCAGACTATTTAAGAGCTCTAGCACGAAATTATATTTCGCAGCACAGGTTTAAAGAGGCTTTAGGCTTACTAAAAAAAGCAGAACTAAATGGTGAGCATTTAAAAGGCACCCAAAAAATGCTATTTGATGTACATATGGAATTGGGGAATTTTGAACTGGCAAAATCGTATTTAGATAAAATTAGAAAAAACGGTGATTTTGATTATTTAATTCGATTGTCAAAATGGTCTGACCACCGTGGCAATATAGAAGCAGCCATAAAATATATGGAGCAAGCCAAAAACATTGCAGAATCTTCAAATATACCAGCAACCAAACAATGGGTTTATACCAATTTGGCCAATTATTACGGTCACGCCGGAAGAATACAAGATTCCTATCAACACTATCTAAAGGCTTTAGAATTGAACCCTGAAGATGCTTATGCAAAAAAGGGTATCGCTTGGATTGTATATTCATATGAAAAAAATCCAGATGAGGCCTTAAACATTTTAAACACCATAACAAAAAACCATAAATCCCCGGATTATTATTTGCTAAAAGCCGAAATTGCTGAATTTAAAGGTGACTTAAATTTAAAGAAAAACGAGTTAAAATTGTATAATCGGGCGGTTAATAACCCATTATATGGCCATATGTATAATAAATATAATACACTTTTATTAGCAGAAAACCCAAGAGAAATAACCAAGGCATTTATTATAGCCAATACCGAAATTGAAAATAGGCCAATACCACAATCTTATGATTTATTGGCTTGGACGTATTATAAGAATGGTAACAATAAGGAAGCGTTAAAGATTGCTGAAAATTATGTTGCTGGTAAAACTTTTGAACCAGAGGTTCTGTTTCATTTAGCATATATTTATAAAGCTAATGATAAGTTTAAAGAAGTTAAAAATTTGAAAGAAGAATTGCAAGAAAGCATCTTTGAACTTGGTCCAGTAATAGCAACAAAAGTCAATGATATTTAACAAAGAATCCAGATGAAAAATTCAAAATTTATTTTTTCCATTTTAGTGTTAACTATAAGTAACATAGGTTTTTCCAAAGAAGTAAAAGGAGTTGTAAAAAATAAAATTGAGCAACCTCTAGATGCGGCTTACATTTATAATTTAAACTCAAAAGTCATACACACTCTCTTGAAAATGGCGTGTTTGCTTTAAATGCTTGTAAAGTAGGAGATTCCATAAGATAGGTTTGTTGGGTTATAGTAATAAAACCATCGTGCTGAATGAAGCAAATATCAATTCAAAGCTTGCTGTAATACTGGAAGAAAAATTATTTAAATTGGAAGGGATGGTTATTCAGGAAGAACTTAACGCTATCAGTACTATTTCCAGACTTGATATACAAATGAGTCCTGTAAACTCCTCGCAAGAAATATTGCGAAAAGTATCAGGATTAATCATCGGTCAACATGCCGGTAGTGGAAAAGCAGAACAACTTTTTTTTGCAACAAGAATTTGTTTATGTTGGTGATGCCGGTATTTTAGAACCTAGTAGTAAAACAGAACGTTATGGATTAGATTTAGGATTGCGCTATCAGTTTAACGATTAGTTGTTTTTTGATACCGATGCTACAGTAACAGAGTCTAGAAGTACTGAGAAGGCTCTAAAGGAGAAAATTATATTCCCATAGCTCCATATTTTACAATTTCATGCGGGTTGTCGGTTAACAATTTAAGTGGTTTTTCTGGAGGCTTAAGGTGTCGATTTGTTGATGATAGACCTGCAAATGAAGACAATAGCATAGTGGTAGAAGGCTATTTTGTAACCGATATAAATGCTAATTATAAAATAGGAAATGAAACCATAGGTATGGTAATCGAGAATTTATTTGATGTGGCTTGGAACGAGACACAATTTGCAGCCGAATTGCGCTTGAAAGATGAGGAGCTGTTCGTTGAAGAAATACAGTTTA
Organism: Flavobacteriaceae bacterium GSB9; assembly: GCA_022749295.1. Lineage (NCBI taxonomy): Bacteria > Pseudomonadati > Bacteroidota > Flavobacteriia > Flavobacteriales > Flavobacteriaceae > Flavobacteriaceae bacterium GSB9. Next base: position 2,976,933 of record CP062007.1, read on the forward strand.
CACCTGGAACACCTTTTAATTTAAAGGGGATTAATATCCTGTAGGTTTAAAAATATACACAAATTATAAGCTGATTTTTGAAACGATTTATTAAAAAACTTAAATAAAGTGTTTGGTTTTAGGTTTCCTGCTAAGTGGAAGTGCTTTGTTATAGCAATATAACTGGTGACTTTCTTTGTTAGGATGAGGCAAAATTAATGATTAACGGGGCATTAATATTAGTTTTGCTTAAAACTATGTATTATTATACTTTGTTTTAGCTAGTTTTTTTCCTTTTTCAATTCTTTTTCTCGTTTCCGTTTTTCTCTTCTCAGTCTACTTTTTTTAGCACCTTCAGTTTCTATTTCAAATACTATTGGCATTGAGTATTTTTGACTAATTTTTTTCCGTTATGTTCCGAAGGTGTCATTTTCGGGAGTGCTTCTAAAATCCGAATAGCTTCTTTTTCAAATAAAGGATGTACAGATCTAGCTTTTATATCAACAACATTTCCTTCTTCATTAATAGTAAAAATGGTCAGAACTTTTATTTGGTCTCCACCTTTGTAGTTCAGTTGTTTTGCAATGCTGTCAAGTTTGTTCCGATTATCATTATTAAAAGATTCAGAAACTTTTTTAGATACGCTAGTTTGTCCAAAAGCAAAATTTGTCAATGTAAGAAGTAAAATTATTATTGTTTTTCTCATTTTTTGAAATTAACTTCAACTAGTTATATGTAGAATAAAGTAAATATTACTCCTTAAATTTTGTGAGATAGTAGTAATTTTATTTCCAATGTAATCAGGAGGCTTGTACCACACCTAACGTATACAATTGCTCCATAGTAGGCGTTTCACTACCGCCAGATGGCTCTAAAGTAATGCCGAAAGCCTCACTATTGTTGGGGTTTTCAATTTCAAAAATTTTATTTTCGTCGGTAATAAAACCATCAATGGTACCTAAGCTGGTTGGTGTCAATGGGCTTAATTTTAACGACCATACTTGGTAAACCATCCCTTCTGGAGGTTCAGGCAAGCCTTGGGCGTCTAGAAATATTCTTTTGGAATTTTTATCCCAATATACTTTGGCATAGGTTTGGGAGAAGTTGCCTTGTCCGGCCAACGGCACTTGAGTAATATTAGCATCGCGCAAAATTGAAATTAGCGTATTGGCATCTTCTAAACTATTTCTGGATTTTTCGATTTGGTTTTCCAATAGTTCTTGTTGCGTTTCAGCAACACGAATCTTAGATTTTAGGGTGTTATTTTGGTTAATGGCCCACCATAACCCTATGGCCAACGCAATGGTTGCTGCCCAGCCTGTGTAGGTTAACCAATTGTATTTTGGTTTTGCAAAAGGAATAACTTTGGTGCCCTCGTCATTTAGCTCTAATTTATTTTTAATGGTTTGAAATGATTCCTTAGTTTTGGGTGATACCGATGAGGTAAGTTTTATAATGGCGGCTTCAATATTTAAAACCTCTTGTTGTATTTCAGGATATTGTTGCACCATATTATACACTTCCTTGTTTTCTTTTTCAGAAAGTGTGCCAGCTACATATAGCTCTAAAATACCAGATTCTATGTATGCTTTTATATCCATTTTAATTTAATACCAAATTTCTTAGTTCATTAATGCAGTTTCTGTTTCTGGTTTTAATAGTGCCAACGGGCATGTCAAGAGCTTTAGAGGCTTCAACCTGTGTATAGCCTTTAAAGTATATGAGCTCAATAACTGCCTTGCATTTTTCGGCAAGCTTGTCTACAAACTTTTTAATACCTATAGCATCTGTTGAATTATCCAGACTCTCTTTGGTTTCAATTATATCTACGAAAAAATCAGAATCGAGGTTTTGTTTTGCCTTTTTAAATGCTTTTGATCGTGTTTTGTCAATAGCAGCGTTTCTGGCGATATTTAAAATCCAAGTAAAAAAACGACCTTTAGAGCTTGAATAAGTGTTTGATTTGTGCCAGGCTTTTATGAAAACATCTTGCATCACTTCTTCGGCTAAATCGTAATCTCTTAAAATATTGAAAATAACCCCATGCATGCTATCCCTATACATGTTGTATAGCATTTCAAAAGCCTTTTCGTCTTTTTCTTTAAATTTTTTTACCAGTGATTCTAGGTCCATTAACGACTTTAATTTGTTGAATTTACTAATTTTTATATAAACAAGGATAAAAAAAATTACCAATTGGTGTAATTAAACTTGAATGTGGTGTTACTTTAAAATTGTGTTAAAGTAATTTTTTAAGTGCTCAGCATCAAGCGCAACATATTTTTGCAATTCCTCAACACTTCCATGCTCGATAAATTCGTCGGGAATGCCTAATGTTTTAATGGTATTTTGGTAGTTGTTGGTGGCAGCAAACTCTAAAATAGCACTTCCAAAACCACCAATAAAGGCATTGTCTTCAACGGTAATAATAGTATTGTGAGTTATAAAGATATGGTGCAGCAATGTTTCGTCCAAAGGTTTTGCAAAACGCATGTCGTAATGTGAAATATCTAAATTTTTAGAAGCATCACTTACATTTTTGGCCATGTTTCCAATGCTTAAAACGGCTAGATTTTTACCATGTTTTAATCGGACTCCTTTTCCAATTTCAATTGTTTTAAATGGTTGCTGCCAATCGATGGTTGTACCTCTCCCTCGTGGATACCGAATGGCAATTGGGCTGTTTAACCCTAATTGTGCTGTATACATGATGTTTCTGAGTTCAACCTCATTGCGTGGTGCAAAAATAATAAGGTTGGGTATGCAGCGTAAATAACTCAAATCAAAAACCCCATGGTGGGTAGCGCCATCGGCTCCAACTAAACCAGCGCGATCCAAACAAAAAATAACAGGTAGTTTTTGTAGTGCCACATCGTGTATAATTTGGTCGTAACCCCGTTGTAAAAATGTGGAATAGATATTACAAAATGGAATAAGCCCTTGGGTAGCCATCCCAGCGGCTAAGGTGACGGCGTGCTGTTCAGCAATGCCAACATCAAAAGCACGTTCTGGCATTTCAGCCATCATGAATTTAAGTGAACTGCCCGTGGGCATTGCTGGTGTAATGCCTACAATATTTTTATTATGTTTGGCAAGTTCAACAATGGTGTGCCCAAAAACATCTTGATATTTGGGAGGTTGTGTAACCTTTGGCTTACTTATTAAATCTCCCGTTTTTGCATCAAACTTGCCTGGAGCGTGGTATTTTACCTGGTCGGCTTCGGCTTGCTTTAAACCTTTTCCTTTTGTTGTAATGATATGTAAAAACTTTGGGCCTTTTTTCTTTTTTAGCCGTTTTAGTTCTGTGATTATAGCTTCTATATCATGGCCGTCAATGGGACCTGAATAATCAAAATTTAGGGCTTTAATAATGTTATTTCGTTTTTGCGTACCCTTTTTTACGTTAGTTAAATATTGTTTTAGGGCGCCAACGCTAGGGTCGATACCAATAGCATTATCGTTTAAAATGACCAATAAATTGGCATCGGTAACGCCAGCGTGGTTTAGGCCCTCAAAGGCCATGCCGCCCGCGATACTGGCATCGCCAATTACAGCGACATGTTGTTTTTCAGTATCGCCTTTAATTTTAGAAGCAATGGCCATGCCCAATGCTGCCGAAATAGATGTTGAAGCGTGCCCAACTCCAAAACTGTCGTAAATACTTTCGGCGCGTTTCGGAAATCCGCTAATACCGCCTAATTGTCTGTTGGTGTGGAAAATGTCTTTTCTGCCTGTTAAAATTTTGTGCCCATAGGCTTGATGGCCTACATCCCAAATGAGTTGGTCATCGGGTGTGTTGAATACGTAATGTAAGGCAATGGTTAATTCCACCACACCTAAACTGGCCCCCAAATGGCCTTCCTTGGTGGCTACAATATTTATGATGAATTCGCGCAGTTCTTTTGCAAGTTGAGGAAGGTCTTTAGTTTTTAAAAGACGCAAATCTGCGGGCGTGTTTATATGGCTTAAAAATGATTTCTGCACACCGCAAAAGTACAAGATTTTATTGTCCTTCTAAGATAAAAAATAAGGTTAGATTTTATCAAACCTATCAAAAAAAAACTCAAAATTGTTTTTAGGCAGGATGGTGCGGCTGGCTTTAATTTAAAAAATTATTTTAAAATTTCATGAAATTTATTTCAAAACGAAATATAGGTTGTTTAGTTAATAATTTTTTAACGTTAATAATTATTTGTTGAAGAATAATTATATTTGGGTGACTAATTCAAATAAAAATTAAAATGAACAAAAATTACAGAGTTTTGGCCTTAATGGTCTTTTCTTTTTTTGCCCTGCAGACAGTCGTGGGGCAGGAACTGTTGAAAACTTCAAAACATGCCCCAAAAATTTCAGAATATTTATCTAAAAATAAAACAAAGTATAACCTTTCAAGTTCAGATTTAGAAAATATACAGCTAAACAGAGAGGTGTATTCTGCTTCCACAGGAATTACACACAGTTATTTAAACCAAGCCTATAAGGGCGTTAAAATACATAATGCCATTTCAACGGTAGGCATTAAAAACAATCAAGTATTTCATTTTGCCAATAAGTTTAAGAGTGGTATCAGTAAAAAAATAAATGTTGAATCACCTGCGTTGAACAGGGTTCAAGCCATTCAAAAAGCAGCAACACATTTTAATCTGGGTAATGTAGGTAGTATTAAGTTGCTTGACTCTAAAAATGGTAAGGATATTTATTCGAAAGGTGACATTTCACAAGAAAATATACCTGTAGAACAAGTGTATTATCAGATGCCCGATGGCGAGTTAAGATTATCGTGGAACTTAAGTATTTACACCGTAGATAGCCAACACTGGTGGAGTGTTAGGGTTGATGCTGTAACAGGAGAAATTTTAGATACGAATGATTGGGTGACACGTTGTAAATTCAACGGGGATCATGCTGGGCATGGAGTTAATAACCTTAAAAACAAAGAAAGTAAAACTTCAAATTTGTTTAAAACATCTGAAGCTACAATGTTTGTAGATGGCGCACAATATAACGTATTCCCACTTCCAATAGAAAGTCCTAGTCACGGTGCCGTTCAATTAGTTACCAATCCAGCAGATGCCACCGCATCACCTTTTGGTTGGCACGATACCGATGGTAATGCAGGGCCAGAATATACTATTACCCGCGGGAATAATGTATGGGCACAAGAAGATAGAGATGGGGCAAACGATGAAGGCTATTCGCCTGATGGAACCGCAGCATTAGATTTTAACTTTTCGCTAAATATTAATCAAGAACCAATAGGGTATCAAGATGTAGCAATTACAAACTTGTTCTATACAAGTAATATGATGCATGATATTTTTTACCATTATGGATTTGATGAAGCTAGTGGAAACTTTCAGGAGAACAATTACGGTAAAGGAGGAGCTGAAGGCGATGTTGTATTGGCAGATGCCCAAGATGCTATTGAACACCCCACCGAGCCCCAAACCGATAATGCTAATTTTGCAACCCCACCAGATGGCAGTAGTCCCAGAATGCAAATGTATTTATGGAATAACTTTTCAATACCGCCTTTAACAATTAATAATGGCACATTAGCCGGGGGGTATGCTGCCGCTTTGCCATCTACAACAGAGGGTGATGATGGTATTGGTAATATTACAGGGCCTTCAACAGTTCCGGTTACAGGTGATTTGGTTGTTGTTGATGATGGTACGGGTGCTCCAGAAGAAGGTTGTAACGCACTTGTAAATGGAGCTGAAGTAAATGGGAAAATAGCCGTGATTAGAAGGGGGAGTTGTAACTTCACCGTTAAAATTCAAAATGCCCAAGATGCAGGAGCTATTGCGGTGATAGTAGCAAATCATAATAACCCGACAAACGATCCTGATTATGGTGAATATGTTAGTATGTATGGTGTTACCGATCCTGCGTTTACAATTCCTTCTATTTTTATTAATTTTGACAATGGAGACGCTATAATAAACGCCATTCAAGGCGGCGAAACCCTAAATGCAACTATTGTGGTTGCGCCACGATTAGATTCTAGTTTCGATAATGGTGTTATTGTTCATGAATATGGTCATGGAATATCAAATAGACTTACCGGAGGTGCTGATACTTCTGATTGTTTGTCAACTAATTTTCAAATGGGTGAAGGTTGGTCCGACTTTTTTACTTTTATTTTGACCATGAAGGCTTCTGATGATGGAGTTACAGGAAAAGGTATTGCAACTTATGTCAATGGAGAAGGTATAAATGGGCAAGGTATTAGGCTTCGAAAATATAGCACGGATATGTCCGTTAATGAATATACCTTTGAAGCGACTAATGATAATACAATTCTAGGAGAAGATGAGGATGGCGACCCTATAATTCTCAATCGTTTAGTGCATTACAATGGAACCATTTGGGCTACTATGCTATGGGATTTAACATGGGCTTATATAGATAAGTATGGTTTTGATCCCGATTTGAAAAATGGAACAGGGGGTAATAATAGAGTTATGCAAGTGGTTATGGAAGGATTAAAACTCCAAGGTTGTAACCCCGAGTTTATTGAAGGGCGTGATGCTATTTTAGCAGCCGATACCGCTATTACCGGAGGAGAAGACCAATGCTTAATTTGGGAGGTATTCGCCAGAAGAGGATTAGGTGTTGATGCCTCAGAAGGTATTCCGTTTAAATTTGAGGATCAAGTTAATGGTTTTGCAACACCTGACCCTAGCGATCCTTCATTGGCCAATTGTACTACCTTAAGTGCTAACATATTTACGGTTAAAGATTTTAAAATTTACCCTAATCCGGCGAACGATAGAATTACCATTAAATCTGGTAAAAATTTAGGTAGTGTATCCATTAACTTAGTCGATATAAATGGAAGACCAGTACTCACCAAACAAGCAGATTTGCTTGGTGAGGTTGAGTTGAACACCAGTGCAATACAGTCAGGACTTTATATCTTAAATATAAAAGGGGAACACCTAAACACTAACCAAAAGATAATTATCGAGTAATATTTTTTGAAATATTTGTAAAAAGACGACCCGTTTAACGGGTCGTCTTTTTTATTTTTGGATTATGATAGAACCTTTCAATGATGCCTATTTTATGAAAAAAGCCTTGCAAGAGGCTGAAGCTGCTTTTGAAAAAGGCGAGATTCCTGTTGGAGCCGTAGTGGTTATTGAAAATAGAATTATTGCACGCGGCCATAATTTAACCGAAACCCTTAACGATGTTACGGCACATGCCGAAATGCAGGCTATTACTGCAGCAGCCAATTTTTTGGGAGGTAAGTACTTGCAAAAATGTACACTTTACGTTACATTAGAACCTTGCCAAATGTGCGCTGGTGCTTTGTATTGGAGTCAGATTTCAAATATTGTTTATGGTGCCAGGGATTTAGAGAGAGGTTGTATTAATCTCAATACTAAACTGCACCCTAGAACTAGTATTAAAGGTGGTGTGCTAGAGGAAGAAGCTGCAAATCTATTGAAGCGTTTTTTTATTGAAAAGCGAAACTTAAATTAGTGTTTATTTTTGCGTTGACTCTCTCGCATTTTGTCTAAGTTCTCTTTGTTAATCATATAGTCTTTTATGTCTTTATCTTTCCATCGGTAGTAAGAAAATAAAGGGAAAACCACTAAAAACAATCCGGCTACACCAAAACCTACTAACTTTTCAGAATAGGTAACATCTAGTACAAAGCCTAAAATAATGCTTGTAAATACGGCAATGGTTAATATATACAATAGGTATTTCATTAAACGGTTACTTGGTAAATTTTATAAGTTGGCGTCGGTAGGCCGTTAATAATTTAGATTTTGAAATATAGCCGTAGTATTTACCCTGTTTCGTTACTGGTAAATTCCAAGCGCCGGTAGATTTAAATTTCTCCATAATATCATTCATGGTGTCTTTGTTGTAGTCAATAATCCCAGCATCAGCATGCATTAAATCAGAAACACTCACTTTGTCGTACAAATCGGCTTTAAACATCATATGTCTGATGTCGTCAAGTCTTATAACCCCTAAAAACTCATTGTCGTCATTCACTACGGGGAAATGGTTTCGCGATGATTTTGCGACAGCTTCATTCAAGATATGACCCAGGGTCATTTCAGGTTTTAAGATGATAAAATTGGTTTCAACAACCTTATCTATGTCTAAAACCATAAGAACGTTTTGATCTTTATCGTGTGTCATAAGTTCACCACGTTCGGCCAATTTCATAGTATAAATAGAGTGTGATACATAGTATTTTGTGATGGCAAACGAAATAGCAGCTACCAACATAAGGGGAACAAAGAGCTGGTGCCCACTTGTGATTTCAGCAATGAGGAAAATGGCAGTTAAGGGCGCGTGTAAAACACCAGCCATAAGGCCTGTCATGCCTAAAAGTGTAAAGTTCGCTTCGGGAACTGAAAAATTTAAACCAATATTATTTACAATTTTTGCAAAAGCATTACCCAAAACGCTTCCCATTATGAGGGTTGGAATAAAAATACCTCCAACACCACCGGCACCAAAAGTGGTTGTCATGGCAATGGCTTTAAACACAGCTATGCCCAAAAGTAGGGCAATAACGACCCATATATTATCGAGGTCCAATTGAAAGGGTGTTGATCCAATGGCTGCTAGATGGTCGCCTTTTAATAAATTGTTCATTAGGTTGTACCCCTCACCATATAGCGGCGGAATAAAATAAAGCATAGTGCCAATAGCCAAACTGCCTATTAATAAACGTTTTGCCCGACTTTCAAATTGTTTGAAAAAGTTTGTTATGGCAAAAAAGACTTTTGAAAAATACACCGAGGCTATAGCTGTTACAATACCTAAAAGAATGTACAGAGGGATATCTTTAAATTTAAAATGGTCATCAATATCAACATGAAGCAAAACATCGGTTCCTAAAAATAAATAAGAGGTGATTACAGCAGCAACAGATGCTAAAAGTAAAGGCACTAATGAGGTAAACGCAATGTCTAAGCTAAAAATTTCTACAGCAAAAACGATAGCTGCAATAGGAGCTTTAAACATAGACGCCATGGCACCTGCCGAAGCACAGCCAATTAGTAGCAATCTTGTTTTTGTGCTCATGTGAAAAAACTGCGCTGTATTTGATCCTAATGCGGACCCAACGCTAACAGCAGGCCCTTGTAGACCAACCGAACCACCAAAACCAGCAGTTAAAGGAGCTGTAATCAAGGCGGCGTAAATATTGTACCGAGGTAAAATTCCGTTTAGTTTTGATAAACCATATAAGGTAGTCGAAATACCATGCCCGATATGTTTTTTAAGCCAAGTCTGTTTAATGATGTAAACAAGGGCAAGCCCAATAATGGGAAAAATAAAATACAAAGTGTTTTGGTGGTTTTTTAGGAAATCCCATTCCAATAATGAACGTATAAAGTGCGTTAAATTTTTCAGTACCACGGTACCCATGCCAGCCAGAACACCAACAAGAACACTAAGAATGTAAATGAACTGCCGTTCGGAAATATGTTTATATTTCCAGATTAAAAATTTTCGAAGTAGAACCTTGGAGTTTGTTGGCATAAGATAAATGTACTAAAAGTCTATGAAACAAGAGTCTAGTTTTTATGATTCCCCCTGCAAAGTTATCAACTGTCTACGGTAAGCGGTTAAGAGTTTTGATTTTGAAATAAAACCGTAATAAGCGCCATTTTTTATAACAGGTAAATTCCAAGCGCTACTGTCTTGAAATTTTCGCATGATTTGAGTCATTTTGTCTTTGTCTAAATCAATAATCTTAGGAGGGCGTTGCATTAAATCTGTTGCCGTTAATTTTTTGTAGAGCGATTGGTCGAACATAATAGGGCGCAAATCGTCTAGAAGAATAATGCCTTGCAATTGATGCGTATCTTTATTTATAACTGGGTAAATGTTTCTGTTCGATTTTATAACTGCTTTTTGGATAATTTGCTCAAGAGTCATTTCTAGGTTGATAGTTACAAAATTGGTTTCAATAACTTTTTCGATATCCATTAAGGTTAAAACCGCATGGTCTTTATCGTGCGTTATCAATTCGCCTTTTCTGCCCAGCTCCATGTTATAAACCGAATGCGGCTTATAGTATTTTGTTATGGCAAAAGAAATGGTTGCGGTAAGCATCAGCGGAATAAAGAGCTCGTAACCTCCAGTAAGTTCGGCAATCAAGAAAATAGCGGTTAGGGGTGCATGTAAAACACCAGCCAATAGGCCAGCCATGCCTACTAAGGTAAAATTACTTTCGGAAATAGAATTGTTAAACAGCCCACAATTATTGATTATTTTGGCAATACAATTGCCCATAATACTTCCCATAAACAATACAGGCGCAAAAATACCGCCAACACCACCGGCTCCAAATGTAAAACAACTCGCTATTACTTTTGAAAATAGGAGTCCTGCCAATAGCAAAATAACAATCCATATATTGGTTAAATCAAGGTGAAAAAGGTTATTGTGTAAGGCTTTTTCGGGTTTTCCAATGATGAGGTCGTTGATGATATCGAATCCTTCACCGTACAGTGGCGGAATTAAAAAAACAAGCAAACCAATACCCAAGCCACCAACAATTAATCGTTTTATAGGTGATTCAAGTTTATCAAAAAAGCCATGAATCCTGTCATAAACTTCGGTAAAGTAAATGGATATAAAAGCGGCAACAACACCTAAAACAATATAAAAAGGCGCATCGGATAAAAGGAATTTATCTTCAATTCTAAAAGGCAAAATAATGTCGTCTCCAAAGAAAAAATGCGAGGTTAAAATAGCAGAAAGTGAAGCGAACAATAACGGGAGCAATGACGCAAAGGTAAGATCCAAACTAAAAACTTCAATAGCAAAAATCAATGCGGCTATCGGTGCTTTAAAAATAGAGCTCATGGCTCCTGCAGCAGCACAACCAATGAGTAGGTTTCTCGTAGTTTGGTTCATGTGAAACATTCTGGAAATATTTGACCCAAGCGCAGCACCAGTAGCAACCGTAGGCCCCTCTAAACCAACAGATCCCCCAAAGCCGACGGTTAAAGGAGCAGTAAGAATGGAGCCATACATTTGAAAACGTTTCATAATCCCTTTACGTTTAGAAATGGCATATAGCGTTGAAGGAATACCGTGGCTAACTTTTTGCCTAATAACATATTTCATTATGAGATAAACCAAACTGAGTCCTATAACAGGGAAGGCAAAATAAAACGCGTGGTGGTAATAGGTAATCAATTTGCCTTCTAATAAATGCTGAATAAAGTGCGTTAAGTTTTTTAAAACAACGGCACCAAGACCAGCCGTAAAGCCAATAATCACACTTAAAATATAAACAAACTGTTTATTGGAAATGTGTTTGGCTCTCCAAATTAAAACACGTTTTAATATGGTTTTTGTTGGCATATTGTACTTTACTAAAAAATCCCGCTTTTCAGCAGGATTTTAAAATTATTCTTCTAGGCTTAGTTTTAAGCTTAATTCTTTTAATTGTTCATCGTGAATAGGCGCAGGGGCATCAATCATCACGTCGCGTCCTGCATTATTTTTTGGGAATGCAATAAAATCGCGTATGGTTTCCTGTCCGCCCAATATGGCTACTAATCTATCCAATCCAAATGCCAAGCCGCCGTGTGGCGGTGCACCGTATTGAAAGGCATCCATTAAGAAACCAAATTGCGCTTTGGCCTCTTCGGGTGTAAACCCTAAATAATCGAACATTAACGATTGGGTTTCTTTATCGTGTATTCTTATTGAACCCCCTCCAATTTCGTTACCGTTTAAAACTAAATCATAGGCATTGGCCTTTACGGCTCCAGGGTCGGTTTTCAACAATTCAATTTGCCCTGGTTTAGGTGCGGTAAAAGGGTGGTGCATGGCGTGGTAGCGCTCGGTGTCTTCATCCCATTCTAAAAGCGGAAAGTCCATGACCCAAAGCGGTGCGAATTCATCGGCTTTTCGTAAGCCTAAACGCTCGGCTAATTCCATACGTAAGGCACTGAGTTGAGTTCTAACTTTGTTTTTGTCACCCGAAAGCACACAAATTAAGTCGCCAGGCTTGGCTTCGGTGGCTTCTGCCCATTTTGCCAAGTCGTCTTGGTCATAAAATTTATCAACTGATGATTTATAAGTCCCGTCGTCATTGCATCGGCAATACACCATGCCCAATGCGCCAACTTGTGGGCGTTTTACCCAATCAATCAACTTGTCGATTTCTTTTCGGGTATAACTATTTCCACCAGGTACGGCAATTCCAACTACCAATTCAGCAGTATTAAAAACCTTAAAATCTTTGTGTTGTGCCACTTCGTTTAATTCGCCAAATTCCATGCCAAATCGAATATCAGGCTTGTCATTTCCGTAAAGGCGAATGGCGTCATCATAAAGCATTCTTGGAAATTTTTTAATCTCTACACCATTTATGTTCTTTAACAGGTGCCTTGTTAAACCTTCAAAAGCAATTAAAATATCCTCTTGCTCAATAAAGGCCATTTCGCAGTCTATTTGTGTAAACTCGGGCTGTCTATCCGCACGAAGATCTTCATCCCTAAAGCATTTTACAATTTGGAAATACTTATCCATACCGCCCACCATAAGCAACTGCTTAAAGGTTTGAGGCGATTGTGGAAGGGCGTAAAATTGGCCTTCGTTCATTCGGCTTGGCACGACAAAATCGCGAGCGCCTTCAGGTGTCGATTTTATCAAATAAGGTGTTTCTACTTCAATAAAGCCTTCTTTAGAAAGGTAATTTCTAACCTCTTGAGTTACCTTATGTCTAAAAATCAAACTATTTTTCACCGGGTTTCGGCGGATATCCAAATAGCGGTATTTCATACGGATATCTTCACCGCCATCGGTTTTATCTTCAATGGTAAATGGTGGTAATTTGGCTTCGTTTAGAATATTTAATTCAGAAACCAACAATTCTATGTCGCCGGTAGGAATATTTGGGTTTTTCGAGGCACGCTCAATAACGGTTCCTTTAACTTGAATAACGAACTCCCGACCCAAGTGCTGTGCTTGTTCCATCATGTCTTTCGGGGTGCGTTCTTCATCAAACACTAATTGGGTAATTCCATATCGGTCGCGTAAATCTACCCAAACAATAAATCCTTTATCTCTAATCTTCTGAACCCATCCGGCCAGAGTAACTTCTTTATTTATATCGGTCGATGATAATTCACCGCAATTATGACTTCGGTACATAGAAAAAATTTAGGGTGCAAATTTAATCAAATAGCTTGTAGTATTAATTATTCTATTTGTTTTTTTATTGGGGATAGTTTCAAAAAACAACAATTTTTTTGCCAAAGCGTAATAGTGTTTATCACTCTGCTTACCTCATGACATTTTATTCTAATTTTGTGTGCTATTTAATTAAGAAATTTTATTTTCAAACAACCGATTGTGTTTTATATGCAAACATTTCAAAATTTTGAGTTTTAAAATGTTTTTGATAAGAATAGTAAGTTTTTTAAATATTGACAATCAAGAGTTAACAAAAGCCTAACGTAGAATTGAAAAAAACAAGTGTTTTTTGTACACTTATAAAGTTTTTGTCATATCTTTGTAGAGAAATATGGTTTCTAATAGTTTAAGCGCCATATAATTTGAAATTAGGAAACGGGTTTGGATAAAAAGTTTTAGTTTTGCGGACCATTGCGTTTTTTAAAGCAAATAAAAATAAAGATTAACAAACAATAACGACTAAATTGTAATTAAAAAATGAACAAAAAAATAGATCAAAAAGCTGCAGATAATATTAGAGCATTAGCTGTGGCTATGGTAGAAAAGGCAAACTCAGGACACCCTGGTGGACCAATGGGCGGCGCAGATTTTATGCATATTTTATATTCAGAATTTTTTAATTACGATCCAACCGACATGGAATGGCCGTTTAGAGACCGTTTCTTTATGGATGCTGGTCACCTGTCAACGCTTATGTACGCTCAGTACTACTTATTGGGCAATTATGAAAAAGACGATGTAGCAAACTTCCGTCAATGGGGTTCTAACACGCCTGGTCACCCAGAGGTAGATGTAAAAAGAGGTGTTGAAAACACATCTGGTCCACTTGGTCAAGGACATACTATGGGTATTGGTGCTGCCATCGCTGCTAAATTTTTACAAGCTAGATTTGGTGATTGGATGAACCACAAAATATACGGTTTTATTTCCGATGGTGGTGTACAGGAAGAAATATCGCAAGGTGCGGGTAGAATTGCCGGTCACTTAGGCTTGAGCAATTTTATTATGTTCTTTGATTCTAACGATATACAATTATCCACAGAAACTGACAAGGTAACCTCGGAAGATACAGCCAAAAAATATGAGGCTTGGGGCTGGAAAGTCGTAACTATTGATGGGCATAACCATGACGAGATTAGAAATGCATTAACCGATGCTAACAACGAAACCGAAAAACCAACCCTTATTATTGGTAAAACCATTATGGGTAAAGGTTGTGTTGCTGCAGATGGTAGTATGTACGAAGGGCACTGTGAATTGCACGGAAAGCCTATTGGCGATACTGGAGCCGATTACGAAAAAACATTGGTTAACCTAGGAGCAGACCTTAGCAATCCATTTGATATTTTTGATGAGGTTAACGATTTTTATAAAGAAGTAATTGAAAGAAAAACTGTTGAAGCTGCAAATAAGAAAGCAGAAATCGCAGAATGGAGAAAAGGAAATACTGAACTTGCCGATAAATTAGACTTTTTCTTTTCAGGACAATTGCCAGAATTGGATTTCAGTTCCATAGAGCATAAAGCCGGATTGGCTACAAGAGCGGCTTCTTCTGGTGTATTGGCATACCTAGCTGAAAATGTTGAAAACATGATTGTGTCTTCAGCCGATTTATCGAATTCTGATAAAACCGATGGATTCTTAAAGAAAACGCAATCGCTTCAAAAAGGAAACTTTAGCGGTTCGTTCTTACAAGCTGGAGTTGCCGAGTTAACCATGGCTAGTATTGCTAATGGTATTGCTTTGCATGGCGGTGTTTTACCAGTAGTGGCAACCTTCTTTGTGTTTTCAGATTATATGAAACCAGCCATTCGATTAAGTGCCATTCAAGAATTACCTGTTAAGTATGTTTGGACGCACGATGCTTTCCGTGTTGGGGAAGACGGACCAACGCACCAGCCTGTTGAGCAGGAAGCACAAATCCGTTTATTGGAAAAACTGAAAAACCACAGTCATAAACCAAGCTTCTTGGCCTTGCGTCCGGCAGATTCTGCCGAAACAAGTGTCGCTTGGAAAATGGCTCTTGAAAATACGGTAACACCTTCAGGTTTAATTTTGTCAAGACAGGGAATTAAAGATGTGCCTGCTATTGGCGATTCGAGATATAAAGAAGCTTTGGCTGCCGAAAAAGGTGGTTACTTGGTAAAGAAAGTTGAAAATCCAGATGTTGTATTGGTGGCAAACGGTTCAGAGGTATCTACTTTAGTGGATGCGGCCGAAATTTTAGAATCTGAAAACGGATTGAAGGTAAGCATTGCTTCAGTGATTTCAGAAGGCGTGTTCAGACTTCAGTCTAAAGAGTATCAAAATAGCATCATTCCAAAAGATAAACCATTATTTGGACTAACTGCTGGATTGCCAGTGAACTTAGAAGCCTTAGTGGGTGAAGATGGTAAAGTATTTGGTTTAGAACACTTTGGCTACTCTGCACCGGCGAAAGTTTTAGATGATAAATTTGGGTTTACAGGCGAAAAAGTTAGCAAAGAAGTATTAGAATATTTAAAAACAAAATAAAACTAGAGATATGAAATTTTTTATTGATACGGCCAATCTAGACGAAATCGCTGAAGCACAGGCTTTAGGTGTATTGGATGGTGTAACTACCAATCCGTCTTTAATGGCTAAAGAGGGAATTACCGGTGAGGAAAACATTTTGGCTCACTACAAAAAAATCTGTGATATTGTTGAAGGTGATGTAAGTGCTGAAGTGATAGCCACCGATTTTGATGGTATGGTAAAAGAAGGTGAAGCTTTAGCGGCTTTGCACCCACAAATTGTGGTGAAATTACCATTAATTGCAGATGGCATTAAAGCCTGTAAATATTTTACTGATAAAGGTATAAAAACAAACGTAACCTTGGTGTTTTCACCGGGGCAAGCTTTATTGGCAGCTAAAGCGGGTGCAACTTATGTGTCGCCGTTTTTAGGACGTTTGGATGATATTTGTACCGATGGATTAAACCTTATTGCAGAAATCAGACAAATTTATGATAACTACGGTTTCGAAACGCAAATACTAGCAGCTTCAATTCGTCACACCATGCACGTTATAGATTGTGCTAAGATTGGTAGTGATGTGATGACAGGACCATTATCATCGATTACTGGATTGCTTAAGCACCCATTAACCGATATAGGTTTAGCTAAATTCTTGGCTGATTACGAAAAAGGTAATAAGTAAACTAAAGGCCTAAATAATTAAAAAAGCCCCGAAAATTTAAATTTCCGGGGCTTTTTTGTTTTCATTATTGAAAGCTATACTTTTTCTTTTTGGCTTGTTCTTTAATGGCTTTTATCATAGCGTTCTCTAGGTCATTGATGTTTTCTTTTTGTTGTTTTAGTACATAAGCTTTGCGTTTAGCGTTAAGCGCTTTAATTTCCTTTTGAATGTTAGCACGCTCCTTGCTTTTCTTTTCTACATAAGTTTTTATGTCTTCTTCACTTTTGCCTTGCAATTCTTTAGGTAGCGATTCTTCTTTAAGATTGGCAACAACCACTTCTTCTTGCTCCATGGCATCCACTAAATCCCAAGTTTTATTTTTATATAAATGTGAACTTTTACTAACAGTTCTTTTTACAGCGTTAGCTTTGCTATACGAGTTGGCATTTGCATCCTGTTCGGCCTGCATGGCTATCTTTTCTAGTCCTTTTCGGCCATAGGCCACATAGGTTTTGTTCAGCTTTTTATTTAAAATTAGAATCTCATCATCGTAAGGGGAAGCGATATGTACTGTGGCTTGGTTATGGTTTATTGCCATATAATCGCCATTGGTAATCTTGGCACCATCTTGCCAATGGGATGAAATACCTTGCCTGTAATCGCCGCAAAAAATAGTGTTTACGGTAACGTCTTTTTCGTTGGCATTGACCGAGGCATCTTTAT
Source organism: Flavobacteriaceae bacterium GSB9 (assembly GCA_022749295.1). Classification (NCBI taxonomy): domain Bacteria; kingdom Pseudomonadati; phylum Bacteroidota; class Flavobacteriia; order Flavobacteriales; family Flavobacteriaceae; species Flavobacteriaceae bacterium GSB9. The sequence continues at coordinate 2,993,992 of CP062007.1, forward strand.
AGTTTGTCTTGCCTTGGGTAAACGGTTCGTTTCCAGCAATAAAAATAAGTTTTAGGTCGTCTGGATTTTTGCCCCAATCCAATTGGTTGAGTGAGGTTTGAATGACTTGTCCGCAATATTCCTCACCGCCATTGGTGGTTAACGAAAATAACTCTTTTGAAATATCGTCCAAATCTTCACTAAAATTCAATACTTGTCTAATATAACCTTCGCGGCTGTTTAAATTATCGTTTCCGTATTCGTATAATGCAATTTGAAGATTGGGTTTTTGGCTGCCGCATTTTGCATACGACAGTTCGTTTACAATGTCCCAAAGTTGGGCTTTGGCTTGGTCTAATAGGCCGTCCATACTATTACTGGTGTCTAATAACAAAGCCACTTTTATATATTGCTTGTTGGGCTCTAGGTGTTCAGTTTTTGCTTCTTTTATAGCCAACCGTTGATTTTTTGAATTGGCATTGCAAGACGTAAATACCGCTAAAGCAGTGCAGAATAACAATGTTTTAATTTGCGTTTTCATGATGTTTGTTGTTTTTTAATTGATGTGGTTTTTTTATTCCGTTATGGGTTCAATGATTACCTAAAACTAAAACCAACTTAATTATTAAAAAAAGTAGAATGAGTAAGACTTGCGTTTTAATGCGTGAGTCGGTCTTTTTAATGCGCCAAGCTTATTTTTTTATTAAAAAACGTAAAGGTTAAGGAAGTTTGCATTTTAAAAAACCAAGTAAAGTGCGTATGTTTAACTATTAAAAAAATAGGATGTCTAGCACTCTAAAATATTTTACACTTGTTTGCCTCTTTTTAAGTGGTATTGCCCTTTTTGGTCAGGATGCTACGTTTCGCAAAGGCGATGAGCCAAAGTTTATCGTTCGTGGTTCGGTAATTGAAAGTGATACCAGGGATCCTATCCCTAACGTTAATATTGAGGTTAACGGTGGTGCGTATACGACAACCGATGCTTTTGGCGACTTTAGAATTCAGGCACGAAAGGGTGATGAGCTTACCATACGTCACAAAGATTTTGAAACCGTAGTCTATATCATCAGAAGTGATGAACGCATAAGGGTAGAGGTGGAGCCAAACGAGAATGCTGCGAACTATTCCAAATTAAAAAAAAATTCAAAGTCTTCAAAAAAGGAAACTTTTAATGCCCTAATTGATTCCGCGGAAGCGTATTTAAAGAAAGATGCCAAAAAAAGTATTCAATTTGTGGGCGATGCTTTGGTTGAAAGTGCTTCGACCAAAGAAAATGGTGAGGCCTACGAGATTTTAGGAGATGTCTATATGCATTGGAAACAATACGATTTGGCTGTTTCGAACTACCGGATAAGTTTGCAAAACAGGAACACCAATCTTGTTAATCTTAAGTTGGCCGAGGCTTACAAGAAGAACAAAAATTATCAGGAAAGTATAGAAACTTATAATGGCATCGATAAAAAGAGTCTGTCCAATTGGCAACTCACCCAACTATATGAGGGCTTGGGCGAGGTGTACGTTTCAATCCAAAAGTACCAACAGGCCATTCGTGCTTTTCAGGAAGGGTTAAATGTGGCCAAAGCCCATTTGATAACCCCTAAAATAACCGATTTCAACTCCAAAATAGCTCAGGTCTATAATGCTATTGGGCAACGTAATAAAGCTGAGTCATTTTTTAATAAATCGATGAAATTGGCTAATACCGAAAATAAAAAACGTGCCGTTGAAGAAAAATTGAAAGTTGCTGATTTTAAGAGTGCAACCAATGATTATTCCGATGAAATTGAGCTGCGAAAGGAAGCGTTGAATGATATCACCGAAATAGAAAGTAAGTCTGAATTGAGTAACGAAAGTCCTTTAACCCCACAAAAACAGAACTATAAAATTGGTAATGCCTATGCCTCACAAAACGATTTTGGAAATGCCATTCAATATCTTGAAAAAAGTATCAGTGAAGCTGGAGCAAAAAAAGATTTGATTGTAAAAAAAGACGCTACCAGAAAATTGTCGGAGGTTTACCGCGATGCCGGACAGTTCGATAAGGCCTTAATGGCTTATCAAAGCTACGTGGATTTAGTGGATACGCTTTATGCTTTAAAAGAACAGGAAATATCGCAAGCGGCTCGGTTTAGTAAAGAAATTACAAGCAAGCAAAACCGAATTTTAAGCCTGGAGGGCGAGCGGGAGCTATCTCAAAGTAAATATCAACTTACGGTAGAGCAATCTAAACGCCAAAAACTAATTATTTATTCATTAATTGGCGGCGTGTTTTTATTGTTAGTTGCCGCTTTTTTAATGTTTAAATATATAAAGCAACAACGTTTGGCCAACAATCTATTGGCTTTAAAAAGCCTTCGTAGTCAAATGAATCCGCATTTTATTTTCAATGCCTTAAACTCGGTAAACAGTTTTATTGCTTCAAATGATGAGCGCACCGCAAACAAATACCTTACCGATTTTTCGATGCTTATGCGGGCTGTTTTGGAAAATAGCGAAGAGGATTTTATTCCGTTGGAAAAGGAAATCGAATTGCTTCAGCTATACACCAAACTGGAACATTTCAGATTTAAAGATAAGTTTGATTACAACATTAATATTGACGATACCATAAAATTACAAGAGTTTGAAATACCACCAATGCTGTTGCAACCGTATATTGAAAATGCCGTTTGGCACGGACTGCGTTACAAAAAAAGTAAAGGGCATTTAGAAATTAACATTTCACAGGCTAGCCCAGATGAAATCAAAATAACGATAACAGACGATGGCATTGGCCGAATAAAATCGAAGGCCTTAAAAACCGCTAATCAACAAAAGCAAAACTCGAAAGGTATGGGCAACATAAAAAAGCGGGTGGCTATCTTAAATGCTATGTATAAAGACAAAGTGGAGGTGCATATTGAAGATTTTACAGATGAAGATGATACAGGTACTAAGGTAATTGTAATGATTAAAAAGGATTAAATTAAGGTTTTTGAAGGGCAAATTGTAGTGCTTCCTTCTTAAGGCTACTAACTCCTAACGTATAAAGTATGAAATTAAATTCCATTATAGTAGAAGACGAAGAAACCAGTAGAGACATTCTAAAAAATTATCTCAAAAAGTACTGTCCCAATGTTACGGTTGTGGGTGAGGCAGCCAATGTAGACGAAGCTTTGGTTTTAATACGGAACCATGAGTTGGATGTGGTGTTCCTGGATGTGGAAATGCCTTATGGTAACGCTTTCGATTTGCTCGATAAAATGGGTAATGTTAATTTTGAAACCGTATTTGTTACGGCCTACAATCACTATGCTATTGATGCATTAAACGCCCATGCTTCCTATTATTTAACTAAACCTATTTCCATCGACGAACTTATAAAAGCCGTTGATTATGTTACTGAAATAAAAACTAAGGAAAGCGCCTTGCAGGACCAAGTGCTTGTGCCAAAAACAAATCCAGTTAATGGTAAAATAACCATTCCACAACTGGATGGTTTTGAGGTGTTGAATACTTCCGATATTTTATATTGTAAAGCCGACGATAACTATACCGAAATCTACCTGAACAACGATAAAAAAAAGGTGGTTAGTAAAACATTAAAATATTTTGAAGATATTTTGAGCGATAGCGGTTTTACACGGGTGCACAAATCGTATTTGGTTAATGTAAGCGAAGTGGTAAAATATGTAAAAGGCAAAGGGGGTAGTGTGCTGTTGAGTAATGGAAAGGAAATTATGGTTTCGGCCTCAAAAAAATCCGGTTTATTATCGTATTTTAAGTGATTTAAAAATTGCAATTAATGACGTTAAAAGACAAATTGGCTGCCCAGCGTACTTATATCCTTTTAGGAGCTTTGTTTATTACCTCGTTGGTAGTTTCCAATCTTATTTTTCAAAAATTCTTTTATTGGTATCCGTTCGATGTTGAAATCTTCGGGAATAAACTTTTTGAAATTTCAGTGGGTATTTTGCCTTACCCCATAACATTTTTGATTACCGATTTAATCAGTGAGATATACGGGAAAAAGCGCGCCAACGATGTGGTGGTAACTGGTATTTTCGCTTCGTTGTTTTCGTTGTTAATTATTTACACGGCAAGTGAAGTGCCCGCAACGCCTTGGTCTCATATTGATGATGCCACATTTTCGAAGGTGTTTGGAAACTCGGCCATTGCAGTTTTTGCCAGTATGCTCACGTACTTGTTCGCACAGTTTGTTGATATTCAAATTTACCACTTCTGGAAACGGCTTACCAAGGGTAAGCACTTATGGTTGCGAAACAATTTTTCTACCTGGTTTTCGCAGTTTGTAGATACATTTACCATTGTGTTTTTACTGTGTTCTTTCAGTATTATTGAGTGGACCAATTTTAAAGGCTTGTTGGTAAGTGGTTTTCTGTTTAAAGTCATAGTTGCTGTTTGCGACACGCCTTTATTGTATTTTGGCGTTTACCTATTTAGAAAACGATTTAAGCTAAAACTAGGGGAGGAGATAAACTTACTTTAATATGCTGCTGTAAATTGTAGGAATAGGTTAAATTTTTATTAAACTTGCTGTTCAGTTAATCAGTTGCCCCTTTTGTAACGTATATTTCTATAAAGTTTACTTATGAAAAAAGCCTTTAAAATTATTGGAATAACATTGTTGGTTATCGTTGCATTACTTTTGGTTTTGCCATTTGCATTCCAGGGTCAGATACAAGACATTGTGAAGCGTTTTATTAACCAGAATTTAAATGCGAAAGTTGAATTTAGTGATGTGAATTTAAGTTTTATCAGGAGTTTTCCGCAAGCCCATGTTGGTGTTTCAGATTTGCTCATTACCAATTTTGAACCTTTTAAGGATGAAACACTGGCTACGGCCAAAACCATATCATTTACCATGTCGGTTAAAGAACTTTTTAAAAAGCCTAGCGATGGTCCGGTGGTAGTGAATTCCATCACTGTTGATGAGGCACTTTTAACCCTTAAAACTGATAAATTTGGAAATGTTAATTACGATATTGTAAAAGAAAGTGAGGGAGAATCTTCGGAAGAAGGTAGCGGGTTCTCGTTTGATATTGAAGACTACGCTATAAATAAAAGTGCTTTCACGTATATTGATGAAGAGTCTAAAATGAAGATTGATGTCACGGAACTGAACCATACAGGGCATGGAACCTTTTCGGCCGAAACTTCAGAATTGGATACCAAGAGTGAAGCCAATCTTAGTTTTACTATGGACAGCACAAATTACCTGAGCAATAATCCGGTAAGATTAGATGCGTTAATTGGCATGGATTTAACAAACGATAAATACACTTTTAAGGAAAACAAAGGTTTTATAAACGATTTGCCTTTAGAGTTTGAGGGTTTTGTGCAATTAATGGACGAAGGACAAGAGGTGGATATTACGTTTAAAAATCCAGAATCCGATTTCAAAAATTTCTTGGCGGTAATTCCAAAGTCTTATTCAAAAAATATCGACGATGTTGAAACTACGGGCGATTTTAAGGTCAATGGCGTTATAAAGGGTATGGTAACAGATGAAACGATTCCGAATTTAGATATCAATATTACATCAAATAATGCATCGTTTAAGTATCCAAATTTGCCCAAACGTGTTGAAAATATTGTGATAAACACGAGTATAAAAAATACAACGGGCCATACTGATGATACCTATGTGGATATTAAAACCCTCGATTTTAAAATTGATGATGATGTATTCAAATCGTCGGCCACCATCAAAAATATAACAAAAAATATGCTCGTCAATGCCAGTCTAGACGGCGTTGTTAATTTGGCTAATATCACTAAGGTTTACCCTGTGGAATTGGAAAATCAATTGACGGGAATTTTAAAAGGAAAGCTGAATACCACTTTTGATATGAACGCTATTGAGACTAATGCCTACGAGCGTATTAAAAATAACGGTTCGGTGAATATTACCGATTTTGTGTTTTCTTCCGGAGATATTGTGAATCCTATTCATATTACCAATGCCGATATGGCTTTCCAGCCTGGTACGGTATCGTTAAACCGTTTTAATGCGAAAACGGGCGATAGTGACTTAAATGCCATTGGAACTATAAAAAATTTATTAGGTTTTCTGTTGAGCGACAATACTTTAAAAGGAAATTTCAATGTAAGTTCCAATATGTTTAAAGTTAATGATTTTATGACTGTTGATGAAGAAAATCCAACCGATAATAAAACAACCAGTAGTTCCGAATCGCTTAAAATACCAGCCTTTTTAGAGTGTGTTGTTAATGCTAATGCCAAAACGGTGGTTTACGATAATTTGAATTTGAAGGACGTTTCTGGGCAGCTCTATATAAAAGACCAACAAGCAACTTTGGAAAACCTTAAGTCCAATATTTTTGATGGCGCTTTAATGCTGTCAGGAGATGTCTCTACAAAAGGCAAAACGCCTACCTTTAACCTAAATTTAGGTGCCGATGGTTTTGATATAGCAAAATCATTTAAAGATTTGGAACTCTTGCAGAATATAGCGCCAATAGCTAATTTACTTCAAGGAAAATTAAATACTGATATTAAATTATCGGGTAATTTAGATAGTGAATTTTCACCGGTTTTAAGCAGCGTTTCTGGCAATGCGCTTGCTGAGTTGCTTACTACAAAAATAAATGCAGAACAAAGCAAGTTGCTCAACAAACTGGATGGCGCTTTGAATTTTATTGATTTTAATGAACTTGACCTTAAGAATCTAAAAACCAAATTTTCATTTGCTAACGGAAAGGTAAGTGTGCAACCTTTCGATTTAAAATACAAAGATATTGGCATTACCGTTTCGGGTTCGCATGGTTTTGATAAAACAGTGGACTACAATACCGTATTTAACGTGCCCGCCAAATATTTGGGCAGTGAAGTAAACCGACTTATTGGGAAAATAAATGATGCCGAAGTGAACAAAATAACAATTCCTGTAACAGCTAATATTACAGGAAGTTTAACTAACCCTACGGTTAAAACCGATTTAACGAGCGGTGTAAATAACCTTACCCAACAACTTGTTGAAATTGAAAAACAAAAGCTGCTTAACCAAGGTAAAGATAAGGTTAAAGATTTAATAGGAGGGGTGATAGGTTCAAATAAAACAAAAACCGATTCTATAAAACAGCAGCAAAATAATGTGGTTAAAGATGTTTTGGGCGATATTGTAAAAGGAAGTACTACTAAAAATGATTCAATAAAAACAACAGATACTACGGCAACCAATACACCATCAAAAAATATCAAGGACGCTTTAAGTAATCTTTTTGGTAAAAAGAAAACAAAGGTTAACGATACGCTCAATTAAACGTAAAACAGCGTTTAAAGAAAAATGAAAATTTAAACTGTCATGCACCAAAAAAATACAATGTATGGCAGTTTTTTGTTTGCGGTTCTTTCATTTTTCTTCCAATTAAAATAATTAATTTATATTAGTTTTTTAATTAACGAATTAAACTCAAAAAAGTAAAAGGCCTTGTCAAATATTTACGCCGTATATCGATTTTTACGGAACAATTTGGAGTCTGGGTCGCATGCTGTTTCCTTTAAAAAAAAATACAGCTGTTTTAAGACATATTTTTTCTGGTTCGTTGTTGTTTTGTTTTTAAGTTCTTGTTCCAGACCTATTGCTTTTTCCACAGTAGGCAAGGGTTGGAGCAATAACTCGGTAAATGTTGTTAAATTTAGAAAGAATGCGCTTACCACTTTTGGCGATTATCAGTTTGTAGCATATTACGATCAAGGAAATAATTTGGTTTTGGGTAAGCGAAAACTTAATACTTCACGTTGGGAAACTTTAACGACATCATTTAAGGGCCATGCTGAAGATGCTCATAATAGTATAAGCATAGCTGTTGACGGAAATGGGGTTTTACATGTTAGTTGGGACCACCATAATTCAAAATTGAAGTATGCTAGGGGGCTATCACCGTTAAGTTTAAAATTGGGTGAAACGCAATCCATGACGGGAAACCTTGAAGAAAAAGTAACCTATCCAGAATTCTATAACTTGCCAAATGGAAACCTACTGTTTTTTTACCGTTCAGGACAATCGGGAAGGGGCAATTTAGTTATCAATTCTTATAATGTTGATACAAAGCAATGGCAGCAAATTCAAAATAATCTTATAGATGGTGAAGGTCAGCGTAGCGCATACTGGCAGGCTTGTGTTGATAATTTTGGTACAATTCATGTGTCTTGGATTTGGCGCGAAACTTGGGATGTTGAAACCAATCATGATTTGTGCTATGCAAAATCTACAGATGGTGGAAAAACATGGCGAAAATCGAATGGTGAAAAATACGAGTTACCCATAACCTTAGCTACAGCTGAATACGCACTTAAAATACCACAAAATAGTAATTTAATCAACCAAACGGCAATGGTTACCGATCAACATGGAGCACCCTTTATTGCAAGTTATTGGAGCGATAATAAAATTCCGCAGTACCATGTGGTATACTTAAGCAATGGTGTTTGGGAAAAGGTAAACACAGGTTTTCGAAAAACGGCTTTTGTTTTGGGAGGTGGGGGCACTAAAAGAATTCCTATTTCTCGCCCCGATATTTTTATCGACACATTTTCAATAAATAAAAAAGTTAATCTTATATTTCGAGATGCTGAATCTGGTAATAGAATCTCTTTAGCCCATGGTGGGTTGAAAAATAATACACCTTGGAAAGTTATAAATTTAACCCAGAAGAGTGTTGGTGAATGGGAGCCTAATTATGATGTTTCGCTTTGGAAAAGTAAAGGTAAACTTAATGTTTTTGTTCAAGACGTTACGCAAATTGATGGTGAAGGTGTTGCAAAAAAGGAACCTACAATAATAAAGATTTTAGAAATTAAAGATATAACTAAACTTTACAACTGAACTAATGAATAGAATAGTCGCGCTTATAATGGCTTTAATGGCCTTTACGATTTCCTTTGCTCAAAAAACAGATCCGTTAATTTTAGAAATCGAAAAGGCTCTTAACATCGCCTCAAATCAATATAAAAACATGAAAGACCGTCTGCCCAAAGGCAGATACCCAAAAACATATCATGCCAATTCCGATAAGTTTGAAACGAGTAACTCAGGCTGGTGGTGCAGTGGCTTTTACCCAGGTACCCTGTTGTATTTGAATGAAGCGGTTAATGCGTCTGAACTAAAACAGGAAGCTGATAGCGTTTTAAACGATTTAAAAAAGGAACAATTCAATACTTCAACACACGACCTCGGTTTTATGATGTTTTGTAGTTTTGGGAATGCCGAGCGTTTAAGCCCTTCACAAGAATATAAAGATATTTTGATGAATAGTGCAAAATCTTTGGCCACCCGTTACGACGATACAGTTAAATGCATCCGTTCTTGGAATAGTGCACCATGGAATAGTGCTGGTGAAGATGATTTGGTGGTTATTATAGACAATATGATGAATTTAGAACTACTCTTTTGGGGCACCGAACATAGTGGAGATAGCACGTATTACAATATTGCCGTAAACCATGCGAATAAAACTATGGAGAATCACTTTAGGGATGATTACAGCTCGTTTCACGAAGTTGTTTACAACGAAAAGACAGGTGATGTAAAAAAGAGAATTACTAACCAAGGAGCCGCCGACGATTCGGCTTGGGCGCGTGGACAAGCTTGGGGTTTGTATGGCTATGTGGTGATGTACAGAGAAACCCAAGATCCTAAGTACCTAGAGCAAGCGAATGCTATTGCAAGCTTCATTTTAAATCATCCTAATATGCCAGAAGATATGATACCCTATTGGGATTTTAATGCTCCTGATATTCCAAATGCATTAAGAGATTCTTCGGCAGCCGCCATTATTGCTTCTGCTTTGCTCGAATTGCAAAATTATGTTGATGGAGAAACACAAAACGATTATAAAATTAAAGCCAAAACCATGCTAAAAAGCTTGCTTAGTCCAGAATATTTAGCTGAAAAAGGTACTAACGGCGGTTTTGTTTTAAAACACGGCGTGGGAAATATGCCCAAAAATACCGAAATTGATGTACCACTTTCATATGGTGATTATTATTTAATTGAAGCTATGATGCGGTATAGAAATAAACACAAAATAACAAAATAACAATGCATAAATTATTTTTAATATCAACACTATTATTATTTTTTACTGTAGGTTTTTCACAGAGTAAAATTCATGAAAAGGAACATACTTTTGAGATTGGAAAAGAACATTTTCTACTAGATAATACACCTTTTCAAATTCGTTGTGGTGAAATTCATTTTGCGAGGGTTCCTAAAGAATATTGGCGTCATCGTATTCAAATGATAAAGGCACTGGGCATGAATACTATTTGTGCTTATTTGTTTTGGAATTTCCATGAACGTTCTCCTGGAAATTTTAAATGGGATGGTGAAGCGGATATTGCTGAGTTTTGTAAAATAGCCCAAGAAGAAGGGATGTGGGTTATTTTAAGACCTGGTCCATATGCTTGTGCTGAGTGGGAAATGGGCGGTTTACCTTGGTGGCTTTTAAAAAATGATGATATCAAACTTCGTACTACAGATCCGTTATATATAAAGGCTTCACAAAATTATTTAAATGAAGTGGGTAGGATTTTGTCTAAATTACAAATTACAAATGGGGGACCCATTATAATGGTTCAAGTTGAAAATGAATATGGTTTTTATGGAAATAATGCCGATTATATGGGCATTATGAGAGATGCTGTAATTGATGCGGGGTTTAATGTACCATTGTTTTCTTGCAATCCAACTTCGCGTTTAAAAAATGGATTTCATCCAGATCTTTTTCCTGTTGTTAATTTTGGAGCTAATCCAGAAGGTGCATTCAAAGCATTACGAGAAATTCTTCCCGAAGGACCATTGATGTGCGGTGAATTTTATTCTGGTTGGTTTGACACTTGGGGCACACCGCATAGTTATGGGAAAATCGATCAATATTTAAAGGATATGGAATACATGCTGAAAAAAGGGGCGTCATTTAGTATTTATATGTCTCATGGTGGTACCACTTTTGGTTTTTGGGCAGGTGCAGATCGACCATTTAAGCCAGATGTATCGAGTTATGATTACGGAGCACCTGTTAGTGAAGCTGGATGGGTTACAGATAAATTTATCAAAACACGTTCGTTAATTTCTAAAAATTTAATGCCAGGTGAATCACCTTTACCAGAGCCTCCTGGTCCAAATCCGATGACAACTTTTTCATCAGTTGAACTAAAACAATTCGCTCCACTTTTCAAAAACCTTTCTGAACCCCTTGTTACAGAAAATCCTAAAAACATGGAGTATTACAATCAAGGAAGAGGCAGTATTTTATATAGAACGATGCTGCCAGCAGGAAAAGATTGTGTTTTAAAAGTTGAAGCAGTTCATGATTTTGCATGGATTTTTTCTAATGGAAAAAAACTTGGTGCAATGGATAGGAGAAAGGGTGATTTTGAGATTAATATTCCTGCAAGAGAAAACGCAACTACTATTGATATTCTGGTACATGCTATGGGTAGGATTAATTTTGGACCAGAAGTACATGACCGAAAAGGACTTATTGGATCCATTCAATTTTTGGATGATAAATCAAATAATATCAAGATTGGGAATTGGGAAGTATTCAATATTCCTTATGACGATTCCATGTTAAAGAATTTAAAATTTGAAGAAGCTAATCCAAATGAAAACATGCCAGGAATTTGGTCTGGTGAGATTATGATAGATAAGGTTGGTGATGTTTTTTTAGATGTAAGTAGTTGGGGAAAAGGCGTGGTTTGGATTAATGGGCACTGTTTGGGAAGATATTGGAATATTGGACCTACACAAACAATGTATATTCCAGAACCATGGTTAAAAAGAGGAGTCAATAAAGTATTAGTTTTAGATTTGTTAGGGCCAGAAAAGGCTATTTTAAGAGGCTTAGACACCCCCATTTTAAATGACTTACATCCAGAAAAGGATTTTTCATATTCTAAACGTCCAAGCGTAGAGCTCAATATTAAAAAAATTAAACCAAACCATACAGGGCAATTTTTATCTGGGGGTAATGCGCAAACCGTTAATTTTTCAGAGACTATATCTGGACGGTATTTCTGTTTTGAGGCTTTAAGCTCATTTGATGAAAAACCTTTTGCAGCTATTGCTGAAATGGATATTCTTGATACTGAAAATAACCCTATAAACCATGAAAATTGGAAAATTGCTTATGTAAGTAGTGAAGAATTAGAAAAGGAAAATGGTAGTGCAGAAAATGCTATAGACGGACAGATATTTAATTATTGGCATTCTTCATGGGGGGATAGCAAACCTGATTACCCACATTATCTTGTAATCGATTTGGGTAAAGATGAAAAAATATCTGGCTTTAGATATGTTCCAAGAGCTGACAATAATAGTCCTGGTAGAATAAAAGACTATCAGGTTTTTATTGGAAATGATATCATCAAGAATAAGGGCAAATGAAAATTGTCTTGTTAAGAAATCTTAGCCATGTGCTCATTTTTAATAAACAAAAGTTTAGTCTTGCCTTTGGACTTTTATTGTGTTTTTTTTGCATTACTTTTTGTCAGGCACAAAGAAAATATGTTATAAAGAAAGATGTTCCTCTTGATTCCATCCGACTGAGTGATCCTGCAATTTTGGTTGACAGTGTGTCCAAAATGTATTATATGACAGGCACGGGAGGAAAGCTTTGGAAAAGTAAAGATCTAAAGTTTTGGGACGGGCCTTTCCCCATGGTCAAAACAAATCCAAATTCTTGGATGGGACCCAAACCTATGATATGGGCAGCTGAGCTTCACCAATACAAGAATAAATACTATTGTTTTGCCACATTCACCAACAAAAAGGTAATAATTGATACCGTGGCTGGAAATATCATCGAACGCAGGGCAAGTCATGTTTTGGTTAGTGAAAAGGCTGAAGGACCTTATGTCCCTATGGAAGAAGAAACGTATTTGCCTGCAAATAAACCCACCCTCGATGGTACCTTATGGATCGAAGATAATGGAAAGCCCTACATGGTGTACTGTTATGAATGGTTACAAAATGGAAACGGCACGATTGAAAAAATTGAATTAAAACCAGATTTAAGCGGTTCGGTAGGTAAAGGGCAAGTATTGTTTAAAGCAAGTGATTCACCATGGAGCAAAGAGAAAGATATTAAAGGAAATGAGAAGCCACATAAAGTAACTGATGGTCCTTTTCTATTTAAAACGGGTACGGGCAGACTAGGGATGATTTGGACGAGCTGGCAATACAATGTTTATGCACAAGGTGTGGCTTACTCAGAAAGTGGTACTCTAGATGGCCCTTGGATTCAGGAAAAAGAATTAATTACGCCTCCTAATTTTGGTCATGGTATGCTGTTTAAAACATTCGAGGGTAAAACCCTAATGGCAGTGCATAGTCATAAAAAGATAAATGAGCGTACCATACGCATTCCACATTTGTTTGAAGTTGATTTGTCAGGAGACAAACTTGTTGCTGTAAAACCATTTGCACCGTAGGCAATGTTTAAGCAAACGAAAGGTGTTACTTTTATTTTAAAAGTAAAAATAGTTTTCATCGTCATTTCAATATTAAAACTATCTTAAAAAGGGCACAGTATAGTTTTAAAGTTTTAGTTTTGGTAAAATTTATGGCATTGAGCCGTAAAAAAGAATACAACTAGAAATACCAATGAAAAAACTAATTTTACTTCTTGCATTTGTGGCAGTAAATGTATTACAGGCGCAAATACTGGAACCTGTTAAATGGAGTACGGCGGTTAACAAAATATCAGATTCAAACTATCAATTGGTGGTTACGGCCACTATCGATTCGGGCTGGCACCTCTACTCTCAAAACGTTCCAGAAGGTGGCCCTATTCCAACTACGTTTAGCTTCAACACTTATGAGAACTCCGTAAAACTTATTGGTAAAACATCTGAAGAGGAAGGGCATACGGTTGATGACCCGGTCTTTGAGATGAAAATAAAATACTTTGAAAACACTACAGTTTTTAAACAGAACATTGAAATCAACGAAAAAATTGAATCCATAAAAGGAACAGTCGAATTTATGGCATGCGACGATACGCGATGCTTACAACCAACCGAGGCAGAATTGATTTTCAACTTTAATTCAAAAGAAGGTGCAAAAGCTGCAGAATTGGGTGATGAAAACAAAGAGTTCTCGATAAGTTTAAATGATTCAGCCGCAAACAACATGTTATATGGGATGACTTTAGAAGATTTAAAGAATCCTCGTGATACAGATGAGTCTATAAGCCAGACACCTAATGTCGAACAAGGCAATAGTGCGTTGTGGAAGATCTTTGGTTTGGGTTTTTTAGGAGGTTTACTGGCCTTGTTAACCCCCTGTGTGTTTCCAATGATTCCTCTAACAGTTAGCTTTTTTACCAAAAAAAGTGGCAACTCCAAAGAATCAGGAGTCTGGAAAGCATTATTGTATGGGTTCTTTATTTTTGCGGTATATATTATATTAAGTGTACCATTTCATTTGTTAGATTCGGTTAATCCAGATATCTTAAATGAAATCTCAACGAATGTATGGCTTAATGTTATATTTTTCATCATTTTCATATTTTTTGCTTTCTCCTTTTTTGGATATTACGAGCTAACGCTTCCATCAAACTGGACCAATAAAACAGCAAAAGGTGAAAATTTTGGAGGTGTTGTTGGAATCTTTTTCATGGCATTAACATTGGCCTTGGTATCGTTTTCATGCACAGGTCCAATACTTGGGTCTTTATTGGCAGGTTCGTTAACTGCCGATGGCGGCGCTTGGCAACTTACATCAGGGATGGCTGGTTTTGGTGTGGCTTTAGGTTTGCCTTTTGCTGTATTTGCTATGTTCCCGAATATGATAAACGCTTTGCCAAAATCTGGAGGATGGTTAAATACCACAAAGGTTATCTTAGGCTTTCTGGAATTGGCATTGGCGTTTAAGTTTTTGTCGAACGCCGATTTGGTAGCCCATTGGAATATTTTAAAAATAGAACCTTTTTTAATTATATGGATTGTCGTTTTCACCGGCTTGGCGCTCTATGTTTTCAGGTTTATTAAGTTTCCGCACGATGCACCCATAAAAAAACTGTCGTTTTCGAGATTAGCAGGCGGAGTATTGGTTGTTGCTTTTGTAGTATATTTAGCGTCTGGATTCAGGGTTAACGAAGACACAAAAACGTTTACTCCTTTAACGCTTTTAAGCGGATTGGCACCTCCAGTAGGTTACAGCTTCTTGTATCCCAACGACTGCCCTAATAACCTAAATTGTTTTAAAGATTTAAAGGAAGGTGTGGCATATGCTAAAAAGGTAAATAAACCAATAATGATAGATTTTACCGGCTTGGCTTGTGTTAACTGCCGAAAAATGGAAGAGCACGTATGGCCCATTGAAAAAGTAGACGATTATTTAAAAAATGAATATGTTATTATCTCGCTTTACGTCGACGACAAAAAGAAACTGCCTGATAACGAGCAAATAGAAGTGGCCCGAATTAATGGCGGTAAAAGACAACTTGAAAACTATGGCCATAAATGGGCGCATTTTCAAACACGGTTTTTTAAAACCAATTCGCAACCTTATTACGTGCTTTTAAGTCCTGATGGTAAGCAAATACTTAACACACCCGTAGGCTATACGCCAGATGCCGATCAATATTACAACTGGCTTAAAGACGGAATATCCAGCCTAAAAAAGTTTAATTAACCAACGATTAAAACTAATATATGATTACCAAGCGATTCCTTTTAGTTCAAATGTTATTAATAACTTTAATATTTGGATGTAAAGAGAATGAAAAAACAGAAAGCAGAACACAGGTCAAGATAGCAGGAAAAGTGGTGAATGCCTTAGGTAAGCCTATTTCTGAAGCCGTAATTAAATTAAAAGCTACCGGCGAAACAGCAAAAACAAATGAGAACGGAAAATTTGTCCTTTCTGGTAATGTGCCAAAGGGAAGTGGGCAATCAAATATAGACTTACCAAAATTTATCGACACCATCTCGGTAGAAAAACCTGGTTTTTTAAACTATCAAAAAGTAATTACTAATCCTGAAATTTCTGAAATGATTATAGTGCCCGCAGCTAGTGATTTGCCAGCTGTTCAAGAAGACTATATTTTTGAGAGTTCTCCACATTTTAGGTCATGCCATGCTTCTACCATTTTAGAACTTGATAATGGCGATTTGCTTTGTTCGTTTTTTGCTGGTACAAAAGAGGCTTATCCCGATGTGGAAATATGGATGTCTAGAAAGTCTACGGGAAAACAATGGACAGCCCCCTTAAGTGTAGCTGATGGAGTTCAGTCCGATTCGGTTCGTGTAGGTACTGGAAACCCTATTTTATTTAAGCCCTTGGGCGAAGACCTTACCTTGTTTTATAAAGTTTTAGGACCTGGCGACCCGTGGAAGGGATGGTACAAAACCTCTAGTGACCTTGGTAAAACTTGGGGTAAACCCCAGGAGTTGCCCGATTTAATGATTGGACCCGACAAAAATAAACCAGTACAATTAGCAAGTGGAACGATTTTAGCACCTTCGGCTGTAGAAGATTCCAACGGCTGGCGCGTGCATGTGCTTCGTAGTACAGATAACGGAAAAACATGGGATAAAATGGGTCCTATAAACCCAGAAGCTAAAATTGGGGCTATCCAGCCTACATTGTTAACGTACACCGATGGGCGTATCCAAATGCTTTGCCGAACACGTTCAGAACATGGTTTTATGGCACAAAGCTGGTCAGATGACGATGGTTTAACATGGTCGCCACTAGAGGCTTTAGTGTTGCCAAATAACAATTCTGGTGCCGATGGTGTTACTTTGCGTGATGGACGGCAACTCTTGGTTTATAACCATTCCACCCGAACACAAGAAGGTATGGGGCATAAAGGGCGCGGAATACTTAATGTCGCATTAAGTCGTGATGGTATACATTGGGAAGCAGCCCTTATACTGGAGTATCTTGATGAATCTGGAAAGCAGTTTTCGTACCCTTCAGTAATTCAAACCAATGATGGATTGGTACATATTCTTTATACTTGGCACCGAAGACGCATTAAGCATGTAGTTATTAATCCAGAACGATTAAAACCTGTGCCTATGCCAGAAGGCAAATGGCCAACAGATGGGCCTGTTTCTTTAGAGGTTTTCAAGAAAACAAAAACAAATGACGAACAGTTGTAAGAAAATTGATTTATGAAAAAACATGTTTTTGCGCTATTGAGTTTTGTGCTACTTTTTTCAGCATCCTGGTCACAACAATTAGCGTTTCCAGAAGCTGAAGGTTTCGGAGCTTACTCCAGAGGCGGTAGAGGAGGCAAGGTACTTTATGTGACTAACTTAAAAGATGAAGGTAGAGGAAGTTTGCGCTGGGCTGTAGAGCAAAAGGGTGCTCGTACAGTAGTTTTTTCCGTTTCGGGAATAATTGATTTAAAAAGGCGTTTAACCATTAAATACCCAAACATTACAATAGCTGGTCAAACAGCGCCCGGCGATGGTATTTGTTTAAGGGGTGAAACATTAGTTGTTGCGGCTAGTCATGTAATAATCCGTTATCTTAGGGTGCGTTTGGGAGATGGTATGCATGGTCAGGGAAGTTTACAGGGTAAAGATGCCATTTCCATTTCGAGGGGTAGCAACATTATTGTTGATCATTGTTCGGCAAGTTGGAGCCTTGATGAGATTTTATCGGCATCGACCATGCGCCCAACTTTAACTAATGTCACTGTACAGTGGTGTTTTATAACTGAAGGGCTAAATCCAGACGGGCATGGTTATGGGTCTCTTATACGCGGTACGGGTGGTGCAAAATACAGTTTTCTGCATAATTTGTATGCCCATAACAAAGGGAGAAACCCAAGACCGGGCAATTACGACGTTAATTCACATAACAAAGACCCTAAAGGACTTCTCCTCGATTTCAGAAATAATGTTATTTATAATTGGGGCGGAAACCATGCTGGTTACAATCAGGATAAGCTTAGTGTAACCCACTTGAATTATGTGAACAACTACTTAATTCCGGGAAGTGATTCAAGAGCTACAGGTATTGCTTACGCAACCGGATCTCCATATAATAAAGCTTATTTTTCGGGGAATTATTACAATGGAAAAATTCCTTATAACCAATGGGACTTGGTGGATTTTAATGACGACTGGAGCAAAGAGCAGATTGATAACTATAAGCAAACCGAGCCTTTTGAAACAGGCACCGTGAAAACTGATAACGCGGTTATTGCCTACAGCAGGGTATTGGCTAAGGCAGGTGCTATATTACCTAAACGCGACGCGGTAGACTCAAGAATAGTACAAGGTATAAAAAGCCGAACGGGAGGCATTATTAAAAGTCAGGAAGAAGTTGGAGGATGGCCTGAACTTAAAAGTGTGAAAGCACCAATGGATACCGATTTGGATGGTATGCCAGATAATTGGGAAATTGAAAATGGACTTAATCCTAAAAATGGTAGAGATAGGAATAACCTAACCGACGATGGTTATACGGTACTTGAAAAATACTTGAATAGTATATAAAATTTAATATTTGTTATTTAACTTTTTTCTCTAACCTAGAAGTGTCGGTCATTTTATTGATTATAATCTTTGGGTTTTCGTATAAACTTATGGTGCTAGACCCACTGGCTTCAATATTGATGCTGTCCATAACTTCGAGTTCGGCATCGCTAGAGATATTACAAATGACATTACAAGAATTAATAGTGAAATTTTTACCATTAAAATGAGCGTAATTATCTAATTCTAATTGCGCGTTATTACAAGCGCCCTCTATTTCTATGTCTGCACGTTGATACAGTGTGCCTGTTAAATTTACCGTGTTTACAAGGGCTTCTATCTTACTGTTGCCACTTAAAAACAATGAGCTATTTTCGCTGGTTATATTCAATTCAAGTTTAGCACGATCGTCTGTTTCAAGTTTAAAAGCATTGGTTTTTAGCGTTAATCCCACTTTTGAAGACGCTTTGGCATTAACCGTTAGTTGATTTAAGTCCATTGTGACTAAAGATAATATCTCGGCATCCTCAGTAGTATTAATGTATTTGAGGGCATTATTGTACGCTACTTTGATATTTAGACGTTTTTTGGACCTAATGCGTGCTTTTTTGTTAAAGGTTAGTACACTGTCTACAACTTTAAATTCTATATAATCATGCAGGTTGTCGTCGGTTTCAATTTCAATCGAAGGAATTTGATTGAATATAATTTCAACTTCAAAGTCTTCATCTAAATTAATGGTATGAAATGGGCTTATTTCTATTCTTTCAATAGTCACATTTCTGCTTCCTTTTACCTTTTCTTGAGCTTCAATGGCAAAGGGGCACAATAAAATTAGCATATAGAGTAATTTGTTGTTCATTGCTAATGTTTTATTTTTTAGATACATAATGGTGAAAAAAGTCACGTTTAAAAGTAGGCTAATTTTAAATATGATAAAAATCATAGATTCGATTTAGGATTATTTGGAAGTTTGCAATGTTAAATTAATAAATAAAAAATTATTATGAATGTTTACCCAAAAATAATAAGCAGAGTATTAAGCGTAATAGCCTTTTTGGTAGTTACGGTAAATGTATCTCAAGCGCAAGAATTTAATTTGTCTAACGACGCCTCTTCTTTAAAGGTTTATGGTACTTCCAGTTTACATGACTGGCATATCAATGCAGAGCAGCAAAGTGGCAAGATAGCTTTTGAAGCTATTGAAGCGGGGAAAATAGAAAGTTTATCGCTTTCTGTGGTAGCTGAAAGTCTAAAGAGTGGGAAATCGTCAATGGACAAGAATACTTATAAAGCTTTAGATACCAAAAAACACAAGTCTATAACCTTTCAGTTAACACAGGTAAAAAGTGTAACTAATAAAGGAGAAGGCGTTTATGCGGTAGATGCTCTGGGCAACTTAACCATAGCTGGAACAAAAAAACTTGTACCATTAAAGTTTACCCTTAATGTAGCAAACTCTAAAGTGAAATTAGAAGGCGAAAAAACCTTTAAAATGACAGCGTTTAACATAGAGCCACCAACAGCATTGTTTGGAACTATTACTACAGGAGATGAAGTAACAATTAAATTTTTAACCATATTTAAATAACCAAGTAAAACAAAAAAAAGTAGAAATCATGAAATCAATATTAAACAAAACGTTACTATTAGTAGGTGTTTTAGCTGGATTTAGCAGTTATGCACAAAACAGAGATTTAGACAATTACAGACAACCTGATCAACGCGGTGTTAATGTATTCGAAGCGAAAAAGGATACAGTAACTTCCTTTGATGGTGTTAAAGTGAGAGTTGGAGGTGCTTCAACGTTACAGTTTCAAGCTATTAGCCATGAAAATTCTGGGGATGCACCATTAGCAGAAATAGGTAATAACTTTAACTTAGCAACTGCAAACTTTGATTTAGATGTTGCTTTAGCCGATGGTGTACGTATGCACTTAAGAACCTATTTGTCATCTCGTCACCACCCAGAGCCTTATGTTAAAGGAGGTTACTTCCAAATTGATAAATTAGATTTTATCAGTGAAGGGCTTTTGGCAGACTTTATGAAAAAAGCAACCATTAAAATTGGGCACATGGAAAACAACTATGGTGATGCACACTTTAGAAGAAGTGACAATGCACAAACCATTTACAATCCATTTGTTGGTAACCTTATTATGGATGCCTTTACAACCGAAGTAGGTGCCGAATTCTATTATGGATGCAACAGTGGATTTTTCGGAATGGTTGGATTCTCTAACGGTAAATTAAACCAATCTGTTGAAAACCCTATAAGCAGAAGAACAGGTGAGTATACAAGTGATATCACTGGAGGCGCCTCTTTCCTAGCGAAATTGGGTTATGATAAGCAATATAATGACGACTTCCGATTCAGATTAACAGGGTCGTTGTACAACACCGGTTATGTGCCAAGTTTATATTTGTATACTGCAGATAGAACAGGGTCTAGATATTACCATGTTATGGAGCCAATGGGGTCTTCAGGTTTTAGATCAGGACGTTTTTCGCCTAGTTTTAGAAACAGTGTAACAGCTATTATGGTAAACCCATTTGTAAAATACCAAGGATTGGAATTCTTCGGAACTTTTGAAACCGTTTCAGGTAAATCAACAGGTGATACTGATACCAGAACTGCAACGCAATATGCTGGCGAATTAATCTACAGATTTGGTCAAAGTGAGAATTTCTACATAGGTGGCCGTTACAATGTAGTTGATTCTGAAGAAACAAGTGGCGATGTAACCATAGACAGAATTCAATTAGGTGCAGGTTGGTTTATGACTAAAAACATCCTTTTAAAAGCAGAATATGTTGACCAGTCTTACGATGGTTTTGCTGCAGGATCATTGCTAGACGATGGTCAATTTAATGGGCTTACCCTAGAAGCTGCGATTAGTTTCTAAGGCTCTAGGAAAGGACAATAAAGTTAAGCTCAAAATGGCATAATCCGATGATATTTTATCAAAATAGGTTATACTTTTGAGCTTAATTTTTTAATTTTAAAGAGAAAAAGCTTCAATAAAAAAGAAATTAAGGCATGAAAAGGATACTATTTTTTGTTTCCATATTAGTGTTGTTGGCGTTTACAAGTAACTATGTTGAAAGTACATCTGTAATCATTACGCCCAACAGTGAGCTTGTCATTAATGGAAAAACTAACGTAAATAGCTTTACATGCGAGTATGACGTTTTAAGGTTTAACAGACCTATTCCTATAGCTTTTAAAAGGGTGAACGACAGAATCGTCTTTGAAAAAGCCACTCTAGTTTTAAACAATACATGTTTTGACTGTGGCGGAATGGGTATAAACGCCGATTTTCAAGAACTTTTAAAATCGGAGTCTTATCCAGAAATCTACATCGATTTAAAAGAAATTAGTGCAGACCCTTTAAAAGAAAGTAAAATTCAAGCATTACTCGATTTAAATATTTCGGGGGTTTCAAAATCCTACACGATGCCGGTAAAGCTTGATGGTGAAAATACTTTGCTTGTTACTGGGGTATTGCGTTTAAATATTCGCGATTTTAACCTGGAGCCGCCTAAAAAAGCACTTGGGTTAATCGTGGTAAAAGATACCATCGAAATTAAATTTAATTTAAAAATTAAAGAGCATTAATTCAATGTGAAAATGTTAGGTTTCTTGTGAAGCAGCTAAAATTATTACAGCCTTTGTATATGGGGGCTAAAAAAATCCTGAGCGATAAGATTTGCTCAGGATTTTTTGTTTCTTGGTTGGTGTTATTCTCTTTTTATACTCCCAGAAGAACTTTCGTCTTTTTCAACGTTTTCAGGGTTGCCATAATACCTAATATCACCTCCGCTGGTAGCTTTGGCAATGAGTGCCTGTGTTGTGTTAATAGTAATATCGGCACCACTCGTAGCCTTAACTTGGCTAGATGCCACTATCAAGTCGGGCGCTTTTATATCGCTACCGCTAGTGGCCTCGGCAAAGAGGTTTGTGGTTTTTCCCGAAAGGCGCATATCGCTTCCACTGGTTGATTTGCAGTTTAAAACAGAAGTGACAATACTCAAATTCATATCACTGCCGCTTGTTGATTTTAAATCCAAGCGTTCAAGCGTAATAGTGTTAGTTGATTGTACATTGCTACCACTGGTGGCAATAATGTATTCAACATTTGTGAAGTTAACATATACTTTTTTCGATTTTGCTCTACCAATTTGCGATTTAGTATGGATTTTTAAAATACCATTTTCAACCTCGGTTAATATAAGGTCTTGAAGGTTTTTGTCGGCTTCAACACTTATGCTTTCACTGTTGCTTTGTGTCAGTACAACATCAAGGCCTTCGGTAGCTTTAATGGTTGAAAAAGTTTCAGTAATTGGTCGTTCGGTTGTAATAACATGGCCGTTACCCTTAACGCCTTGAAAGTAAGCGACGTCGAAATTGCACGAAAAAAGCGTTAAGCTTAATATGGAGGCTACAATGATTTTAATTAATGTGGTCATGACTGTTTGTTTTTTGATTGATTATTTTAGTTCAAATATCTTTTATAATAGTTTTGATGAGAAACTTAAGTGGTTGATTTGTTGTTTTTTAATGGTGGATTGTTATTCTTCTGAATCGATTCGAACGCCATCTGAATTGATGTTGACGTTTATCTCGTCCGATTCTGCTTTTATGCCCGTATCGTCAATTTTTAAATGGTTATTATCAGCATGTATTTCAATACTGCCATCGTCAATACTTACCTTGGGCGTTTTAATTTTTACGTTAAAATGATCTTCGTCTTCGTTATGGATGCCCCTTTCCGTAATGGTTATATATTCGCTGGTTAGTCTTTTTTTATCCGATTTTCCGTAGTATAAAAAATCTTTCGCATTCATTTGGAACTTCACAACAGTTCCAACGGGTAAAAATAGTGTAGTCACAACTCTTTGGTCGCTATACTTTTTCTCCACGGGAGTGGAGAGGTAAGCGTTTAAAAGCAGTTTATTTCCATTTTGGAAATTATAGTTGTAATTAATGCTATTGGCACGAGCTATAGCGGCTTCGTAATGCCTTCCATCTGAAAATTTTTCTATTTGGATAGAGGCTAGCGAGTCGGCCGTTTGATTAACCAAAATATTAACATCTTTTATATATATGTTTTTTTCGCCATGCTCATCATAAGCTACTTTGAAATCGTTGCTTCTGTAAAACGGATTTTTAAAATAATGGTTACTTGCTACGTCAACATAAAGTGTGTCTGTTGGTTTAATATTTAGTGTTTGTTTTTCAACAATACGTTCGTTGTAAGCATGTTCACTTGCTTGGCGAATACCAACTATAATTAAACCAATAATCGACAAAATCCATAGCCCCAGTAAGGTGAATTTAGCTACATTTCCTATAGATTTTAGATTGTTTACGAGAATTTTTAACCCTAAATAAAATAGGAAAAAGAAAGGTGTTCCAACGGCAAAAAGAACCAAAAGCGATACAAACCAAATAGGTGTATTGCCCGAGTTAACTATATCTACCATGTCCAGACCGGGAATATGGACAATATCTGTAACCCCAACGGAAAACAGTGCGATAATCAAGGCAATTAAGGTAGCTGCGCCAATAAAAATTAAAAAGATTCCAATAAACTTGGCAAATACTTTAAGTATAAATACAATAATATCGGCAAGTGTATCAAAAAACGTCCGGCTGGATGATTTAATTGAGTTAGCGCTTTTTTTTACATCGACGTTTTTGGCTGCGTTACTTACCGAATCGGATACGTTTTTGGCCACATCGCTAACGGTTTCGGTAACCGAATCAAAGCCGTCTTTGATTTTTTTTTCAATGTTACTGATGTTTACAGGTTCACCAGTCATCATTAGTTTTTCGGCTGTGGTTTTAGCTTCAGGTATTAAAATCCAAAGTAAAATATACAATAGTACGCCTGTTCCAGCACCGAATATTAATAGTACCCAGGCCAGTCGTATCCAAACGGCATCAATGCCAAAATAATGCGCTAAACCAGACGAAACACCACCAATGTAGGAGTTGTCAGTATCTCTAAATAATTTTTTAGATGGCTGTGATTTTCTTTTGAAACTGGTGTTTGGTTCATCCTCAAAAATTTCGTCGTCTACTAGGTAATCTTCAGGTTGTCCCATAATAGAAATTACCTGGTCTACTTCTTTAAGGCGAATGACCTGTTTGTCGTTCTGTACACGTTCGTTAAAAAGTTCGGCTATTCTGGCTTCAATGTCGGCTATAATTTCAGCACGGCCTTGCGAGTCGGTAAATGAACGTTTAATAGCCTCAAGATAGCGTTGTAGTTTTAGGTACGCATCTTCATCGATATGAAAAAATATACCGGCTAAATTTATGTTGACTGTTTTATTCATTTTTTTGTGTTTTTTTGGCTAGTTACAATGTTTACTGCGTTACGTAATTCGTTCCAAGTGGTATCCAGTTCGTTTAGAAACAGTTTGCCTGTTTCGGTTAATCCGTAATACTTTCTTGGGGGACCAGAGGTACTTTCTTCCCATCTGTAATTTAAAAGTCCGGCGTTTTTTAGCCGCGTTAATAGCGGGTAAATGGTGCCCTCAACCACCAGCAATTTTGCGTCTTTAAGCGTATCGAGAATTTCTGCAACATAAGCATCGTCGTCTTTTAAAACCGACAGTATGCAGAACTCCAAAACGCCTTTGCGCATTTGTGCTTTTGTGTTTTCTATCTTCATGTTGTCATTCGTTTAATGTGGTGAAACTGTTCATTTTTTGATTGATTTGATTGATTTGATTGATGATTTTTTTATGATTGATTATTTTAAAAATTGTATAGTAAATGGATATTTAAACACCTCGCCATCGCGTGCTTTTAAACTCGCTTTAATTATAAGTACAAGTTCAACTATAAAAGCGATAATGGCAATGGCGCCAATAAAGCCTCCTAAGTAAAGTAATGGGGAAGGCTTACCAATACTGATATGAAAATCATGGAAACCATGAAAATCTATATAATCTAAACCGCCTAATATTTTGAAAATAAAAAACGGCATGGTGAGTGTACCCAATATAACGGCATATAATAAAATGCTCATTTGAAAATTTATAATCTGTTTGCCGTTGGCATTAATAAATTCCGATTTGTCTTTGTTTGCTATCCACAACACTATAGGCCCAATAAAATTCCCAAACGGTATAAAAAACCGGGTAAATGTCGATAAATGAATAAAGGTGGCGATGTTTTTTTGATGATTATCTAACATGATTATTTTGATTGATGATAAAACATATAATAGTTTCTTATGCAAATATATGTCTAAAAACAGGTACTTTGTTACGCATAGTACTAAAAATTAACATAAATTTAACAATTATGATTGATTAATAATTTTATAAATTAGTGAAAAAAATAAAAGATGATATGGCTTTAACCCCAAGAAAACTAAATACTTTCACCATGTTTAAATTGCCTTCAGCATATTTGTGTGGTGTGCGTACAAAATACATCGATTCGCAAAAGTGTGTGGTTACTGTTAAGCACAAATGGATTAACCAAAATCCATTTAAATCGATGTTTTGGGCCGTGCAAGGTATGGCAGCCGAGTTTTCAACCGGGGCACTCGTAACAGACAAAATTCAAGAGACTGGTAAAAAAGTTTCCATGTTGGTTATCTCAAATAAGTCTGAATTTACAAAAAAAGCCACTGGAAAAATCACATTTACTTGTAACGATGGAAACTTAATTGATGAAGCATTAGAACAGGCGATAAAGACCAAGGAAGGCCAAACATTTTGGATGACATCGGTTGGTATTGATGAACAAGGTGATGCGGTGTCTACTTTTAAGTTTAAATGGAGTATTAAGGTTAAATAGAGGAGAGCTCAGTTTAGTAGGTGGTGATTTTTCTGAGATTTATGGCTTTTGGGATTTTAGGTTCATTTTTAAGAATTTGAAAAATTTTGTAACAAAATCAATAACATTTCAACCAATAAACAGTTAAACACTTAAACCTCAATTAAAAATGACAGCACACGAAATTGACTATAGAATCTACGGTGAAGAAATGCAATACGTAGAAATCGAACTCGATCCCCAAGAGGGTGTTATCGCCGAAGCAGGGAGTTTTATGATGATGGACGACGGCATTAAAATGGAAACTATTTTTGGTGACGGTTCGCAAAAAGATACAGGGTTTTTAGGTAAAATACTAGGCGCAGGAAAACGTATTTTAACTGGTGAAAGCCTATTTATGACCGCGTTTTATAGTACCCTTCCAGGAAAAAGAAACGTATCATTTGCATCGCCATATCCTGGTAAAATAATCCCAATAGACCTTACCCAATTTGGCGGTAAGTTTATCTGCCAAAAAGATGCCTTCCTTTGTGCCGCAAAAGGTGTAAGCGTCGGTATAGAGTTTTCTAAAAAACTGGGGCGCGGACTCTTTGGTGGCGAAGGTTTTATTATGCAAAAGTTAGAGGGTGATGGTATGGCTTTTGTCCATGCCGGAGGAACCATGGCCATGAAAGAACTTAAAGCAGGAGAAACCTTGCGTGTAGATACTGGCTGTATTGTTGGTTTTGATCAAACTATTGATTATGATATTGAATTTATCGGTGGAATAAAAAATAGCATTTTTGGAGGAGAAGGCTTGTTTTTCGCAAAATTGCAGGGCCCCGGTACAGTTTACCTACAGTCGTTGCCTTTTAGTCGGTTGGCAGGTCGCGTTTTAGCATCGGCACCAAGAGGTGGAGGAAGAGACAAAGGCGAAGGTAGTATTTTAGGAGGGATAGGCGATTTAATCGATGGCGACAATAGGTTTTAAGGTTTATTTAACGAAAAAATTGGTAGGTTATCTGTTTTTTTGTTAAATTTATCCAATCTTAAAAAGAAAGCCTATAGTATAAATCTACATTTTTAAACCTAACCCTTAACTATAAAAAATATGGCACGAGCAATGCTTGAGTATACAAAAACTATACTTAATAAAGTTAGTTTTGACCCAACGTTGTTTTGCAGAGAGGTACAAAAAGCGGTACAACGCTTATTACCTTATGAGATTGAAGAGTTAAAACTGTTTATTCACTCTCTTATACGGCAAAACCCAGAATTAAATCAATGTTTAATTTATTTAAAAACATAAAAAAAGCGACCAATTGGTCGCTTTTTTTATGTTTTTAAATCGTAGATGATAAGTCATTAAAGAGTTTTTGTAACTTAATTAATACTGACTATCAACCTATCAACAATCGATTTTGCTGATGTCAAATAAATAAATTGAACAATTTTCGTTGATGCATGGACAATTTTCAAAAACAACTTTAAATCATTGGTAATTAAGGTGTTTTTAACAATTTATTGTAATATGTAGTTTATTAAATGTTCTGGAACAATGGTGAACAGGTGTGTTTTAATTGCTGTCTCTTTAGTATTATTTTTTAGGCCTTCTTAGTTTTATATTATGTTTTCGTGTGGTTTTTTTATTTGTAAAATTCTCGTTCATTGACTTTAATAGTGGTTAATTCAACTGTATACCCATCGAGATCTTTTATGTATATTGAGTCAAAATAATAATGGTCCTGGATATTGAATTCCAAATTCAATTCTACATATCTTTTTTTAGCTCTTTCAAAGTTTTCATTTGTTACATTAAACGCAAAATGGTCAATTTTTACATTTTTTGAAGATAGTTCAAGTTTAACGTGAGTTGTGTTAGCGGGAAACAATGCGATTCCAGATTTTCCGGAAAGTAAAAAGATTGGAAAGTCTCCCCATTCAGGTAATTGATAGCGTTTTAGCCCCAATACTTTTTCATGCCATTTTGCAGAAGCTTCTATGTCAGAAACTCGAATTGCTACGTGACCTAAAAATTCAATATCTATTTTATTATCATTATTTGTCATTTTTAGACATAATGTTTAAAATTATGTAGCCTTATTTCTGGATGGGTCATAATTGCTGCTAACTAGTTTATACCCCTAATTAAAAGTTCGGTAAGCTGCAAAAAAGTATATGTAAACATACTTTTTGTATTGCAATGTTTAATCAGGTGTTTTTAATTTGTTCTAATATAATAAAAATTCTTACAAATTATTTGGGCAGCGGACTTATAATTTTTACATCCTGAAAGGCAATCGCCCCGCGTATAATACTAGCAATAACATCCTGTAAAGCCTCAATGATTTGCATTTTAAGCTCGCTTTTATGGTAAAGAATGCTTACCTCGCGGGCAGGTGAGGGCTCGTTAAAGTAGTGCAGGTTTTGTTTTTCGTTGTCGTTGATGTCTAGGGTGTGCAAATAGGGTAGTAGCGTCATGCCTAAGCCTTCGTTAGAGAGTTTTATTAATGTTTCAATGCTGCCGCTTTCCAATTGAAATTGGTCGTCAGATTGGTCTTTAAAGGCTTTGCAAAGGTTAATTACACCATCGCGAAAGCAGTGTCCGTCTTCGAGCAATAGCATGTCGTTGATATCTAAATCGGCCACTTCAATTTTTTGGTTGGTATGTAAACGGTGCCCCTTCGGGATATAACTCACAAAAGGCTCATAATAAAGCACGCGTTCCTTTATGTTTTCTTGCTCCAGCGGGGTTGCGGCAATGGCGGCATCTAAATGTCCATCTTTAATTCGGGCGATAATTTCTTCGGTGGTAAGCTCTTCTATTTTTAATTTTACTTTAGGATGCTTTTTAATAAAGGTTTTTAAAAACATAGGTAGTAAAGTGGGCATAATTGTCGGGATAATACCTAGTTTGAACTCACCGCCAATAAAGCCTTTTTGCTGGTCTACAATATCTTGAATACGGTACGATTCGTTAACGATGTTACGGGCTTGCGTTACAATTTTTTGACCAACATCGGTCAGTTCAATGGGTTTTTTGCTTCGGTCGAAAATTTGAATGTCCAACTCGTCTTCCAGCTTTTGTATTTGCATACTTAATGTGGGTTGTGTTACAAAGCATTTTTCGGCAGCCTTGGTAAAATTCTGGTTTTCGGCAACAGCCAAAACATAGTATAATTGGGTAATGGTCATTTTTATCAATTTAGGCTATAAAAATATAAAAACTATCAATAAAATTTATTGAATCAAACGTTAATTATAAATTAAATTTGTAGTAAATAAAAATAAAAGGACAATATGATACTGAACAGCATAGGATTAGATTCCAAAAAGACCAAAAATTTAGCTTACGACTTAAATAATTTATTGGCTAATTTTCAAATATATTACCAAAACTTAAGAGGTATCCATTGGAATATTAAAGGTAAACGCTTCTTCGATTTACACGAAAAATTTGAGGAGTTGTATAATGATGCCAATGTGAAAGTTGATGAAATTGCCGAGCGTATTTTAACCTTAGGCGTAACGCCAATACATACTTTCGAGGATTATTCGGCCAAATCACAAGTGCCCGTTGGTAAAAACGTTTCGGAAGACGAAAAAGCCGTAAGGTTGATTGTAGAGTCGTTAACAGAACTCTTGAAAATTGAACGCCGTATTTTAAATGATTCTGACGAAGCCAATGACGAAGGAACCAACTCGATGATGAGCGATTTTATTACCGAACAGGAAAAAACCGTTTGGATGATGAAAGCTTGGTTGGGCGAAACCGTATAGCTAAAGAGGATTGATTAATAGCGAAAAAGCGACTGTTTTTAGTCGCTTTTTTTTATGGAATAGTTATTGTCTGATACCGTTGATGAGAATCGAGGTTTTGTTTTCTAATCATAGCCCCTTTGGTTTGTTTATAGCAACCCCCGTGCTTTAATTTCCAGATATTTGTTGATGGTATCAATGGTTAAGTGTTCTGGCGTAGTCAATATAGAATAAATACCGTGTTTTTTAAGCTCGTTTACGATTAGGCGTTTTTCAAAATCAAATTTTTCTGCAATTACTTTGTCATAAACCTGCTGTATGGTTTTGGCTTCGTTTTTAATAAGGTTATCCAATTCGGTATTAGTAAAGAAAATTACTACAATCAAATGGCTTTTTGAAATGGCCTTCAAATAAGGTAATTGACGTTCCAATCCGTTTAAAGTTTCAAAATTGGTGTACATTAGGATGAGGCTTCGCTGGTTAATGTGCCGCTTTATATTGGCATATAATCGGCTAAAATCACTTTCAAAAAAATCGGTTTTTATATTGTAAAGTGCTTCTAAAATTAGTTGCATTTGAGAGCTCCGACGTTCGGCCACCACAACATTTTCAATTTTTTTAGAAAACGATAGCATACCTGCTTTGTCGTGTTTTTTTAAAACTACATTACTGATTACCAATGCCGAATTTATAGCGTAATCTAACAGGCTTAAGCCTTCAAAAGGCATTTTCATTACACGACCTTTATCTATCACCGAATACACAGGCTGCGATTTTTCATCCTGAAACTGGTTAACCATTAACTGATTTTTCTTGGCCGTAGCTTTCCAGTTTATGGTGCGCAGATCGTCGCCCATAACATAATCCTTTATTTGCTCAAATTCCATGGAATGCCCTAAACGGCGGACTTTCTTTAATCCGAAATCCAAAGTATTTTGATTAATGTTTAGCAATTCAAACTTCTTCAACTGCTTAAAACTGGGGTAGGTGGGCACCATGGTTTTATCATCAAAAGTGTAGCGTTTGGCCACAATATTTAAAACGGAATGCGCATAAACGTTTAGGTTCCCAAAATGGTATTCACCACGTTCGGTGGGCTTTAAGCGGTACGAAATACATTTAGATTTTCGGGAAGAAATACAGTCTTTCAGTTTAAAATCGCGTACCTGAAATTGTTCGGGTATTTCATCAATAATTTCTAAATGAATGGTGAAATTGTAGTTGTTTTCAATATTAAGGGTTATTGTGTTGTTATCGCCATTAGAAAATTTATCGGGAACAATCCTTTGGGCCT
The DNA here is from genome assembly GCA_022749295.1 of Flavobacteriaceae bacterium GSB9. Lineage (NCBI taxonomy): Bacteria > Pseudomonadati > Bacteroidota > Flavobacteriia > Flavobacteriales > Flavobacteriaceae > Flavobacteriaceae bacterium GSB9. The sequence continues at coordinate 3,025,272 of CP062007.1, forward strand.
CAATCTTGTTCTTTCCCAAGAAAATAGTCAACAAATCCGAAATAAAAAGCAGTATTAAAATCAATATGGAAAGTTGTGCCACATTGAATAATAACGGAATGAAATAGCTTAAAGCAAACAGCAGCACAATGCCAATTCCGGCATGAAAAAATCGGGGTTGTATGTAAAAGGACTTAAGGAATTTCAAACTTTGTTAGTTGTTAGTTGTTAGTTAAACCATAAACTACCTCGGAATCTCAACCGTTTCAATAATTTGTTCAATGATTTGCTTACTGGTAACGCCTTCCATTTCACGTTCTGGTGTAACGATAACGCGGTGGTGCAGCACAGGTATAGCTGCACGTTTAATGTCTTCGGGGGTAACAAAATCGCGTCCACCCATGGCAGCAAAGGCTTTGCTAGCTTTTAAAATAGCAATGGAAGCTCGAGGTGAAGCACCCAAATAGAGAAAGCGATTGCTTCGGGTAGCGACTATAATTTGAGCAATATATTTTAGTAAATGCTCTTCCACCAAAATCTGTGCGACTAATTGTTGGTGCTCTGAAATTTGCTGGGCGGTTAAAAATGGAGTTACTTCGTCGGTTTTGGCCTTATCTTTAAGTTGGTGTTCCCTGGAAAGAATTTCAATTTCATCGTTTAAATTCGGGTAGTCCACATCAATTTTAAATAAAAAGCGGTCCAATTGGGCTTCGGGCAAACGGTAGGTGCCTTCCTGTTCTATGGGGTTTTGGGTGGCCAATACCATGAATGGCATGTCAAGGATATATTTATTGCCGTCGATGGTAATTTGCTGTTCCTCCATCACCTCAAATAACGCAGCCTGTGTTTTAGCCGGTGCTCGGTTTATTTCATCAATTAAGATCATATTGGAGAAAATGGGACCTTTTTTAAATTCAAATTCGGAGTCTTTTAAGTTGAAAACCGATGTTCCTAAAATATCGCTGGGCATTAAATCGGGCGTAAATTGAATACGACTAAAGTCTACGCTTAACGATTTGGCCAAAAGTTTAGCGGTAATGGTTTTTGCCACACCGGGGACACCTTCGATAAGCGAGTGGCCTTTGGCTAAAAGTGAAGCGATGAGCATATCTATCATGTCTTTCTGGCCAACAATAACTTTGCCTACTTCTCGCTTAATTGCTTTAACGCTGTTCTGTAATTCCGTTAAATCCAATCGGTTTTTAAAACGTAAATCATTGGTGTCTTCCAAAGCGCTGCTATCGATGGAGTCTAGAACATTTTTTTCTAATTCGCTTGGTTCTTTTGGGTTTTCGGGTGCTTTATTTTCGTCCATAGTTATTTGTTGTAAAATGCTTCAATGTGGCGGTTTAATTGAGTTAGGTTGTCTTCAAAAAACTCGTTTTTAGTGCGTAACCAATTGATAAAATCTATAACTGTTTTTACATCAGCTTTTTTCTTGCCAGCTTTTGAAGCCAATTTTTCTATAAATTCTTCATTTAAAACCGAAGTGTCTAAATTATAATCGGTTCTAATTTTTTCTAAAAAGTACGTTATTTTTTTATGAATTAAGTTTTTGTGGTCCTGCGTTTCAAAGTATAAATTCGATACGGTTTTAACAAAACCTACTGTGGTATTGGGCAATGGTTTTATGATTTTAATAATGCGTTGACGACGTTTCGCATTAAAAATCATAAAAAGGATGCCAAAAATAATAGCGGTGTACCATGCCCACCGAAACGACAGCTGCTCCAGAAACCAACCGAGGTTCGATTCTTTTTCTACATCACCGTAATAGTTGGTTTGTATTTTGGTGTACGAATCAAAATACACATCTTTTTCTGGTAAATACGATAAAACACCTTCTGCATATTTGTATCGGTTTTCCTTTAAAATATTGTAATTGGTAAAAGCTTTAGGTTCGGTGTGTAGATAGATTTGGCCTTTTCCAAATGGAATTTGAAGAAAATTGGTGTGCCAATAATCAATTTTAGAGTGTCCTAAAACACGGTGGTTTAAGCTATCAAATGATGAAAAATAGCTGTCGCCTTCATTTCTGTCTATTTCAATATTTTCAGTGGCGGCGTATTTTAAAGATTCTATGGAAATACGGTCTTTTTCGTTTTTAATGAAATCGACCCTAATACCAAGTGTATCGTGCAGTTTTTGCGGAAAGTAATAATCTGAAATGAAGAGAGTGTTTCCGTAATCAACAAAATTCAATAATTCATCCATAGAATCCTCTTCCAAATAATCTGAATTCCCAATAATGATAAAACTGCCTTTGGCCACGTGTTCACCATAGCCACCTTCAGAATTTGCTTGTAAATAACTGGCAGGCTGATGGTAAACAGTGCGCACTTTTTGGTTTTTAAATAGTTTGGGCAATTCTTTGTAGAGCACACTAACGCCATAAGGTTTGTTGCTTTTTTCGTTAAACGATTCTTCCCAGTCGACTGTTTTTGTACGTTTTATGCCAATAAAAACTGCGGCCGTAACAACCAGCACAACGATAACGAGTATAATGGGCCAAACCTTTTTCATGATTAATTAACCTGCTTTAAAAGGGTTGCGAAATTGGTTTTGGCCTTCTGGTAAGCGTTGGCATTTAACGGAAATTCGCCGTACCAAATGTAGTTGTACAGATACGACGTGTATTCAAAATCTTTACTGAAAGGCTTGTCGTATATTTCGTTTAAGTATTCGCTGTTGGTTTTGTCGTCTTCAAATTTTATGTGGTTTTTAAGACTTAAATGTTTTAAAACCAACAGGTAATAATAGCGTATGGCGAGCCTATAATCACCTGTTTTTTCGGCGTTTAAAATAAAGGCGTCTATGTCGGTGTCTTCAATATTATCAGCGGTAATCTCGTTGTAAATATTGATGCTCTGGTTTCGGTTTCGCGAAAATAACCCCGAGCTGCCTTCATTCAGTAAAATATAGACCAAGAATATAACCGCACCAATAATCGCCAAGTAAAACAACCAACTGAGCGGCCCCAAATTAATAGAGAAAAAATCTTGGTTGTCCTCTTCTTTTCTGGGGTCTTCAGTTTTTTTGTAATCTTCATATTCGCCAGAACCCGACGGGGTCTTGCTCACGATATCAACGCCCTCGTAATTATATTTGTTTCCGCTGTAGCGTTCTTTAAAATCACTATCAAACTGTCTAGGATTTTGGGGTTGCTGGGTGCCGAAATAACCAAAAGATGACTGAAAAGCTAAAAGCAAAGCCAATAAAAAAAAGCCCTTATGTAGTTTGTGGATTATCAAAGGTGCGATGGTAAAACGGGGGATTGCGTAATTTGCTTTTGTATTTTAAACGGGTATACTAAATAATAATAGCTGATGATACCTAGCGTAATCAGGATAATGCTTACCGATAGCCAGTGTGGCATAATGTTAGAATAGCGGGTAACAAAACCTTCCAAAAAACCGGCAGCAAAGGTAAATGGCATGGTACTGATTAAAATTTTAATGCCCGTTTTGGCACCCATTTTAAAGGAGGTGTAACGTGAATGTGTGCCCGGAAAGAGGATGCTGGCCCCTAAAATAAGCCCGGCGGCACACTCGATAACAATGGCGAAAATTTCCATGGAGCCATGTATCCAAATACCACGGACGCTTTCCCAAAACACATTTTTTTCATAAAAGAAATACTGAAATGAGCCCAGCATTATGCAATTGTTGAACATAATGTAAAGTGTGCCAATGCCCAAAAACACGCCCAAAACAAAAGCAATAATGCCCACTTTTAAATTGTTTATGGTAATGCCAATAAAACTGCCCCAATTGCTGCCACTTTTATAAACTGCTACGGGGTCGCCCTTTTCAATATTTTCAAGTGACATATTAACGTAATTATCCCCCAAAATAGAGCGCACGAATTCACCATCATTAGCTGCCGAAATCACCCCAATAGAGGTGAATGCGAAAAAAATGATAAAAGCCACGTAAATAAATTTTCGGAATTGGTAGCAGATTAATGGAACTTCAGTTTTCCAAAAACCAACAAGCCTGTTGGAATCATGGCGTTTGGTTTTATAAATTTTTTGGAATGCTTTAGCCGCTAGTTGATTTAAGTAAGTAATTACCTTGCTTTTTGGGTAATAGGTTTGTGCGTAGGCCAAGTCGTTGATTAAATGAATGTACTGGGAAGCCAATTCATCGGGGTCTTTAAAATCATTATTAAAAATGGCTTTTTCAAAACTGAGCCATTTTTCCTTATTTTGTTTGATGAATGAAACTTCCCTCATATTTTTTTTGAGTCAGCGTAACCGATTTTAAATTTTTGTCTCACCCTGTATTTGTTTCAGGGGCTCATATTAAACTCGATTCAAATATTTTATGAAATGTCGAAACAAGTTCGGCATGACAAACGTTATTTTTAGAATAAAAAAATCATGTATTTTTGATAAATTAAAATATAAAATGTCAGAGTTACAAATTAACACCACCCAAAATGTAAAAATAGCGTTTCGTGCTGCTGGAGCAGGAGAGCGGTTATTGGCTTTTTTTATTGATATAGCCATAAAAATAGGTTATTTAATGGTTGTGAGTTGGGGGTTTGGAGCGTTCGATAACATGGACCAATGGTCGCAAATAGCTATCAATACCGTTTTGAGTTTTCCGGTGATGTTTTACACTTTGGCATTAGAATCGCTTTTTGAAGGGCAAACCTTAGGAAAGCGCGTAATGAAAATCAGGGTTGTTAAAATTGATGGCTATCAAGCCTCGTTTTCAGATTATGTGGTGCGATGGTTTTTTCGGATAGTTGATGTTTATATTTTCGGAATGGGCTTTTTTGTGATGATGTTCAACAAAAAAACACAGCGTATTGGTGATATGGCTGCCGGAACCGCCGTTATTGGTTTAAAGGACAGCGTAAATATTAGTCATACCATTCTTGAAAATTTGCGTGAAGACTATAGGCCCTCGTATCCTAATGTGATTAAATTGTCTGATAATGATGCACGAATTATAAAGGACACCTATAGCTCGGCCAGAGTAGCGAAAGATTACCCAACTTTAATAAAACTCCGCAAAAAAATTATTGAGGTGGTTGGTATTAAAGAAGTGAAACAAAAAACGGATATGGAATTTATAGATGTGATTTTAAAAGATTATAATTTCTATACCCAAGATATGTAAGCCGAGAATCACGTTTTGTCCAGCAAAATGTCTGTGGGATAGTTTAAACTGGGTATTAAAATTTCCCAGCGCCCATATTGGAAAATTAATTGACTAAAAAAACAATGTTTTATACCATAGATATTCTAGGAACCATCGCTTTTGCCATTTCGGGTGTGTTGGTGGCTTTTAACAAGCGCATGGATTTATTCGGAATTTTGATTATTGCCTTTGTAACGGCTGTTGGCGGTGGTACTCTACGCGATGTGCTTATTGGCGAAACACCAGTAAGTTGGATGCGCGACATGACTTATACCTATGTTATTTTGGCCTCGGCCATTTTTGCCATCATTTTTAGGAGTAAAATTAATTATTTACGAACATCGTTATTTTTGTTCGATACCATTGGCATTGGGCTGTACACTTTAGTAGGTATTGAAAAAGGGTTAAGTGCCGGACTGAATCCTATTATTTGTATTGCTTTAGGAACGATTACCGCAAGCTTTGGAGGGGTAACACGCGATATTTTATGCAACGAGATACCTGTGATTTTTAGAAAGGAAATTTATGCTACAGCCTGTATTTTGGGGGGCTTCACTTATTTTGTCTTGCGTGAATTCCCCATTAAGGAAAATATTGTGTTTATAGTTGCCGGATTAGTGGTTATTGTTACCCGATTGCTGGCCGTAAAATTTAAAATCGCTTTGCCCAACATTTACAGGAATTAGTTATTACATTATTGATTTGATTACCTAGTACCACATGAGCTGTTCTACAGCTTCTGATGGTTGCCTATTATAAACTATCGCAACAATTTTTGATGCTATTTCATGAGCGTCAATAGAAGTGCTGTTTGAAAGCACAAATATGAACGTGTCAGATTCTGGAAAATAAAATTGACTGCTTACAAAGCCGTAAATCCATCCATCATGAAAATAAACAGTTTCGTTGGCAAATGTTTTAACAAACGACCCCAAGCCATAACCGGTAGATGTCCCAGAGGTTAGTTGCGCTGATGTGAACATTTTAGATAGTTGGCTTTTTGATATAATATCACCACTATGCAAAGATTTACTCCATGCATATAAATCATTTACATTGGATATAATGTTACCGGCAGCAAAAGGCACTTTCATTGTCATGAATTGTGCTGGTTTGAATCCCAAAGAATCGAGCGAATACCCTTGTGTTCTATTTGGAATAAGGGCTTCGGGGTTATCGCAAAAGGTGTTTTTTAGTTTTGCTGGTTTAAAAATATTTTGAACCAAAAACGACTCATACCCTAAACCACTTGTTTTTTCAATGATTAGGCCTAGAAGCGTATAACCAGAATCGCTATATGAATACTTACTGCCGGGTGGAAAGTTTAATGGTTCATCCTTAAATAAAGCAACAATTTGCTCTGGTGTTAATGCTGTTTTTTCAATGTCTGAAATATCACTACGTTCTGTAAATGAAGGTATTCCAGAGGTATGATTGAGTAGGTTCTCTATGGTTATGTTATAACCCTTATTAGGATATTCGGGCAAGTATTTTTGAATATTGTCTTTAATACTTAGTTTCCCATCTTCCTCTAATTTTAAGATGGCTGCCGCTGTAAATTGTTTGGACAACGATCCAATTTTATAGATTAATTGAGGGGTGGTTCGAACACTTAGTTCTAAGCTTGCTAAGCCATATCCTTGCCTTATAATTTCCTTACCGTTTTCCATCACCAGTACAGTAAAGCCCGGGCCATTGGGTTTGACATAGGTTGTAGCAAGGCTGTCAACTGAATTAACAATAAAAAAATCTTTGCTTTGAATAGAATCTTTACAACTTCCCAGGAAAATTAGAACAAATACCATTAATATTTTTACAGCTACTTTCATAAATTACCAATTTTGGTGAGTAATTGTGTTTTTCACTTATTAATCAACCATTTGTCTATTTACAGTTTACAGTCGATTATTTATAGGTTCAAGGTCAACGGCTAATATTCGGTAACCGAACCCCAGTTCTCACCTGTTTTTATGCGATAGAGTTGCATTTCGGAAATGCCAAACTGTTTCGCTATCATTTTTAATCGTGTTCTGCGATTAGGGTCATTTATTTTTCGTTTAATAAGCTTCACTTTGGTTTCGGTAAGCTTTGAGTAAGTGCGCTTGCGAGGTTTGTTTTTGTATTCCGGGTTACTAAATTGGTGTATTTCCTTTTTACTCTTGGTGGCCCATTTTAGGTTATCAACACGGTTGTTGGTTTTGTCATAATCTAAATGGATTACATAAACCCCGTCGTTTTGTTCCAAAAAATGTTGGGCTACCAACTTGTGTGCGTATCGGCTGGTCGATTTTCCGTTATGCTTTTGCTTTACCGGAAGATTACGGTAACCATTTATAAAGGATTCTTTTACCAAAAATTCCTTTTCACCTTTACAATTTAAAACTCTTCCGTAATTCGAGATTTTGAATTTTTCGTTATCGGCAATGTTATCGTCAAATTCAATCAACTTCCACACTTCATTCCAATAGCTTCTTACCATTATTATTTATTTTGAGAGACGTTTGTTAAGGTACAAAAACTTGCTTTAAACCACAAACAGGTTGGCTTGCTAAGATTTAAAGGAACGCAAAGATAAATGAACTTTTTATTAATTAAAATAGTTTAATTGTTACGCAATGTTTTTGAATGTTTAATCTTGTAAAAGAGTACTTATTTTAAGTTAATTCAGTCGGTCAAAACCAAAATGTTTTGTGTTTTCAGTTTCAAACAAAACTCTTTTAGTAATAACAATTAATGTTGAAACTAGTTTTGGAAGCAGGGTTTGTTTTCCGTGAATATTTAGTTTGAAGGATTCCATTTTTTAATGTGCCACTTTTTGTGTAAAGCACTTTTTGTATCAATATTGTTAAAATGAATACGTACATTATGAAAATAGAAGTTAAAGTGCGTTGTTTTTCGCTCCATTGCCTTGTACAACTATATATTCTGTCAAAAACAGTTACTCAATAATCTCCACATTCCTGATGTAAATATTCCGTAAAGGCCAGTCTGCATCATCGGTTTCCACTTTGGCAATTTTGTCAATAACGTCCATGCCGCGGGTTACATGCCCAAAAATGGTGTAATCACCATCTAAGTAATGCGCCCCGCCATGTTGCTGTACTATAAAAAACTCATACGGCGAAGCCAGTTTGTGGGGGTTGTCTATTTCGCTGCTGGGCATGGAAATCACCCCACGGTCGTGTTTAAAGCCACGTTTAGTGTCAGGCGGTAGAAGGTATTGGCCTATCGCATGGCGTTTATCCAAAGTTTCTTGGTCGTCACTATGACCAGCTTGTACCATAAAGTTGTCGATTACGCGGTAAAACTGGGTGCCATTAAAATAGTCTTGCTTGGTTAAAAAGATGAAATTAGAACGATGGAATTTAGTTTCGTTATATAAAAGGACATCAAAGGAACCTAAATCGGTAGTAATACGCACTTTGTTTTCTTTGTGCTTTTTGTCGTATTGCAGAAAGAATTCCATGGCGTTCTTTTCTGTCAGTAACGGAAATTCGCGTTCGGGTAGTTCGGTTACCACCTTGGGTGCTATTTCGGTTTTAATTTCAGAACTGTCTTTTTTTTCAACTTTGGTTTCGGGGGTACTTTTGTTTTTAGTTTTTTTATCTTCACAATTCAAAAACAGAATACAAAAGCACAGTAACAAATAAAATCTCATTAATTAATATTTTAAGCGCCGATAAAGGCTTTTTCTAGATGAATTTCGATGATTTTCAGCAATCGCTTTCAAAAATAAAAAATATACCGCTCTTGGGCGAAACATCGCATTTTAAAATGATACCACCGTTTCGGCAAGAGCTGGTAAAAAAACAGGCCGATGCGATAAAACGTGCCAAGCACGCTGGGGTAATGGCTTTGTTTTACCCAAATAAAAGTGGCAGCACTCAGTTGGTTTTAATTTTACGAAAAACCTATAAGGGAGTGCATTCGGCACAAGTGGGCTTCCCGGGCGGCAAGCTGGAAAAACAAGACCATTCGCTAGAAGCAGCCGCATTACGAGAAACCGAAGAGGAAATTGGTGTGCCAGCAAATAAGATACAGGTACTTAAAAAATTGAGTCAAGTTTACATACCGCCCAGTAACTTTTATGTGCAGCCATTTATGGGTATTTTGCCACATACACCACAATTTATAAAGCAAGATGACGAGGTGGAAGCCGTTATTGAAGTGCCGTTAAATCATTTCTTGGATGATAAATATTTAATAACCAAACGGGTAAAAACATCTTATAGTATTGAGGTTGAAGTGCCTGCGTTTTTGTTGAACGATTTTGTGGTATGGGGAGCTACGGCCATGATGCTCAGCGAAATTAAAGATATACTGAAACAACTTTGGTAATTTATTTAGTTTGTTACATTTGTATGCTCAATTAGAGCAGGTTTTAGTATAATTTGTTTAAATTGGGTAACTAAGCTAACGAGAAGCATTATTTATGGGATTGTTTAAAAGAAATCCATTCGGTCATATACTAATTATAAAAAAGTGGCTCATTAGGGTATTGGGAGCCATGACACATAGGCGTTTTCGCGGATTTAACGAACTGCAGATAGAAGGCTCTGAAATTATTAAGGATTTACCAGATACTAATGTATTATTCATTTCTAACCACCAAACCTACTTTGCCGATGTGGTTGCCATGTTCCATGTGTTCAATGCCAGTTTAAGCGGACGTGTAGATTCTATAAAAAATGTGGGCTACCTGTGGAATCCCAAACTCAATATTTATTATGTTGCCGCCAAAGAAACCATGAAAGACGGGCTGTTACCTAAAATTTTGGCTTACGTGGGGTCGGTAAGCATAGAGCGTACTTGGCGTTCTGAAGGTAAAGACGTGAATAGACAGGTGCGAATGAGTGATATTTCTAATATAGGAAAAGCCCTAGAAGATGGTTGGGTTATTACTTTCCCACAAGGCACCACCACACCGTTTAAACCCATAAGAAAAGGAACGGCGCATATTATTAAACGATACAAGCCGGTGGTAATTCCTATTGTAATTGATGGATTTAGACGATCGTTTGACAAAAAAGGATTGCGCATCAAAAAGAAAAATATCCTCCAATCGATGGAGATTAAAGCACCTTTGGAGATTGATTACGATAACGAAACGACCGATGAAATCGTTAAGAAAATTGAATATGCCATTGAGCAGCACCCTTCGTTTTTAAAGGTTATCCCGCAAAAAGAAATTGAAGCCCAAGAGGCGCTGAACAAGAGGCGGGAGTGGTAATTTACATTGGTTATAAACTATTATGCTGAAAAGGTTTTCAGCATCTTAAAAAAAACAGAAATGATATTTAAATCTCTTTTTTTAGTTTTTGTATTAAGCGTTGGCTTTGCGTCATTTTCGCAAAACATTGAATTTAATAATCCCTTAGCTGAAAAGCGAGCAGATCCCTGGGTACACAAAGCTGATGATGGTTTTTATTATTTAATTGCGACCGTGCCTGAATACGATAAAATCGTATTAAGAAAAGCCAATTCAATCAATGGCTTAAAAGACGCGAACGAAAAGGTCCTTTGGGAAAAACATAAAAAAGGCGTGATGGGGCACCACATTTGGGCACCCGAATTACATCAAATTGATGGTGTTTGGTATATTTATTTCGCTGCTGCTGAAGCCGAAAATATTTGGAATATCAGGATGTGGGTGCTTTCAAACCATTCCAAAGACCCTATGAAAGGGCAATGGAAAGAAGAAGGGCAAATTAAAACTGATATCGAGTCGTTTTCACTGGATGCCACAACATTTACGCATAACAATAAACGATTCATGATATGGGCACAAAATGTGCGTGGCGGTATACACGGCACGGCATTGGTGCTTTCTGAAATGGCATCGCCAACCGAACTGACGGGGCCAGAATTAGTCATTACAGAACCCGAATTTAGTTGGGAGCGCATGAAGTACAATGTTAACGAAGGGCCAGCCGTAATAAAACGTAATGGAAAAATATTTGTAACCTACTCGGCTAGTGCGACCAATCATAACTATTGTTTGGGTTTGCTGTGGATTGATGAGAATGCCGATTTGCTCGACGCTTCAAACTGGCATAAATCGCCCGGCCCCGTGTTTTACACCAACGAAGATTTAAAGCGCTATGGCCCTGGACATAATTCTTTTACCACTTCCGAAGATGGAACAACCGATGTTATGATTTACCATGCACGCGATTATAAAGAAATTAAAGGTCATGAGTTGTCCGACCCCAATCGTGCCACACGCGCCAGAGTAATAAAATGGACACCGAGTGGCTTTCCTGATTTTATGCAGAATGAAGGAGATTAATCTATACGTTTGGTTAATAACTCCTAAAAACTTCCTTTAAAAAAACATAGCAAAATCTTTATTTTGCAGGACTTTTTAAACCATTTTAAGTGAAAGTCTGTATAGCCGAAAAACCTAGTGTGGCTCGAGAAATAGCCGCTGTTTTAGGAGCGAATACCAAACGCGATGGGTATTTTGAAGGCAATGGCTATGCCGTAACCTACACCTTTGGGCATTTGTGCACTTTAAAAGAACCCAACGATTACAAGCCGTATTGGAAAAGCTGGGATTTAAACAATTTGCCCATGTTGCCCGAAAAGTTTGAAACTAAGGTTGTGGCCAATTCGGGAATTCAAAAGCAGTTTAAAATTGTAAAAAGCTTATTCGATAAAGCGGAAGTGATAATAAATTGCGGTGATGCCGGGCAAGAGGGAGAACTCATCCAGCGTTGGGTGATGAACGAAGCCAACTACCAAGGCGAAGTAAAGCGTTTGTGGATTTCATCGTTAACCACTGAAGCCATAAAAGAAGGTTTTGAAAAACTAAAGCCTGCTACCGATTACGATAATTTATATTACGCTGGTTTTTCGCGCGCTATTGGAGATTGGTTACTGGGTATGAACGCCACTAGATTATACACTGTAAAACACGGTGGCTATAAGCAAGTACTGTCGGTGGGGCGGGTGCAAACCCCAACTTTGGCCATGGTGGTGAATCGTTTTAAAGATATAGAAAATTTTAAGCCACAACCGTATTGGGAGCTTCAAACTTTGTATCGGGAAACCCTTTTCAGTTACGAAGAAGGTCGTTTTTTTAAAAAAGAAGATGGTGAAGCCTTAGCCAATAAAGTAAAAGAGGCTGAATTTGAAATCACCTCCATAAAGAAGAAAAAAGGAAAGGAGTATGCTCCAAAACTATTCGATTTAACAGGGCTGCAAGTGTATTGCAATACCAAATTTGGGCTTTCGGCCGATGAAACTTTAAAAATTGTACAAGCGCTGTACGAACGAAAAGTAGTAACCTATCCAAGAGTAGATACCACGTTTTTACCAACTGATATTTACCCGAAAGTACCGAGTATTCTTCAAAAACTAACCCAATATGCGGCTTTAGTACAACCGCTTTTAGGTAAAAAAATAAAAAAGTCGAAACGCGTATTCGATGATAAAAAAGTTACCGACCACCACGCGATAATCCCAACAGGGATGCAAACCCAATTAAACCCATCACAACAGCAGGTTTACGACATTATAACCAAAAGGTTTATAGCAGTGTTTTTCGACGATTGTGCTGTGTCGAACACTACGGTTTTGGGTAGTGCTGCCGAGGTAACTTTTAAAGCGACTGGTAAAGAAATTTTAGATAAGGGTTGGCGAGTAGTATTTGAAAATCCTAATAAAAAAGAAAAGGAATCGGGGGTTTTGCCTAAATTCGATAAAGGTGAAAAAGGACCACACGAGCCTTCTTTTTTGGAAAAAGAAACCAAACCGCCCAACCAATATACCGAAGCGTCTTTGTTACGTGCTATGGAAACAGCTGGCAAGCAGGTGGACGATGAGGAACTACGTGATTTAATGAAAGAAAATGGTATTGGTCGCCCATCAACGCGAGCCAATATTATTGAAACCCTGTTTAAGCGGAAATATATCAAACGGAATAAAAAGCAGGTGCTGCCAACCGTTACGGGCATTCAGTTGATTGAAACCATTCAAAACGATTTGTTAAAATCGGCCGAGCTTACAGGGAAATGGGAAAAACAATTAAAGGATATTGAAAAAGGCGAGTATAGTGCTGCCGCTTTTATAAAAAATATGAAACGCATGGTAGATGCTTTGGTGTACGAAGTGCGTAGCGAAACCAAGCGTGCCAATATTTCACAAGCCAACGTAATAAAAAATAGAACAGTTAAAGCAGCCGCAAAAAAGCAAAAAGGACTTTTGGCCGAAAATTGCCCCAAATGCAAAAAGGGCAGCTTGATTAAAGGGAAATTGGCTTACGGTTGTAGTGCTTTTAAGTCGGGTTGTGATTTTATACTTCCTTTTAAATTTGCTGATAAAAAGATTTCAGAAAAACAATTTATCCGGTTGTTGCATAAAGGAAGTACGGTAAACCTAAAAGGCTTTAAAACCGAGTCAGGTAAAGTAGAAGGTTTGTTACGTTTTGGTGACGATTTTAAACTAAAACTAGAGCCTAAAAAAACTTCCGCGAAAGCGAACCCCGACGAGCTGAAATGCCCGAAATGTAAGAAGGGCAACATTTTAAAAGGAAAAACAGCTTATGGTTGCAGTGCGTACAAAACGGGCTGTGATTTTAAAATGACTTTTGATGCAGTAAAAGCCAAAATAAACGGACAGAAACCAACCAAAGCGTTGGTTTATAAAATATTAAGTGATAATGCCTGAAACTGAACACAGACATTTTCTTATTTTTAAACCTTTTCGCGTTTTAAGTCAGTTTAAAAGCAACTCCAGTAAACAGCAGTCCAAAAGATTTTTAGGGGAGTTTTATGATTTTCCGGAGGGAACCATGGCCGTGGGGCGGTTGGATGAAACATCGGAAGGGCTATTGCTTCTTACCACCGATGGTAAAACCAGTGCAGTGATCAATAGTAAAAAAGTTGAAAAGGAATATTATGCACAAGTAGATGGTGATATTTTGGAAGAAGCTGTAGAACAGTTAAAAGTAGGCGTGCAAATTAGCATTAATGGAAAAACATATACTACCAAACCTTGTGATGCATTTAAATTGGAAGATACTCCTAATTTCCCCGAACGAGGCAAAAAAATACGTGATGCCCGTCATGGACCAACCAGTTGGGTGTCGATTACTTTAACGGAGGGCAAATTTAGGCAGGTTAGAAAAATGACTGCTGCTGTTGGGTTTCCAACCTTGCGTTTAGTACGGGTGCGTATTAGTGGGTTCAGAATTGGTACGATGCAGGCTGGCGAGGTAGTTGAGGTAAAAAACATCGCAGAATTTCTATAATATTGAAAAAGTATTGGGGAGGCTTAGTGGTCGCGTTAGGAATTGCAGCGGAAAGCCTGACCCAAAAGGGAACGCCACAATTATTGTTCTATTGAAAACGAATAGCTTTTACCGGTGATATTTTGGTGATAATGTACGAGGGGATTAATAGCATAAGCAAGCACAGCACCAAAGTACCGATATTAAGTGCCACAATGTAGCTGAAACTGATGTAAACCGGGGCTTCGGTAACGTAATATACGCTCGGATCCAGCGGAAAGAGTTTGAAATATTTTTGAGCAAAGAGTAAGCTTAACCCAATTAAGTTACCCCAAAACAAACCCAGTAAAATTAAATAGGAAGCGTTGTAAATAAACAGTTTTCGGATACTCCAATTATTGCTGCCCAAAGCTTTTAAAATGCCAATCATTTGGGTACGCTCCAGTATTAAAACCAATAGGGCGGTTATCATATTAATACCTGCTACGAGTATCATGATACCAATAATGCCGTAAATGTTTTTATCGAAAATTTTAACCCACTCAAAAATAGAATAGTACTTGTCGGTAACTGTTTGTGTATTGAACGTAGACGGAGTATTTTGGTAAATTTCTCGGCCTTTTTGTTCTAATTCGTCGTAATCGTCAATAAAAACCTCGAAGTTGCCAATTTGGTCGTCTTCCCAACGGTTGATGCGTTGCAAGTGTCTAATGTCGCCCAAAATATATTGGGCATCTAAATCCTGAAATCCAGAACTGTATATGCCCACCACATTGTATGTAATCATATTTGGCAGTTTTTCGGGGTCGTCTTTGGCAAATACCATTTGAAATTTGTCGCCCACCTTAAATTGTAATCGGTTGGCGAGATATTCTGAAATCAGTACTTCTTCGTTGCGTTTTTCCGAGTAATCGGGTAAACGTCCGTCAATTAAAAACTCACTGAAATAGTTCCAATTGTAATCGGTGCCCACACCTTTTAAGTAAACACCTTCAAAATCGGTTTCAGTTCGGATCACCCCAAATTTTGAAGCCACACCTTGAATGTGCGCAATGCCTTCAACCGATTTGAACTCTGGATAAAAGTCCTGGTTTTTAGAAATAGGAACTATACTTTCTTGCGAGTTGTTGCTATCGTAATTGGTAATGGTTACGTGACCATTAAAGGCCACCACCTTATCGCGTATTTTTTGCTGTAACCCAATGCCCGTAGCAATGGCAACCATCATCACTATAATACCGATAGCAATAGCAGCAATGCCAATTTTTATTATTGGTGCCGATACACTACTTTTATACGCTTTACTGCCAATAATGCGTTTAGCTATAAAAAACTCGTAATTCAATTTTTAAATGAAGTTTAGTGTGTTCAAAAATACAGTTTTATTATTTGTTTTGGTGTTTATTTCTTGTGGAAACTTGGTAAAGCGGGAAGATGGAAGTGCGAAGACAGAAGGTGTCATTCAGAAGGAAGTTGTAAAGGATACTAATATAATTGTTGGCGCCAACCAAACTAAATTGTATTTGCCCTTATTAAAAGGAAAGCGGGTTGGAGTTGTGGCCAACCAAACTTCAGTTATTTTTAAGGAAAAAGATTCTCTTTTTTGGAGTGACCCAGAAACTGGAGAGACAGGTTTTGAAAAGTTTATTTTTAGAAACACCCATTTAGTGGATTCTTTATTGTCTTTGCAGGTTGATGTAAAAAAAGTATTTGCCCCCGAGCATGGTTTTCGTGGAAAAGCTGATGCGGGAGAAGCGGTAAAGGATGGTATTGATATGCGAACCAATTTGCCCATTGTATCGCTTTATGGAAATAACAAAAAGCCTTCAAAAGAACAGTTACAAGATTTGGATGTTATGGTTTTCGATATTCAAGATGTAGGCGCACGTTTTTATACTTATATTTCTTCGTTGCATTATGTTATGGAGGCTTGCGCCGAACAAAATATTCCAATATTGATTTTAGACAGGCCCAACCCTAATGGGCATTACATCGATGGGCCTGTTTTGGAAATGGAACACCGAAGTTTTGTGGGTATGCACCCCATTCCGGTGGTGCATGGTATGACCATTGGCGAATACGCAAAAATGATTAATGGTGAAAAATGGCTTAACAATGGGGTGCAGTGTGATTTGACGGTCATTCCAGTTAAAAATTATAGTCATGATTCATTTTACAGTTTACCCATTAAACCGAGTCCGAATTTGCCAAACGACACATCTATAAACCTCTACCCGAGTTTATGCTTTTTTGAGGGCACCAACGTGAGCGCTGGGCGCGGTACCGAAACGCAATTTCAAATTTTTGGGAGTCCGTTTTTAGATACTGAGTTATTCCGTTATCAATTTACCCCAAAACCCAATGAAGGCTCGAAATACCCAAAACATCAAGGGGAATTATGTAAAGGGAAAGATTTGACGGATTCAGAATATTTAAAAGCATTAAATCTGAACTGGTTGATTGAAGCCTATAATCATACTTCGGATAAATCGGATTTTTTCAATAATTTCTTTGTAAAATTGGCTGGTACCGCTAAGCTTCAACAACAAATTGAATCGGGGCTATCTGAAGAAATAATCAAAGCCTCTTGGCAGAGTGGTTTGGAGAACTTTAAAAAAACGCGTAAAACGTACTTGCTCTATTTGTGATAGCATACCGCAAAAAAAATACAGACTATAATACCTATTCCTAAAATTGTTGATGGTGTTTTTGGGGCTTATGCCATACCTGTGTAATAAGGTGTGGTTTTGTAAAAGAAAATATTTTCGTTTAAATTGTGTAAAATACTATTTTTATACCCGCAATATTCAATAGATTTTATGAACCCATCTGCTTCAGGTTGGATAAAGAAACTGCTAAAGGAGGTTGACAAAAACAATCTCATTTTAGAGTATAATGAAGAATCGTTTTACGATGCTCTAAGGTCTTGTGGGTTTATTTACGGTAGTAATTTTGAAGTTGTAGCGCAGGTTTTTCCAAAAAAAGATTTTACAGAAGAAGAGCTTTGCAAAACCAATTTGTGCCTTTCATTTTTATACGCATACTCAAAATCTAAAAACAAAACGCCTTTTGTAGAGAGTGTAATTGGTTTTTATACGGCGATAAATGAAATTAAGACGTCTTTTTTTCAAGGGCTTTTGGGTGGAAAAAAATCTTATGAGCAATTAGAGAAGATTATACATAAGCGCATTCAAATTGATGACAATGTGCTGACAAAAAACTTCAATTACTTTATTGTTAATGCCTTGCTTTATGTAGATGTTTTGGCTTATATCGAATATTTGAGAGATGACTGTATTAGCGTTGATTATATAAAAAACCTAGAGGCTTCCATAGTTGCTATAACGTTGGACGTGCTAAATTCTAAAGCTGAAAAAAACCAATATGATGAGAGTTTGATAAAGTTGTTTGAATCATCTTTGCGTTTTCAGGACAACAAAAATTTAACTTACAGCAAGGCTATCGGACTTTTAAAGACGCCACAAGAAAAATATTATATTTTAGATATATCTTGCATGGCGACCTGGAGCGACCAAATGATTGATGTTAAAGAAGAACAATTTTTAGAACGTTTGGGCTGCGATTTAAACCTGGAACTCTCACGTGTGTTACAGTCTATAAAAACGGTAAATCATTTTTATACCACCCACAAGGATAATATCGCGCTTTTAAGTTCGAAAAATATTGTTCAGAGTTTTTATAACAACTCAAGCAAAATGGTATATAAGCTTATCTCCCGAAACAGTAAACGCTTATACCAAGAGTTGAAAGACAGCAAAGAACTCATGGTATTGCTCTCGCAGTCTACAATGCGCGACTTAACGCAAGATGAGCAAAAAAAAGTGCAAGACCAACTAATCGATATTTTTAAATCCATACCCAGTTTGGCCATTTTTTTACTGCCAGGAGGGGCGTTATTGCTGCCATTGGTTATAAAATTTATACCAAAACTGTTGCCTTCAGCTTTTGATGAAAATAGAATAGAGGAGTAAAATAGTGTTTTTAGTGTTTTTTCCAGTAGATTTACAATTCTACTAAGCTAAAAACAAAATACATGATATCATACACGATTCAAGAAATAAACAATCTACTAAAAGGCGAATTAATAGGAAATACTTCTCAGAAAATTGTAGGCCCAGAGCAATTGCAAAAGGCAAAAAATCACCATATTACATTTATAGGCAGTACTAAATATTTAAAATATTGGGAAGAATCTGAAGCTTGTGCAGCATTGGTAAATGATAATTTGTCGTTAGATCCCGGAGAAAACAGAGCAATTATAAAAGTTAAGAATGCCGATTTGGCTATGGCCAAGGTTCTTGAGCTTTTTAATCCCTCACCACCAGTTTTTGAAAGTGATGTACACCCCACGGCTGTAATACACGAATCGGCTGAAATTGGAGAAGGATGCAAAATAGGAGCTAATTGTTATATAGGAGAAAATGTTGTTCTTGGGCAAGGGGTGGTGTTGTACCCTAATGTTTGCGTTTTTGACGAAACCATAATAGGCGATAGCACCGTAGTTTGGTCTGGAACTGTAATCAGGGAACGTTGTGTTATTGGAAATCATTGTATTTTTCATACTAACGTTAGTATTGGTTCCGATGGTTTTGGTTACCGCCCGAGTGATGATGGTCGTGGGCTAGTTAAAATTCCTCAAATAGGCAATGTTATTATTGGACATCATGTTGAAATAGGAGCGAATTCCTGTGTAGATAGGGCTAAATTCAGCTCTACAATAATAGGTGATGGCAGCAAAATAGATAACTTGGTGCAAATAGCTCACAACTGTGTTGTGGGGCGTTCGTGTATTATGGCAGGGCATAGCGGACTGGCAGGTTCGGTAACTCTAGGTGATGGCGTTATTATTGGTGGTGCTGCATCAATAAAAGACCATACTACTATAAATTCTGGAGCTACCGTTGGCGCTGGCTCAGGTGTTATGAACGACGTATTGCCCGGACAAACCGTGTTGGGCTATCCAGCTCAAGATTCGCGAGATATGTTGAAACAATGGGTGGCTATGCGTAGGTTAACTAAGAAATAATCATTTTACAGGACATGTGGGAAATAGTATGTTCTATTGTCTTATTTCATTAATTTAATTAATCAACCTTCAGTTTTATTGCAAAATGATGAAATCATTATCTATCCATATAAAAATACTTTT
Source organism: Flavobacteriaceae bacterium GSB9 (assembly GCA_022749295.1). NCBI lineage: Bacteria > Pseudomonadati > Bacteroidota > Flavobacteriia > Flavobacteriales > Flavobacteriaceae > Flavobacteriaceae bacterium GSB9. The sequence goes on from CP062007.1 coordinate 3,044,803, forward strand.
AATGGTATTTACAGCAATTTAGGTATTCATATGTTAGAAGTTGATGGGGCTTTAGATATGGGTTTTTACCAATATTAATTCAAACTTCACAGGTGGCAGTCGTTATAGGTTTGGGATGAGTTATATGGGTGATTCGTTTTTAATTAATTATTACGATGTCGACGGGCATCCTTTCTCATTAGGGAAAATTGATTTAGATGGTAACATAGACAATAATTTTTCCGTTGATAATGATTTAATCTCAATTACTTTAGAGGTGGAAAAGGCTTATTTAATGTGGGCGACAGAATGTTTTTATTTTGGGTGATTTAGAAATAAATGCGACCGGTGAACTGAGAAAATGCGCATTGTTTATTGATGACAATTCACCAATAATTACAAGAACCGTTAAAAGTCTAACAACAGCTCAAAATACTTTTCTGTATATATCGATTGAAGACCTGGTAATAGAAGACCCAAATAATGTTTACCCAAATGATTTTGAGTTAACTGTTCTGGGTGGTGAAAATTATTCTATATCGAACAATACTATCATACCGGATCCTGATTTTATTGGAGAATTAACTGTCAACTTAGTGGTTAACGATGGTCAAGGGAATAGCGAACCTTTTCAAATAAAGGTAGAGGTTACAGAACCTTTAAAGATAGAAGATGAATTTTTAAAAAATAACTTCAAAGTTTTTCCGAACCCTATAGATGTAAAATTTACAATAAAAGCCAAAAATCAAATAGATACATTTGATATTAATCCCGTATAAAGAAAAACCCCCGATGTTTACATCAGGGGTTCTACAGGAAATAATGGTTTGCTATTAATTAATAAGTTAGATTCCTGCTAGTTTGAAATATATGGGCACAGCATAAGATACTTTTACGGGTTTGCCGCGCTGCATACCAGGTTTCATTTGAGGGAGCGAGCCTATAATGCGCTCAGCTTCTTTTTCTAAAATTTGGTCTGGCCCTCTGGAGCGAACGTTGGTTGTGTAACCTTTAGAATCTATAATGAATATGACAGATACACGGCCTTGTATGCCTAAATCTAATGCTGTTTGTGGGTAGTTAAAATTCTTAACGACATGTTCTTGTATTTTTTTCTCGAAACATCTTTTCGTTTCAATCTTTGATTTGCCTTCACATCCGGGAAATACGGGAACTTGTTCTATTACAGCAAACGATACTTGTACATCTTCTTCGTACTCTTCAACGTTTACATCGCCCACGTCTATAACATTTCGTTCTACAATAGCGTCTTCTTGATTGGTTTCAGTACTTTCGATAATGGTTTCTTCAACCTCTTCCAAATCCTCAACAATTTCAATGTTGGTTTGTATAACGGCAGGAGGTGGAGGTGGGGGAGGTGGTGTGTTCATGTGTACAATTGGAATATCTTCCTCGTCTTGGGCTTCCATTTGAACAATCTCGATTTCCGTTTCTTCTTTCTCGTATGTTTTGTATTCTAGAGCTTGCCATGAAAAAAGTAGCATTACATTTAGCCCAATAGCAAAATAGATGCTGCTATTTCTTCCAACTTCCAGCTGCGGGTTCTTTTTTGCTTCCATGATCTTAAATTTTTAATTGATAACTATCCTTCTATTGGTTGGTATAAAATTATCCAATACTTAAGAGTACAACTATGATATTTGTCATATTGATAAAAAACTGAATCATGTGTAACTTGTTGTAATGCAGTGTTTTGAAAATAATAAAGGCCTGTAAACAGGCCTTGTTGGGTTACCATGTAAATTTAAATTCTTAATTAAGAAACCTCAATCGTTCTTGCAGGTTTTTGTTTGGCTTCTTCCTTTTTGGGAAGGTGAATATTTAGAATACCTTCGTTGTAATTAGCGTTAATTTTTGCTTCGTCTACGGTTTCTGGTAGTGTAAAAATTCTTTTGAACGAAGAGTATCCAAATTCCCTGCGTGTGTAACCTTCATCTGTACTTTCGTTATTTTCTTTGATTTCTGCTGAAATAGATAATGTGTTGTTTTCTAAATTTATATTGAAATCAGATTTTTTAAATCCAGGCACCGCCATTTCTACTACAAAAGCATCTGCTACTTCTTTGATGTTTACTTTAGGAAGGGAAAGCCCAGTATTATAATTTGATGAAAATAACGATGGAAATTCGCCAATTGAAAAGTCATCAAGCCAACTCGATAATGATGGAAAACCCGATAACGTTTTTTTATTTGCTAAACCTCCATTTTTTGGTAATGTTGCTAAATTGCTCATGGTTAAAAAATTTAAGTTAAACATTTGTTTTTTAAACTGTTACATGCAAATTAAATGCCATTTGTAAAAAAATAGCTTTTGAAGGCTTTAGCAAGTGTCTTTGAGTGATATTTGTGACATTTTTTCATTTTCAACAGCACTTTTTAATGTCAAATTTTCATGTTAAAGTTTTGGTTTTGATGGGTTTGTGTCAATAAAAAAAGGCCCGAACAGATAAGTTCAAGCCTTTTTAAATTAAATAAGAAAGTAGGTTAAAGATTAAAACTTAATGATATGGTGATGTTAGAGTTTATTCGGTCTATGTTGGCGGTATCAATTAATCCAACGTTATATAATGGAGTAGCGTAACTGCGTTCGGATCTGTCGTAAGTAATATCTAGTTTGGTATTTCCAAAATTGTAGCCTAAACCTAAAGAGTAGCCGCTTAAGTCGCCAACGGTAACCCCATCGGCATAAGGACTTTCTTCAAAACGGTAACCACCTCTAAAACTAAATTGTTCGTGTTTGTATTCGCCACCTAAGCGGTAGGTTGAGGCATCGGTAAGCACATTGGCTATGCCTTCGTTTAAATCTCTGTAGTCAACTTGGGGTTTGAATTTAGTGTTACCATAGTTTTTTCTTGAGTAGTCGAAACTAATTAAACCTTGTTGCCCAAATACATAAGCTAAACTTCCTGTGATTTTTGCAGGGGTTTGAAGTTTATACCTAGGGTAAACGTTAACAATATCTGCAATATATGTAATGTCTGAATCGGCTTCGTTAGAATTGATATACTGCGTGGTTTCTTCTTCAATGGTGTACCAAGTTGGCGAATCGTAGGTAACGCCCAATCTAAATTCTTGACTTAGCTTCATGATACCTCCTAATTGAAAAGAAAAGCCATTTCCTGTTGTAGAAAGCGTATTGTCGAAATTAATAAAGTTAATAAGGCCGCCGTTTGAGTTGTCTTCAAATAAAGACGTTGTGCGTTGGTAATCTATGAAATGGGAGTTTACATTTAAACCTAAATATAGATTGTCCTCATATTGAGTGGCGAAGTTAAAAGAGATTTTCCCGTTATAACCGGTTGAGGTGTAAAGGTAATCATGGAAAAAATTTCCTCCACGTACAGTGTTAGTAGCATTGTAGGTTGTATTATTGTCGTCATCTATATCAGGATCAAGTACAAAGGCTTGATATCCTAAGAAAGCCTGTTGATGTGCAAAACCAAATACGTCACCAATATCTTGGTAGGCTTCTTCAACAAATTCATCTCCAATTAAGGAAATATCGCCTAATCTAACACCGTCGGCATATTGGTAAAAATAATTTGCAATTGAGTTAACAGGTACTATTTCAGTGTCATTGTTATCAACAATAACAAAATCATTCGTATTTAAACCCACAGCGTTCCATTGGTTGTTGTGGTTGTTTGTTCTATCGTAAGCTACGGCTAATGTAAACTTGCGCCAAGGCGAATTGCTGTTGCGGTTAGCAAATACAAATGCGGCACCAGCTTGGCTAATGTCAAAATTAGAAATGTTTGAATTTGTTGAATTGCCAAAATATTCGGTGCTATTTTCTATATCCATATTGGTACCTGTGAAGGCGGCATGGCTTCTAGTAAAAACTGCTGAACCTGCGGGGTTGATGCTAACGGCGCTCATATCGCCGCCAAGGGCACCAAAAGCACCGCTAAGCGCTCTGTAACGTGCGGTTCCTTGTATTTCGTCTTGTGAATAACGTAATGCGTCGCTTATATCTTGCGCGTAAACCGTAGACATAGAGAGTAAACCTATGCAAAGTAATTTTAACTTTCTCATTTGTGTTTTTCTTTAAAATTTGGGGTTATCGTCTTCTTCCGCCACCTGATGATCGAGATCCAGAACTGCTTCTGCTACTTCCAGAAGATCGTGATACCGATCCGCTAGATCGAGAACCAGAACTTCTACTTGGGGAATAGCCCGAGTTTCTTGATGACGAGCTTGACCTTCTATAAGTGCCAGAATTTGAACTACTGCTGCGCGTTGGCTGTCTGTAAACCCGACTAGAGCTTCTTCTCATTGTAGATGACGATGCTCTTGATTTTGAATTTGTTGAAGGGGTTCTTGTTACCGTGCTTCTGCGTGTAACACCAGAGTTAAATCTTGTGCCGTTAGAATTGTAGGTTCTTCGGTTAACAGTAGACGATGAGTTTCTGTTTACACTGCTGCGTCTGGCAGTGTTATATTTAGAGTATGTTCTTCTGTTTGTATTATTAACACTACTGCGTCTGCTTGTGTTTCCAGAACGGTTATAATTTTGTGCATAGCTACCTCGTCTTGTTGCACTGTAAGCTAGGCCTCTTCGGTTATAATAACGGTTTCCGTAGTAACTGTAATTGTTGTAGCCATAATATCTACCAAATCGGTAAGGGTAACCATAGTAGTTGCCATACCAAGGATTGTAAGCCCATCCACCATAAAAACTACCATAATAGGGTGGGTAGTAAAACGGATCGTAATATCCCCAATTGTTCCAGCCCCAATAGTTGCCCCATCGGTTATATCTCCAGCTGTTCCATCCCCAACCAAAACCAGCATTCCAGCCCCAGTTGTTCCAGCCGTTATCTATGTAGTTTATGGTTACACTATTACTGTTCTGGCCCCAACCGGCATAACCTTCATAATTATTGGCTATAGTGTCGTTTTCAAAGTTATTACTTTCATAGGCATCAATATCGGTAAATATAGCATCTTCGGCATTGTAGCTGTCAGATTCAATGGCCTTTGTTCTAAAATAGTTTTTATAATAGTTGCTGTTATTTTCGTTTGGCACTTCAACAACTGCTTCTTCATATACTGTACGTCTTTCAGGATTGGCATAAATACCGTCGTCGTTCGAACCTACGTATTGGTACGAACCACAAGACACTAAGCCAAGCAGAAGCCCAAAAAGGGCCACAATTGGCATTTTCCTTTTTATGTAGTTGTTAAATTGCATATCTATTTAATTTTATTGTTGAACATAACAAAAATAGTTAGTTTTGCTGAACTATTTTTTATTTAACTAAGTCACAACATTTGTGCCAAAACTTCAATATGAGTAAAAAACTTACCAGCAGAGCAAACGATTATTCGAAATGGTATAACGAATTGGTTGTTAAAGCAGACCTAGCAGAGAATTCGGCCGTTCGTGGTTGTATGGTCATTAAGCCTTATGGCTATGCCATTTGGGAAAAGATGCAGGCCGAATTGGATAGAATGTTTAAGGAAACCGGACATCAAAATGCTTATTTCCCGTTGTTTGTTCCGAAAAGTTTATTTGAAGCGGAGGAAAAAAATGCAGAAGGTTTTGCAAAAGAGTGTGCCGTTGTAACCCACTACAGATTGCAAAACGATCCCGATAAACCCGGTAAGTTGCGTGTCGATCCAGAAGCTAAATTAGAAGAAGAGCTGGTGGTTAGGCCAACCAGTGAAGCTATTATTTGGAATACCTACAGAAACTGGATTCAATCGTATAGAGATTTACCTATTTTGGTAAACCAGTGGGCCAATGTGGTACGATGGGAAATGCGTACCCGTTTGTTTTTACGTACTGCAGAGTTTTTGTGGCAGGAAGGGCACACCGCGCATGAAACCAAAAAAGAGGCTTTGGCTGAAGCAGAGCAGATGAATAATGTATATGCCACTTTCGTGGAAAACTTTATGGCTATTCCTGTAATACAGGGTTTAAAAACCGAAAGTGAGCGTTTTGCTGGAGCGGTCGAAACCTATTGTATTGAGGCATTGATGCAAGATGGTAAAGCCTTACAGGCTGGAACTTCACATTTCTTGGGCCAAAATTTCGCAAAGGCCTTTGATGTTAAGTTTGCCAATAAGGAAGGTAAACAGGATTATGTTTGGGCAACCTCTTGGGGGGTGTCAACCCGTTTGATGGGGGCTTTAATCATGACCCACAGTGATGACAACGGACTGGTATTGCCACCAAGTTTAGCTCCCAATCAAGTGGTTATTGTACCTATTTATAAAAGCGAAGAGGATTTAAAGGCCATTACTGAAGTGGCCAATGGTATCATGGCAGATTTAAGGGCTAAAAACATCACAATTAAATTTGATGACAGAACAACCCACAGGCCAGGGGCAAAATTTGCTCAGCACGAATTACAAGGTGTGCCATTGCGCATTGCCATAGGACCAAAAGATTTAGCAAATGGAACCGTTGAGTTAGCGCGCCGCGATACCCTAAGTAAAGAAATTGTGGCCTTAGATGGTTTAAGCAATAAGGTAGAAGGTTTGTTAACAGAAATACAAGAAACTTTGTTCAATAAGGCCTTAAAGTTTAGGGACGAACACATAACCAAGGTTGATACATTCGAAGAATTTAAAACCGTGCTAGAAACTAAATCAGGTTTTATTTCTGCCCATTGGGACGGAACTACAGAAACAGAAGACAAAATAAAAGAGTTGACAAAGGCTACTATTAGGTGTATACCATTAGATAGTAAGGAAGAAGAAGGAGTTTGTGTGTATTCAGGAAACCCCTCAAAACGTAGAGTATTGTTCGCAAAGGCATACTAAAAAGGTCGTGTAAAAGTACCTGTTGTAAAATTTTTTCAAAAAAAATTATTTAGGTCTTGCAGCATTTAAAAATAGTTGTATTTTTGCATCCGCAATGGAAACATTGTTGTTCATTAAAAAATGGTGAAAAAAAGTGTTGCAGGTTAAATTAAAAGTATTAAATTTGCGCACTCAAAACAAAATGGCCCGTTCGTCTATCGGCTAGGACGCCAGGTTTTCATCCTGGTAAGAGGGGTTCGATTCCCCTACGGGCTACAATATTTTATAAATAAAAAAGCAAAATGGCAAATCATAAGTCAGCATTAAAAAGAATTAGAAGAAACGAGTCAAGACGTGTGGTTAACAAGTACCAGCACAAAACTACGCGTAATGCTATTAAAAAGTTACGTGAGTTGACTGATAAGAAAGAGGCTGAAGCTTTGTTTCCTTCTGTTGTTTCTATGTTGGATAAACTTGCTAAGAAAAATATTATACATGCTAATAAAGCCGCTAACCTTAAATCTGGTTTGGCGAAACATGTTGCTTCTTTATAGTATAAACAAAAAAGTTTAAAATATTTGAAAGCTTCTCAGAAATGAGAAGCTTTTTTTATGCCGTTTCAAGACGCTAGGTGATTTAGTTTGTAACCATAGCGGTACTAAAATGTCATTTGGAGAACACCTTAAAATTCTTATATCTTGCCGAACGTGTAAACATATGCCGCAGTCCGATGCGCCCCTCTTTAATAGAATCAATATTAGAAATGTCCCAGGAGAATAATCGGCTTTCGTTTTCACCTTTAACATAGAAGTAAAGCCATTTCTTCGTTTTAATGGCCGTTATTTTATAGGTGATATTGGGCTTAAAAAGACCAGTATTGAAGGCATCGGGTTGAATGTCTGTACTAGTGTTAAAACTCTTGCCCTTTGGAACGGGGTAATATCGCGCTCTAACATATTCCTGTCCAGTATGGTTGTTAAAAGCGGCGTAACTAATATGTAAAAGTTTCATATGGTTAAAATAGGTTTTCATGGCTGGGATAGCTCTTTTTTCTTTCCACTTATAAATGTCTTTATTAAAGGGTTTTGCACCTGTTGCTTGAATGTATAATATGTTAACCCACTTTTGTTTTGTGTCGGTTCGGGTGTATTCGTATTCTATTTTTATATCGCCTTTAAATGATTGTTTTGTCCAAAGTACGGCATGGCAGGCATCATCTCTTTCAATTGGGCCTGCCATGAAGTTCAAGCCTTTGTCGTTTAACTCAACTTTTGCATGTTTTCCATCCAAAAACCAATGCTTTTGCCAGTTTTTTGAGCCATAGTTGGAGTTGTCGAATTTTAGTTTCCATGTTTCAGATTGATGCAGTCTTTCAAAATTGGAATCCTGACCAAAAGCTATTGTTGAATACAAAAAAAATAATAGAATTAGAACATTATTCATTTTTTAGAAGTATAATTTATTTGTCGAGCAATTTAAAGGTTTTGGTTAGAATTAGATAAAGTCTCATAAGGTCGTAATAAAATAATTAAAACAATGTTAACTGTCCAAAAATCAACTAAATTTGATAGCTAACAAAAAACTAAATTTACATAACTAAGATAAACTATTATGAAAAAGCTACTATTGTTAATGCTCCCGTTTGTTTTTTGTGCTTTTATTGTAAAAGAAAAGGAAAATAAACTTGAGGTTTCTTCAAACCTATCAAACAATTTTGTTGTTGATCCACCTGCTTTTCCAGGTGCTGAGGGGTTTGGAAAAATAGCCACCGGAGGTAGAGGTGGCCAAGTTATTTATGTAACCAATTTAAATGATTCCGGAACTGGAAGTTTACGCGCAGCTGTAGAAGCTTATGGTCCTAGAATAGTGGTGTTTAAGGTTTCTGGGATTATTGAATTGACCAGGGATTTAAAAATCACTAATAATAATATTACCATAGCTGGGCAATCTGCCCCTAGCGATGGGATTTGTTTGAAAAATTATTCGGTGTCTATTGATGCCGATAATGTTATTATTCGCTTTTTAAGGTTCCGAATGGGTGACGAAGCCCAGCATGAAGGTGATGCCATAGGGGGGCGGTTTCACAATAGAATAATTATAGACCATTGTTCTATGAGTTGGTCAACAGACGAGTGTGTGTCATTTTACAATAACGAAAACACTTCGGTACAATGGTGTATTATAGCAGAAAGCCTTCGAAATTCAGTTCACGAAAAAGGCAGACATGGCTATGGTGGTATTTGGGGTGGCAAAAACGCTTCGTTTCACCATAATTTATTAGCACATCACGATAGTAGAAACGCAAGGCTTGGTGAGTATGCCGGTTCGGCTTTTGCACTTACCGATTTGGTTGATATTAGAAACAACGTAATTTATAACTGGGGAAATAATAGTGCTTACGGTGGTGAGGCTATGAATGTTAATATGATTAACAATTATTACAAACCCGGGCCAGCAACCATGGCTAATAATGGATATTCAAAGCAAGGAAGAATTATGTCTATTGATAAAAACAAAGTAAAGGGGACTGCGGTTTATGATACGTGGGGCAAGTTTTATATCAATGGAAATTATGTAGATGGTCATGCCAATTCTACAAACGATAATTGGGCTTATGGTGTTTATAATCAATATCACGGTTCGTATTATTCATATTCAGGCACTTGTAAGGACATTAATGGCAACACCATAACTTGTGAGTATTCTATACCCGTTACAGAATCCGATAAAGCAGCGATGAAGTTAGATACGCCATTAGATATTCAGGGTAATGTAACTACACATTCGGCAACCGAGGCTTATAATAAGGTTCTGGCATTTGGTGGTGCTTCGTTGGTTCGTGATGCTATAGATGAGCGCATAGTTAACGAAACAGAAAATGGAACTTTTACCTATAATGGCTCGAATGGCAGTGCCAATGGTATTATTGATACGCAGGCTGATGTTAACGGATGGCCAACATATAATTCAACAACGGCACCAGTTGATTCTGATAATGATGGTATGCCTGACGACTGGGAAGATGCTAACGGGCTTGACAAAAACAATGCTTCAGATGGAGCATCTACTTCTCTAGATGGAGCTTACACCAATGTAGAAGTGTATTTAAATAGTTTAGTAGAAGATATTATAAGCAGTCAAAATGAAGGTGCTTTATCGGTTCAAGACTATGTTATTGATAATTCTTCGGTAAAAATATATCCAGTACCATTCAAAGATGCTTTTAATGTTGATCTTGTTGCAGTAGGAATTATAAAGCACATTGCTGTATTCAATATGTTGGGAAAACAGGTGTTCTCTGTAAACAAAAACGAAATTGTTAACAACACGGCTAAAGTGAACCTCAAAAGGGGTTCTGGAGTTTATGTGTTGAAGGTAGTTACCGAAAAAGGGGTGGTTAACAAAACGATTATAAAAAAATAGCAAGTTAAAGCAAACTAAATATCAAAGCCTTTCGGAAAATTAAATTCTGAAAGGCTTTTGTTTTTTTAGGAGATAATTTTCACCCGTTTTAGTCTTCAGCGTTAAAAAACACTTTGTAATAATGCATTTTTTTGTCCTCGTCGTAACCGCGCTCCAAATATTCGGTTGAGGCATCGGGAGCATCAATGTCCAATTTTATTTGAATGTGGGTATCTAGTTTTATGTCAGTTTTTATTTTTCGTTTCTCTTTATTTACGACAGCTTCGGCAACGTCAAACTGATTTCTGATGACTAGGTTTTGTTCGCCCTCAAACTCTTTTTTAAAGCTGTCAAACTCTTTTTTGTGTTTGTCTTCTTCAAACAGTTCGTCTTTAAAACGCTCGATGTTCACCACTTCGTTTTCCTTAAAGAAATCGATGGTTTTGGTTAAAAACGTGTTTCTTTCTTTGACGCCATAGGTGGTTTTTATAATTTCGGTTGAAAAATCTTTACATAATTCAATATACTGCTGGGTATGGTTGTTGGCATCGTCGGCATACTTGATGTTTAAAAAATGATTGAGCCAATATTGCGTGTCGTAACTGTTATTGTCAACGCTAAAAACAATAGGGCCTTCGGTGTCGTTTTGGTTAAGAATGAGGCAGCCTTTATCTACTTTTTTTGAGCTAATCCCTTTCTGTACCAATACATCATAACTATTGTTTTCTAAATAGGTTTGAAAAAAGTTTACTTTATTTTCAATTTTAAAAATTCCCAAGGCATTGGTGCTTATATCGTTAAACTCAATACCTTCAAACATAACAACCAACACATCTCCAGTTTTAATGTTAGCTGAATTGGATTGTTCGTATAAGTGCATAACGATGTGTTTTGAAACGTCTATAAAATCATCGTCTTCCCCTAATATTTGATTGGCATAGCTGTTAATTTCATTCAGGGCAATATTGGCATGGTGGTTAAATCGGTAGCTTTGTACCACGCTAGCAAATGGCCGCAATAAAAAAGGAAGCATTAAATCGTAGCTGGCCTCGTCGAATTCCACCAATTTTTCCGAAAAGGCGTTTTTTGTGTCGTTGAATTTGTTTCCAACTTTATGAATTATAAATTTTGAAATAGATGCATTTTTTCTAGAAATCATATCTTAAGAATTAGTGTTGCAATAGTACTAATTTCAAAAGTAAAAAGTGAAAAAAAAGCACCAAAGCATTACACTTTGGTGCCACAGATTTGAGGACTTGCGATTTGGTTGTCGTTAAATTTTATGATGGATTACTATATTGTGCACGAGCAGTGCAAAAAGATTAATGAGAGATTCTTTTTGTATGTATCTCAATTTATAACAGATTGATTAATAGCTGGGTTAAATATAAAGATTAGTTTTTTACTGACAAATTACTGCCTAAAATTTTATCGTATAAAATTTTAGGTTTCATAGTTTGTTTAGCCTTATAACTTAACTGCTGAAAACTAATTGATTTGATAAAGGATTATAGCGTTGTTTTCGCCCTTGGCAACAAATTCTAAATTTCTGTCTTGATCTATGTTGTCTAATTGTATGGAAGAACTTCCGTAAAGAGGAAAATTGGGTATAGATTTAGATTGGCTGTCAAAAAGATAAACCTTATGTGATTGCAAATCGGTGGTAGATACGTAAATTTTATCATAGATGTAAAAAATGCTGGGCGCTGTATAGTTGCCAAAATCCATTTCGGTTGTTTTGTTTTTAATGGACAGTTTGTTTTCGCTTAGAGTTACTAAGGTCTTGCTTGTAGTTTCTAAAAAATGATTTTCAGAAAGGTTCAAGTCTGCACTCGATACATTTCCTCTGGTGTCAACAGAAAAAAGCTTTCCGTTGTCAGTAGTTGTAGTGAATTTATTCTTATACAAAAACACAGGTTGATTAGAGTAATTGCTTTGGCTTTTGGGTGTTACCCTGGTTTTTCCTGTTCTATCTAAAATGTATAGTTTGTTCTTGGTTTTTAAAGCTAGATAATCTTTCCTGCCAATTCTAAAATGTTTGGGTTGGGAAATAATGGCACCATTAGCAGATTTAAAAGTAAAGCCCTTTACAATATTGCCTTTGGTGTTGTACATTAACACGTTTTTACCCTGGGTAACCATTAGCCTGTAGTTTTTTCGTTTGTCGTAATCGAACACAGAAAGAGGCTGAGTGATTTTATCGTTAAGCCTTAGAGGGAATGGGGGTACTTCCTTTCCGTTTCTATCTAAAACGTAAACACGGTTTGGTGTGGCAAAAACCAATTGTAATCTTCCGTTTTTGTAAATATCAATTTGTTCTATGTTTCCTAAAATATTGCCTTGAAGTTGTTTTTTCCAAAGGATTTTTCCTGTATTCGAAATTAAGTACAAGTTGTTGTTTACATCTTGAACCACTATTTCTTTTTGGCCTGTAACGTGGTTTTTTACAAACTGTGGGCTGTTTAAAATATCGTGGTCAAGTTTTATGTTGAGTTCCTCAGAAACCGAATTTTGTTCAGCTTTGGTTTTGCTTTTGCTTATTATACCATTAACATGTGCAAAATGGTTGTCGTAAATAAATTGAATGGCCGAAATATTATCGTTTTTTAGTTTGTAATTTCCATCGTGACCTAAATTTTTGTCAAAAATAGTTTTAAGTGTAGAGGTGTTGCTTACCTGTAGGATAGAAGCCGCGCTACTCAATTTGTTACTCATAGCGTCAAAGTGACTTTGGTTGGCTAATGTTGATTCGTTTTGGTAATCTGCAATAATATTTTCGAGTATGTCTCGGTTATCGGTAAACACAAAAAAGTGGTCCAGAATACAATAGGTATTAGCTTTTTTGAAGGTTATAAATGGAGAAAATGTATTGTAAAACAGGTTAGGACTGCTAAAATCATAAAGGTCAACATCGCGATATGAGTCGACTTTTGTCTGTTCGCTTAAAAGGGCTTCTTCGGTAGCAATAACATCAACAGAATTTAATATAACGGCCTTGTTTTCGCCTTCATAGATAATACCGATTTCAGAAATATTATTGAAAAGTGTTGAGGTATTGGCTAAAGAATCTTGTTTGTTGAAACGGCTTAAATTAGTTTTAAAAGTATTAAAATAATCAAAAGTGATACTTAAAAAGCCATCGCTGCTGGAAGGGGCTATTTTGGGCACCTCATTTTGTTGTGGGATGGTATTTTTAAACACGTTCACTAAACTTTCGGTGGAGTCGTTAGCTTTAGTGATGCCGTTGAAATACAATTCGTTTTGCTCTAAATCGAGGTCTATTGCCACATATTCCGAGAATTGTTTGAGGTTTAACGAATCTTCTATAAAAACGGTTCTTATCAGGCCGTTGTTTGGTTTTATAATTAGCGAAAGCGTTTTGTTGTTGCTTGTAGTATTGATTATTTTTCTTAACTCGGTATCTGGCGTTTTGGTTTCAAAAACTGCAGAGGTCAGCTTTGGTGAAGACGATGCGAAAAATACGCTATCTATCACCGTACTATAAAAAACGCTTTGGTTCAACGTCGATTTGGTTATTGTTTTGTTTTTATAAGTAATCGATTCTTCCATGTAATCTTTTAAAGAATCGGTTTTGAACAGCTTTTTGTCAAGCTTGGTAATTATGGCATATTGCAAGCTGTCGTTTTCGTCGGTCGAAAAACAAATTAAAAAATCGTTTAAAGGCTTTAAATGTGTTAAGTGATTTAATTTATTTTCTAATGTAGAGTAATTTTTGGTGTTCAATAGTTGATTTAAAAGCCCACTGTTTTTAACGCTGCTTTTCAGACTTTCTAAGTTAGAAGTGCGTACAATAATCTCGGCCTCTTTTGGAACGAAATCTATTAAGCTATTGCTTTTTTTGTAAGAGTTTGAACAGTTGAAAACCGTAATAAGCAGGAGGGAGAGGCAAAATAATCTCATGGATAAAAATTAATTTTTACAAACCTAATATTTTTTGTGGTGCATTAAAAATTTAAAGGTCCATCTTTAATTGTTCGGGGAGCAACCTAAACGATTTTCTATGGTATTTTGTTATGCCATACTTTTTAATGGCCGCTCTGTGTTCTTTGGTGGGGTAGCCTTTGTTTTTTTTCCAATTATACATGGGGAACTCGTCGTGGATTTTACTCATGTATGCATCCCTGTAAGTTTTTGCCAAAACAGAAGCGGCCGCAATGCTTAGGTATTTACCGTCTCCTTTTATTATGGTTTCAAAAGGGATGTCTTGGTAGGGCTTAAATTTATTACCGTCAACAATAATAAATTCGGGTTGTGGTTTTAGTTGTACTATAGATTGGTGCATGGCCAAAATAGAAGCATTTAAAATATTTATGATATCAATGTCTTCCTGAAAAACGTGGGTGACCCCAAAAGTTAAAGCTTGGGTTTCAATTATAGGTTTTAAAATTTCTCGTTTATTTTTGCTGAGTTGTTTCGAATCGTTCAAAATGGCATTTTCAAAATCTTTTGGAAGAATCACAGCTGCAGCGGTGACTGGTCCCGCCAAGCAGCCACGGCCAGCTTCGTCTGTGCCACATTCTAATGTGTATTTGGAGTGTTTGGTTAGTAACATTTAATACAAGAGTTGATTAAAGTGAATTTAATTTTGGGTTGTAGCTTGGGGCTATGATATGTTTTTAAGAATTGTTGTGCAAGATATAATTTTATAATAAAGACTGATCGATGGTTTTTTGTGTAGAGTTTCAAACCGTTTTTGGGTAAAATAGATGGGCAATAAATAATTTATTCTCTTTTTAGCGTTATCATATTTTGTGTTTACATTTGCAACTTCAATAGGCATTATGAAAAAAGTAATTTTATTTATCTTTTTACTGTTCGTTATAAAAGGTCTTCAAGCGCAAGATAAAGAAGTTGGAGCTGAAAAAGTAGAAAGAAAGGCTGCGGTGTCAAGACAAGACTCCTTAAAAAGGTCTTCAAAAGAAAAAGATTCGCCAAAAGTGATTGGTGCCTTAAAAAAGATTACAGGATTAGACGAAGCGACCGACAAAGGCGCAAAAATAGAAGATTACCTTATTATTTCGTCCGAAAACGATACAACTTATGTGGATACTTCTCTAACCATTAAAAAAGACTATAAATTTAATTATTTAAGAAAAGATAACTTTGGACTGATTCCCTTTGCAAATCTGGGTCAGACTTACAATAGTCTAACTTTCGATTTTCAAAATACAAGCTTAATGCCGCTTTTTGGTGCGCGAGCCAGGCATTTCAATTATATGGAGGTGGACGATATATATTATTATCGTGTACCAACACCGTTAACCGAGCTGTTTTTCAGGACAGCTTTCGAGCAAGGCCAGCTTGTCGATTCATTTTTTACTGTTAACACCTCGCCACAATTCAACTTTTCTATAGCCTATAAGGGCCTGCGGTCTCTAGGTAAGTATCAAAATATACTAACAAGTACAGGCAATTTTAGGTTTACATCTAATTATCAATCCAGAAATAAACGCTATAAAGCAAGAGGACATATTGTTACCCAAGATTTAATGAACCAAGAAAACGGCGGGCTGGCTGATAATAGTATTGAGCCTTTCGAAACGGGAGAGCCCGAGTTTTTAGATCGCTCTATCTTGGATGTTAATTTTGAAAATGCAGAAAGCATGTTGCGCGGTAAGCGCTTTTACTTAAACCACAGCTATAATGTCTTTAATCATACTGAACAGGAACTGGTGGAGGTTCAGACAGATTCCTTAAACGATTCTATTAGTGTTAAAAAGCCGAAGGGCAAATTTTTAGAAAAAAACAAACTAGATCTTAGGCATATCATTTCGTTTGAAGACAAGTATTTTGAGTTTAGCCAAACTACAGCTGATACAGGTTTTTTCGGGGAAACTTTTAATGCGAGAAACCTAAAAGAACGGGTGACACTCGAAAATTTTTATAACAAATTACAGCTAGAGTATTATAATCACCTGTTGGGTAACTTCCAATTCAATATTAGTAATAATAACTATAATTATGGTTATAACAAGTTGGTACTGTTGAATGGGCAGACCATAACAAATCGCTTAAAAGGCAATGTGTTTTCTGCAGGTGGAGCATATCAGAAACAATATAAAGGGTTTAACCTTAAGGGTGAGATGGGGGTAAATGTGTCCGGTGATTTTGAAGGAAACTTTATAAAGGCCACCGCTGGTTTTAAGTTAGAAGACGATATTTCTGCTCAAGCATCAATAAACCACAGTTCGCATGCGCCAAATTACAATACCTTGCTTTACCAAAGCAATTACACAAATTACAACTGGCAGCAAAATTTTAATAACACAGAAACCCAACAGTTGGCATTTCAATTAAATTTGAAAAATTATGCCAAAGTCACTGTAGATTTTTCAACCATAAACGATTATGTTTATTTTAAGAAGGAAGCCGATACGCTTCAGGTAAGACCCTATCAAAACAGCAGCACGATAAACTATCTTAGGCTTAAATTCGAAAATGAAATAAAGTTTGGAAAGTTTGCTTTGGCCAACACTATAATGTATCAAAATGTAAAGGACGATAATAAGGTCTTAAACATGCCAGAGTTCAATACCAGAAACACTCTTTATTTTTCAAGCCACTTGTTTCAAAAGGCTTTGTATTTGCAAACAGGTGTAACCTTAAATTATTTTACGGAGTATTATATGGACGCTTACAGTCCGGTTTTGGCTGAATTTTATACTCAAACCAAACAAAAGTACGGAGGCTTTCCCCGGTTCGATTACTTTTTAAATGCTAAAATTCGCCAAACCAGAATCTATTTTAAGGCCGAACATTTTAACTCTTCCTTTACAGGATATAATTATTACTCGGCTCCCAATTACCCCTATCGCGATTTTATTATCCGTTTTGGTATAGTATGGAACTTCTTTCTGTAGGTCAATATTGGTTTTTTATGGCGTTGCCTGGGGCCGTGCCTTGCGCTGTACCTTTTTGCCGTGCCTCCAAAAGGGGCCCTCTCCAATCCCAGGCGCGAGGTTCTGGGGTGGAATTCAGCACTCGAGCCATTACGGTCGGTATAGTCCAGGTACATGTGTGCATTGAAAAGGGAAGGAACGGAACGGAACGACGGTTCTGTTCTGTTAAGCTGCACAAAAAACTTTCCGTTCCAACTTTCAACAAAAGAGCGTGTTAGGGTCGTGTTCCGAAAAAAACCAAAAAAAAGTCCCCAAAAAGTTTGTTTGGGAATAAAAAAGGGTGGTATATTTGCAGCCGCTAAAAACGGTACGGCCGTTTGCGGCGGGAGTTCATAGAGAGGTTGTTCGGGATGTGTTTTTGGGGCCTGGAAAAGGTTCCGAAAAAAAAGTCAAAAAAACATTTGGCGGAAAGAAAAAAGGCTGTACATTTGCAGCCGCTAAAAACGGCAGCGCCGTTTGCGGCGAGAGTTCACCGATAGTTTTTGGCACGGTTTTTATCGAAAGAAAAAAACTTAAAAAAAATCCAGATAACCGTTGTGAGATTAAAAAAAGGGTTTTATATTTGCACCCGCTTAACGAGGAAACGAGTTGGGTAAAGAGAAAAGAAGTTCATAGACATATTGAATCGACAGCGTAAGAGGGACATCGGAAACGGTGTTTCTCGACAAAGAGAATAGACCATTTTGAGTACCAAGAAAGATTTCTGAGGCCGTTAAGAACACAAGTCATACAAGACTTAAAAATTTAACGATGAAGAGTTTGATCCTGGCTCAGGATGAACGCTAGCGGCAGGCCTAACACATGCAAGTCGAGGGGTAACATGGAAAAGCTTGCTTTTTTGATGACGACCGGCGCACGGGTGCGTAACGCGTATAGAATCTGCCTTGTACTGGAGAATAACCAGGAGAAATTCTGACTAATACTCCATAGTATGCAAAGACTTCATGGTCCTTGCATTAAAGATTTATCGGTACAAGATGACTATGCGTCCTATTAGCTAGATGGAGTGGTAACGGCACCCCATGGCGACGATAGGTAGGGGCCCTGAGAGGGGGATCCCCCACACTGGTACTGAGACACGGACCAGACTCCTACGGGAGGCAGCAGTGAGGAATATTGGACAATGGGGGCAACCCTGATCCAGCCATGCCGCGTGCAGGAAGACTGCCCTATGGGTTGTAAACTGCTTTTATACGGGAAGAAACACCGCTACGTGTAGCGGCCTGACGGTACCGTAAGAATAAGGATCGGCTAACTCCGTGCCAGCAGCCGCGGTAATACGGAGGATCCAAGCGTTATCCGGAATCATTGGGTTTAAAGGGTCCGTAGGTGGATGATTAAGTCAGAGGTGAAAGTCTGCGGCTCAACCGTAGAATTGCCTTTGATACTGGTTATCTTGAATGATTGTGAAGTGGTTAGAATATGTAGTGTAGCGGTGAAATGCATAGATATTACATAGAATACCAATTGCGAAGGCAGATCACTAACAATGTATTGACACTGATGGACGAAAGCGTGGGTAGCGAACGGGATTAGATACCCCGGTAGTCCACGCCGTAAACGATGGATACTAGCTGTTCGGACTTCGGTCTGAGTGGCTAAGCGAAAGTGATAAGTATCCCACCTGGGGAGTACGTTCGCAAGAATGAAACTCAAAGGAATTGACGGGGGCCCGCACAAGCGGTGGAGCATGTGGTTTAATTCGATGATACGCGAGGAACCTTACCAGGGCTTAAATGTAAGTTGCATGATCTAGAGATAGGTCTTTCTTCGGACTACTTACAAGGTGCTGCATGGTTGTCGTCAGCTCGTGCCGTGAGGTGTCAGGTTAAGTCCTATAACGAGCGCAACCCCTGTTGTTAGTTGCCAGCATGTAAAGATGGGAACTCTAGCAAGACTGCCGGTGCAAACCGTGAGGAAGGTGGGGATGACGTCAAATCATCACGGCCCTTACGTCCTGGGCTACACACGTGCTACAATGGTAGGGACAGAGAGCAGCCACGTCGCGAGGCGGAGCGAATCTATAAACCCTATCACAGTTCGGATCGGAGTCTGCAACTCGACTCCGTGAAGCTGGAATCGCTAGTAATCGCATATCAGCCATGATGCGGTGAATACGTTCCCGGGCCTTGTACACACCGCCCGTCAAGCCATGGAAGCTGGGAGTGCCTGAAGTCCGTCACCGCAAGGAGCGGCCTAGGGTAAAATCGGTAACTAGGGCTAAGTCGTAACAAGGTAGCCGTACCGGAAGGTGCGGCTGGAACACCTCCTTTCTAGAGAAAGACGACCAAAGGTATCAAGACTGTTGCAAGAGATAGTCTGTTCTCAAAGCTGTTGATTTATAATTACAATAATTAAGTAGAGTCTCATAGCTCAGCTGGTTAGAGCGCTACACTGATAATGTAGAGGTCGGCAGTTCGAGTCTGCCTGAGACTACTAATTAAAGGAAATTCTAGAAGCAAGGGGATTCAACATTCGTAATTCTGAATTCATAATTCTGAATTCCACAATGGGGGATTAGCTCAGCTGGCTAGAGCGCCTGCCTTGCACGCAGGAGGTCATCGGTTCGACTCCGATATTCTCCACGGTTCCGCAGTGCGGAAAGAAGTTCATTGACATATTGAAAAAAAGATACATGAAATTTTAGGATCGGATTTATCCGGTTCTATAAGCAATAATTAATTTAAGGATTTCTGTACCACGCGAGCGGTACAGACTTCCGAACTCATTAAAAAAGCAAAAAGTACAATAAGCTAAACAAGGGCGTATGGGGAATGCCTAGGCTCTCAGAGGCGAAGAAGGACGTGATAAGCTGCGAAAAGCCACGGGGATCGGCACATACGATTTGATCCGTGGATATCCGAATGGGGCAACCCAGCATGTTGAAGACATGTTATCCTATAAGGAGGCGAACCCGGGGAACTGAAACATCTAAGTACCCGGAGGAAGAGAAAACAAAAGTGATTCCGCTAGTAGTGGCGAGCGAACGCGGATTAGCCCAAACCGGTGCTGTTACGGCAGTGCCGGGGTTGTAGGACTGCAATGTTCGAGTTGCGATGAATTAGAACTGTTTGGAAAGACAGGCCATAGAGGGTGATAGTCCCGTATAGGTAAAGAGCAATGCGA